>CAZZZG010000016.1:0-54755 GCA_964658525.1 uncultured Edaphobacter sp.
AATGAAAGTGCCACAAGTGGAATGCGGTAAGGTATTTGTAGCCGGTCGTTCCTCTACCGAGCCACCCAAGGGGACTTTGATTGGCTGCCAACCAGCGGATTGCGTGGATCGACATTGCGCGGGGGATAGGGATTATCCTCGTGGTATTCGGTCATGTCCTCATCGGTCTCTCCTTCTCCCATGCAGATGTCCGCGAGGGATTTTTGGCGGCAGCGGAATACACGATCTACACGTTTCACATGCCCCTTTTCTTTGTTCTAGCTGGTCTGAACGTCGTTCACTCCATGCGAAAGGGGCCCCGACGCTTCCTGCAAGACAAGCTGTGGACGGTCGCCTATCCATACATGCTGTGGTCGCTCATCCAAGGATCGATCCAGGTCCTGCTCCCCCATATGATCAACACACCCCATGCGGCTAAGTCCCTTGCCTTCCTTTTGTGGCGTCCTATTGGCCAGTTCTGGTTCCTTTATGCGTTGTTCGCTTGCCATTTTCTTGCATTCTTATGCAAGGGTCGGCATTGGGCGCTCATGCTGTGCGCTGGCGCGGGTCTTTTGAGCCTGCATTGGATCTCGAACGGTCTGGTGGGAGCTGTCGCCGAAATGTTCCCGTTTTACGTCGTCGGTGTATGGACAAGCAGCCTCTTGCTTAACTGGCACCCAACCCAGAGGACCGCCTTTTTCTCCACTCTGGGACTAACCGGTGCGTTATTGCTCTGTGCGCACGTTGGCCGGGGCCCGGCAAACGATCAGCCCTACGCGCTTCCATCGCTTCCCGCGGGAATCGCAGGCATTCTGCTCATCATCACGCTCAGCCACCTGCTCGACAGTCTCAACGCCTCGCTGAGCGGGATGCTGGTTAGCCTTGGGCAGGCCTCCTTCACCATCTATATTCTTCATGTCCTGGTCGGCGCCGCAACCAGGGTGGCTCTATCGCACCTGGGCCTATCGAGCCTCTGGACGCAACTGCTGCTTGGCACCGCCGCAGGAGTTCTCATTCCCTTCGTCTTTCACCTCGCATTGCAACGGGTTCACCTGCTCGTCCCTTTGGGCTTAGCGCCACTCCGTAAGCCTTCCGGTCCGGGAGTCGACGAGCGAGGGGCGCAGCTCGCCTAAGCTCATGCATGCACGAACTGTATAATCTGGTTACCGAGTCACACCCGAGTTCCTTCATCTATGGCCAGAGCTGTCACCATGCCGAGCGGTATTAATATTCCGGCAGCTGCTCGCGTGTGGTTTTACGCACTTACCTGTCTCGTTCCTTTGCTGTGGCTCCTCTGGCAAGGTCAGATGAACCTCCTGGTTACGCTCCTGGTCTCAATCGTGATGATCGGCATCGCTCTTGCCCGGCCGGAGCTAGGTATCTGTATTACCATCGCTTACCTTTTTTTGTTGGGGGACATCCGCCGCATCCCGGGAATGTTTCTCGGCTACCCCACCTTCGATACGCTGCTTCTGGTCGGTCCCCTGCTGAGCCTGATCCTCGCCGTGCCACTCCTCATCCGCGTTCGCTTAGAAGACTCCATCTCCAAAGCTGTTCTGACCCTGATGGTCGTCATGAGCCTTGAGATCTTCAACCCGCGCCAAGGACCCGTCACAGTTGGTTTGGCCGGCGCGATGTTCTACCTCGTACCGATGCTTTGGTTTTGGATTGGGCGGCGTTACGGCACGGACAAGGTCCTCTTCGCAGTACTCTATCGGGTCCTCTTTCCTCTTGGCGTACTCGCTGCCGCACTTGGCCTCTGCCAAACCTACGTCGGCTTTCTTCCCTGGGAGTCGGCCTGGGTCGCGGCTGTGATCGATCACTATCACGCCCTCAATCTTGGGGGCGGATTTATCCGCTCCTTTGGTTTCTCGGTTAACGGAGTTGAGTACGCCGATCTCCTGCTGGTCACGAGTGCGTTCACGCTTGCTGCTTTCTTCGCCGGCAAGCGTGTGTACGGCCTCTTCTTTCCCCTTGTCGCAACGGCTTTGTTCCTGGCATCGTCACGTACCTCTATTGTGAAATTGTTATTCTCGGTTGCGATCTCCTGGGCACTGAGTAATCGCAGTGGGCGTGGATGGGCTGTGCGTCTGCCGATCGGGCTCGCAGTTGGGATCGGCGCGCTTGCGCTTGCACTCTCACAAATTGGCGGCGGCGATGCTACGGGAAAGCAGACATCCGCCGCACAGGCCTCGACTCAGCATCAGGTTGGCGGTCTCTCCCATCCTTTCGATAAAAAATATTCGACCGCCGGGATGCACTCGCAAATTTTCACCGAGGGTATTCTTCGGGGGTTTACTAATCCCATCGGGAATGGCCTTGGGTCCACCACCCTAGGTTTGAAGTTTGCCGAAGGTAGTGGCAGCAGCGACGAAAAACTCGGCAGCTCAGAGATCGACATCAGCGATGCATTCCTGTCCATGGGCTTTATTGGAGGCCTGACTTACCTCGCAACGATATTACTCGTTCTCCGACGAGCCATCATATTTGGCAGATCCTCCGCAAAACATCTTGCGCTTCCCGTACTTGGAATTCTGGCCGCAATGGGTGGAGGCTGGATTGCGCTGGGGCAGTATGGGATCGCTCCATTGGTATGGTTCGTGATTGGCGCCTTGTCACGACCGCGTCCGTATGAGATCACAGCACAAAGCGCGAAACGCCTCGCTCCTACCAGACTTCGTACTCAAGCCGTTGGCGCGTCGATACGTTAAATCCAGGATATGGAAAACATTCTGACGCGAGTCGAACTTGAGCGGAGCATTCCAGACCACGCAGCCAGTCTTTCGGTGCGGCCGAAATTCTACCATCCTCAACTTGATTGCCTTAGATTCATGGCATGTTACAACACCCCTACAGACGCCAAAGTGCTCAGGCATCTTGGCCTAAGGTTTTTAGCAGTCGCAATTCTCGTGCTGGATAAGGTGGGCTTCGGTCTCAGCCTCTTCTTTTTTCTGAGTTCCTATCTCATCACCAGCCTGCTGACCATGCAACGACGGACGAGCGGAACAATCAATCTGAAATCGTTTTGCGTCCGAAGAATCCTCAAAATCTGGCGATTGCACCGTGCGTTTCTTGGTAGCTTCGCGCTCGTGGGACACCGGCGTGCCGCGCGCGGAACATATCAGCCCTCATGGATTCGCCGCCATGAATCAACAGCAGGAGGACCCGTCTGGATGGCTATTGAAGCAAGTGAGACGACGCCAACGCAGCAACTGGATCCTGGCCAACCGAAAACTACACGCAAGACCTTCTATCGACCGGAGTTGGATGCCCTTCGCTTCTTCGCATTCCTTCTAGTCTTCATTTTCCATGTCAGCCCCGCTCGTTTCAGCGGCCGCCGTCTTGCTGGCGGAATCACTGTGAACAGCATTCTGTACCCATTGACCCACTGCATGGCTGATGGCGTATGTCTATTTTTCCTGTTGAGTGCATATCTCATTACGACTCTCATAATTCGGGAGCGTTCCGTGACAGGCACTCTGGACTTAGCAAGCTTCTATCGTCGTCGGATCCTGCGTATCTGGCCCCTGTATTTCTGTGCGCTTGCATTGGCATTCATCGCCTACACAGCCGTGAGAGGGTTTCCTGGGGCGGCTCCGATAGCAGCCTATGTTCTTTTGGCAGGCAATCTAAACGTCTTTCATATCCACGTCGATATCAGACCCCTCAAGATTTTTCACTTGTGGAGCATTTCTGTGGAAGAACAGTTCTATCTCATGTTTCCTATGATCGCGCGGAGCATCAAGCTATGCTGGCTCCCCTGCGTTTTCGCCGCCATTTTAGTCGTGATGATCGCCACGGTGACCTACGCGTCCCACTTAGGCGAGAGCAGGGAGACGCTCTGGTACAACAGCGGAGTTCAATTCATCATGTTTGGCGCCGGGATCATGGTGGCATATCTATTTTCCGATCGCCCTACACCACGGCTGAATTACGGCACACGCTTTTTAATGTTCGCGGCTGGAAGCGGTTTGTGTTTCAGCTCGGAATACCTCTTCACCTCTAGAGGTCCTGTCCCAACCATTGTTGCTTACCTCATGGTGATGCTAGGGTGCTCCGTGGTCCTCGTAGCAACTCTCGGATTTGCGGGCCACATTCCTCGCTCCCTCGTCTATCTTGGAAAAATAAGCTACGGTCTCTACGTCTTTCATATCTGGGGGCTCTCGTTTGCGGCCTATATCCTTTCCGCCCTCCTCAAATCTGCCGCTGGTTCGCCGAGTGTGGCTGTGGCTAAAGATGTATTCGGCCTGGCTCTGACGATTGCGATGGCAGCCATCTCCTACCGTTGGTTGGAAACGCCCTTCCTGCGCTTGAAGCGACACTTCGAAGTCGTCAAGACGAGACCGGTTTAGTCTTGCCTGGAGCTCGTTCTTAGTCAAATAAATCATCTTCAACATGCTGCCGGAGACGTATACGTATCCGACGTTCTTACCACACCCTGTCGCTGTCCGAGAGGCATCACCAAACCTACTCGTTTCCTAAACTCGTTTTCCATAGGAAAAATCCAGCTAATTCATCAAAAGTCTGTGGCGTGCCTAGCGTTAATCATTGGCTCGCACGCTTTTTGTGACCGCGAATGCAGCCGCCTGGCGTCGGCCGCTGCGAGCTGCGCGCGCAATATTGCGACGCTTCCGATTGGAGCCGAATTGGGCGAGAAACTCACGGAGTAAACCGGGGCGGCCTTCGCTACCGATCCATCGCGCCCACCACAGGGCTAAGGTCCGGCGAATTCCCAGCTTCATGTACTGCGAGAGCGACCAGTACATGTTGAACGACGCGTTCTCAAGCGCTTCATACTCACGCCCTTCCCGTTGATCAATATCAAACCGAACGGAAGGGTAGTGATCCACGATCACCGTGCAATCATAGAATAGCCTGAGACCTCTGGCCCTCAACGCCAGGCAGAAGGCCAGCTCGTTACTCACCTGAGCGCCTTTCCCGCGCAGGAACGTATCGAACTCCAAGCCGCGCACAGCGGCCTTGCGGTAGGCCATGTTGACTCCTTTAAGGAAGTCTACAAACTGTTGAGTATGGCCCGCGAGATGATGGTCTCCGATTAGACGGCCGAACCATTGCACCTGCCCGACCCTGGTCCTGTTCCCCTCTAAAATCCCGTCGGGCGTGTGTACGATATCCAGGCCGCCAACCCCTGCAAGCGTATCGTCCTCTACAAAATGCTTGTGAATGCGGGCGAGCCAGTCGCTTCTCGGTACGGCATCATCATCTGTGATAGCCAGGATTTCACCGCTCGCGGCAGTCAACCCCGCGTTCAAGGCAGCGACCACGCCTGGTACAGTCGTTTCCACCAAACGCACTGCTAGTTGCGGTGCTTGGCCGCTGAAAAATGAATGGGTTTCGTCATCGGAATCTCTGACAATGACGAGAATTTCGTCTGCCGGCAGCTGCTGGGCAGCGAGACCTTGCAGGCAGCGCGCCAGATCCGCAGTGCGACGATAAGTTGGAACGATGACGGAGATTCTCATAACATTAACCCAAGGCCCAAGTTCAGATTGTTGCCCAAGTGCACATAGGGAGCGATCTGCCTTGTGAAAAGCGCCTTGATCTTCTCCCCGATGATGAACAAGCTTAGGAATTTGACCTCGAGTTTGAGCCAGAATTCCCTTGGAAGATGAGCCTGATTAGAGACGACGGTAAGACTTGCAGCAGCGGTCTGCATCTTCGCCTGCAGCATTCGCTGGAGCAAACTTGGCATCTATCTCCTTGGCATCTCAAGCCATGGATGGCGGGTTTCTGTATTCTAGCAGTACGACAGATCAGAGCCTGGGTTGATCGGGTTGGGCAGCTGCGCATTAAACAAAATGCGCTAGTGTCCGTCCACTCAGGAGGTCCGCAGGCCTTCGCAGCAGAATGCTCGAACAGGGGTGCAAGTGAGAATCGCCATGATTGCTCATCTTTTCGGTTTTCGGGACGGACAGGGTCGAGTCAATTTCGAAGTTGCACAGGCAGTGCTCGATGCGGGCCACGAACTCACGATGGTCGGCCATGAGTGTTCCGAGAAGTTGTCGAGTCACCCCAACGCCATCTTCGTGAAGATTCAAGAGAGCTCGATCCCCACTCAATTCATGCGGAACTGGATGTTCGCTGTAAGAAGCGCACGCTGGCTCAGGAAGAATAGAACCAGGTTTGACGTGGTCCAGGCGAATGGCTTCGTTACGTTTGAAGCGGTCGACATTGTTGCCGCGCACTTTGTGCACAGCAGTTGGTACAAGCATCCGAGTTATCCATTCCATATGCCCACGGCGCGCCCTTACGCGATTTATCAGAATTTCTTCACATGGTTCAATGCCCGTATTGAGCGATCTGTTTATTCTCGTGCGAAAGCGATTGTGGCGGTGTCACGGCGAACTGGCCGCGAAGTTCAGGATCTTGGGATTGACGCTGACAAGATTCACGTTATCTATAACGGTGTCGACACTGAGGTCTTTCATCGTGGGAAGGGTGATCGAGCTCATTTTGGCCTACCCGAACAAGGCCATTGCGGCTTGTTCGTTGGGGACATCCGGACCCCGCGAAAGAACCTGGAAACTGTTCTCCGGGCCATGCCCAAGCTACCACCTTTGAGTCTTGCAATTGCGGGAGATCCGGCCGGTAGTCCCTACCCTGCTTTGGCACGGGAATTGGGAATCGCCGACCGTGTCTTTTTTTTAGGGAAGACTTCGGAAGTGGCGCTTTTAATGCGTTCCGTCGATATGTTTGTCTTTCCTTCGCGCTACGAGGCCCACCCCCTGGTGCTGATGGAAGCGCTCGCTTCCGGATTGCCCGTCATCGCGTCGGCCTTCATCGCTGAAGGGGAAGACTTCTTCGAGGCCTGCCTGCTACTATCGGATCCGAATGATGCGGAGGCATTGGCGAAACAAATCACGCAGCTTTTGGAATCGCCCGCACTACGCGAAGAACTCAGTGGCATCGCCCTGACACAGGCGCAGCAGATGAATTGGGCGGTGACAACGCGCAAATATCTCAATCTATATGAGGCGCTCGCAAAGTCCTCCTGAGTTTCTCAGCAGTGGAGTAACGACGAACTTAATCACGGGGCCAAGTGGCTCTAGCATCAACCATTGAACTCTGTGCGCCGACGCAAGTTCAACCGCGAGCGAAACTCCTTTGAAATTGCTAGTTATCAGTCACGCGTGTGTCCTTGCCATCAATCAGAATTACATCTGCATCTCGCCGAGCAGACGCCAGTCGGTGCGGCGCGACTACGAGCAATCGCACCTTGCCGCGAAGTTCGTAACCGTCATCCAGCAATCAGTCCAGAGGAAGATCGCTTCGTAGCATCAAGCCTATCTCTGTAAAGGAAGAGACAAAACCTACTACGCCGCGCTTGGTCTGCTGAACCCACCCATTCCACTCGCGTTCTAGCTCCTCCGCAGTGACTCTTCCAGACTCTGCATTGTCGACGTTCATTGGTGTCTGGAAGTATTTGTTTCATCGGAAGTGCTTGTTTATTCGGATGACTCTGGTATGCTCCAAACATGAAGAGGGCCGTTGTTACAGGGATAACAGGGCAGGATGGAGCCTATCTCGCTCATTTTCTGCTTGGTGCTGGTTACGAAGTCTACGGAACCTTCAGGCGATGCAGCAGCGTAAACCTTTGGCGTATCCAGGAGCTCGGCGCCGAGTTCCATCCCAACCTTCATCTCGTCGAATATGACCTGACCGATACCTCCACCAGCATCCGGCTGCTGCAAAAATGTGAGCCCGAAGAGGTCTACAACCTCGCCGCGCAGAGCTTCGTTGGCGTCTCGTTCGATCAGCCAATCACCACCGGAAAGACCACCGGCCTCGGCGCTCTCAACCTTCTCGAAGCCATTCGCATCGTGAACCCAAAGATCAGGTTCTACCAGGCCTCCACCTCAGAGATGTTCGGGAAAGTGCAGGAAGTTCCTCAAAAGGAATCGACCCCCTTCTATCCTCGCAGTCCTTATGGCGTTTCCAAGCTTTTCGCTCACTGGTCGACAGTGAATTACCGCGAATCCTACGGAATCTTTGCCACGAGCGGGATCCTGTTCAACCATGAGTCTCCCCTGCGTGGGCGTGAGTTCGTTACTCGCAAGATCACCGATTCAGTCGCCAAGATCCAGCTCGGACTTCTGGATGTGCTCGAACTTGGAAACCTCGATGCGAAACGTGATTGGGGCTTTGCCAAGGAGTACGTCGAAGGAATGTGGCGCATGCTGCAAATTGATACGCCAGATACCTTCGTCTTGGCGACCAATCGCATGCAGTCCGTGCGCGAATTTGCCGTACTTGCCTTCAAGTCCATCGGGGTGAGCCTCGAGTGGAGCGGCTCGGCAGAGAGCGAGAAGGCTGTCGACGCCGCGACCGGCAAGACCATCGTCCAAGTCAATCCCAAATTCTACCGGCCAGCTGAAGTCGAGTTACTCATCGGCGACGCCTCCAAGGCTAAGTCTGTTCTTGGCTGGGAGGCAAAGACGACACTCGAAGAGCTTTGCCAATTGATGGTCGCCGCCGACCTTCAACGCAACGCCAAAGGCTACACTTCCTGATGAGTAGCACCAGCGTAGTCCTGCTTACTGGAAGCCGCGGGTTCACCGGGAGGTATGTACGCGAAGCGCTGGTTCAGTCAGGTTATCAAGTCATCGGCCTGGTGCAAGACACACCCGGCCCGGGTGAGGTCCATGGTGACATCTCCGATCCGGCCTCCTTGCGCGAAGCAATGCCCATGGTCCGGCCTGACTTTGTGATCCACCTCGCAGCGGTCGCATTCGTCGGTCATGGGGAGCCTTGGGATTTTTACCGGGTTAATCTTTTCGGGACGCTCAATCTCCTGGAAGCCCTGACGCAAAACGGTCTCGAACCAAAGAAGGTCATCCTGGCCAGCAGTTCCAATGTTTATGGAATCAACCCGCTGCCTTTCGTTGGCGAGGACTTTCCCCCTGCTCCCGTCAACCACTACGCAACCAGCAAACTGGCGATGGAACACATGTCCCGGACTTGGCTGGACCGGCTCCCGCTCGTGTTCACCCGGCCCTTCAACTACACCGGTCCCGGGCAGAGCGAGGACTTCGTCATTCCCAAGATCGTAAGCCACTTCGCTCGAAAGAAAGCGGAAATTCGACTTGGTAATCTCGACATCGAGCGCGAATTCAACGACGTCCGCATGGTAGCCCAGGCCTATCGCGCCTTGCTGGAGACCGCTCCGTCGGGAGCTACGGTCAACATCTGCACCGGGGTAGGGCATCGCCTGTTAGACATCTTGCAGCTAGCCTCCCGGATCTCTGGGCACAAGCTGCATGTTGAGGTAGATCCAGCCTGGGTTCGTCCCAATGAACTCCCTTCTTTGGTCGGCAATCCGGGGCACTTCAAGCAACTCATACCCGATCTGCCAAGTTTCACCATCGAGCAAACTCTGACCTACATGTTCGGATCCCTGCAAGCTAAAACCTTAGCCTGAGGCGGTTCCCGATACTCTAGTGGACATACTCATCTAGAATAAAAATAGACATCCTACAACTGAAGACAAGCGGCAGTGGTGCCATACGCTCACGCTTGGGGGAACCTATGGCAACGACTCAGCTTCGAACGCTTCAAATGGGCAATGACTGGTTTGGGGAGCGTCAAGGAGGCTTGAACCGCGTCTACTCCGAACTTTTGATGCATCTGCCGGACATCGGCGTCCAGGTGCAGGGCCTCGTCGTCGGGAGTGAGCGCGTCGCCCAGTCCACTGGCGGTGTCATCACCTCCTTCGCTCTTGCCAAGGCGCCCTTGCCCTCACGGCTCTATCATGGCCGCCAGGCCGCGCTCCGCATTCTGCGTGAACAAAAGCCCGACATGATCGTATCTCACTTTGCCCTCTACACCTTTGCCTTCGCCGACCATCTGCGGTCCACGCCGACCGTCGTTCACTTCCAGGGTCCATGGGCAGCCGAGGCTGGTGTAGAAGGACAATCCTCGCTCGCATATAAGATGCAGTCGTTCATCGAGCGCACCGTCTATCAGCGAGCCCGCCGCATCATCGTTCTCTCCCACGCCTTCCAGGAAGAGTTGGTCAGGCGCTACGGCGTCGCCGATGAGATCGTGCGCGTGGTTCCGGCAGGTGTCGATGTCGATGTCTTTAACGACTCCCTCACACGCGTCCAGGCGCGCGAACGCCTCGGCTGGCCGACCGATCGGCCCATCATCCTGGCAGTACGCAGACAGGTGCGCAGGATGGGTCTTGAGAACCTGGTCGAAGCCACTCTCGAAATCCGCAAGCGTGTCCCCGAGGTCCTGGTTCTGCTCGGTGGAACAGGTCCTCTCATGGCGGAGCTACGCGAGCGCATCGAGGTCGCTGGATTGCAGAACAATGTGCGCCAGCTTGGCCGCATTGAAGACGCCGACCTGCCCATCGCTTATCGTGCCTCTGACCTCACCGTCGTTCCCACGCAGGCGCTCGAAGGTTTCGGCATGATCACTCTCGAATCCCTCGCATCTGGCACTCCCGTGCTGGTCACGCCCGTTGGCGGCTTGCCAGAGGTAGTCAGGCCCTTCGCGCCCGAGTGTGTCTTCGACGGCATGACCACTCCCATTATGGCCGAGACCATCGGCGACTTTCTTACCGGAGTGCGAACCCTGCCCAACAGCGATGCCTGCCGGCGCTACGCAGTGACCAACTACTCTTGGCCTCATATCGCTGAGAGGGTGAAACAGGTCTACGTGCAGGGGCTGGCGTGAAGATCCTATTCGTTGATCAAACTGGTCAGCTCGGCGGCGGCGAACTTTCTCTGCTCGTCGTCCGGTGTGCGCGGCAGATGCTGGGGGGCTCGAGGATCAACAAACCGGGTTGCTAGTGACACCGGATCGGTATCTTAGCTTGCGGGCCGGGATCGCACAACCACGTTCCGACCCTGTTTTCGCGGACTGCCTTTTCCCGAGCTGGAAGAGAGATTGCCACCCGAAAGTGTACTACTGATGCTATGGTTAAGGGAGTCCAGAAAATCATAGCATCCGTTCTTGAGGGATTATCAATACTTCCTCCCCGCTAGAAAGTAGCAGCCTCAAAAATCAACCTAAACGCTAGGAGGAGAACCCTGCTGAGAGTTGTTGGCGTGCATGATTGGCTGACGGAGCTGGGGGGCGCAGAGCGAGTCCTTGAGCAAGTGTTTAAGGGCTACCCTACGGCTGATCTCTTCACCATCTGCGACTATCGTAGCGAGCGTCATGTGCTTTGTCCTCCTGTCAGTATCGACGATCTTATCTTCGTCGAGCAGAAGCAAAACTTCTTCATGGTCGCTTCTCTATTAGTTCTTTACAAACGCGTCGAGTTGATCGTGAGGGCCTTCAGAGAAATGCCGAATCAAGAGCTCGTTGCAGTTCGAGTTGGTCCGTATCGAGCCCAATCGAGGCGGCAGCGCGCCCCGGTCATGGCCCTCGCAATGGGTGTCGCCTTGGAGACGGTGGACGCAGAGTCGCCCATGGGAAGCCCGCCGACCGCTTCTTCTATCGCAGCTCAAAGATTCTCTCACCAACGCCGTAAACCTCTGCCTCAGTCAACTCGATCACTATCTCCCAAGGGCCTGCAGCGACAATGCGAGCGCTTCGACGCAACCAACTTCCGCAGCGGCCTCGCCCAATCGTTACAACAGCCTTAGCCGTATTGCGACTAACCGGTAACGTCTTCGGCCGCTTCACAAACTAGTTTTCAACTTAGGACGCCTCTTTATGAATCAACCCAATGGTGACAGTCACTTCGCAGAGCAGATGGATTTGAACAACCCGGTCGCTCAAGAAGAGAGTGCAGGCGTTTCCCTTCCCGATATCTTCCGTACCCTGTCCAGTAATAAGTGGCTGATCTTCACTTGCACGGTCATCTGCCTGCTTTGTTCTTTCGCCTACATCACGGTCAAAAAGCCGGTATACGAAGCGAGTGCCACGATCCGGATCGACCCCGGCCGCGCCGGTTCGCTCGGCCTCAGCGATCTCCTCTCGCTCGCGGGCGGTGGCTCCGGTGATGAGATCGCTACCGAGACGGCTGTGCTTAAAAGCGACCAGGTCGCCCTTGCTGCTCTCAACGCCCTAACTCCTGAGCAATTCAAGACGTACGCTGGTTTCGATAAGAACCAGATGAACTTTTCGCCAACCGAGCAGCAGTTGTCCCGACAGGAGGAAAATCTCCTTAGCGGTTTTCGCCACTCACTCGGTGCCAAGCAGGTCGAGGGAACCCAGCTTATCGGTCTCACTTTTCGTAATGGTAACGGGCAGATTGCCGCTCTTCTCATCAATCAGGTGATCGCTTCCTACACTCGTCAGAACTTCGATAGCCGCTATAACTCCGTGGTTCAGGTGAGAGTCTGGCTTTCCGGGCAAATGGATGACCTCCGTGAGCGCGCCGCAGTCGCCCAGAAGAAACTCGCGGCGTTCCAGGAGAAGAACAATTTAGTCGGCACGGATCCGTCCAACAACACCATCATTGATCGCCTCCGATTGCTCAATGACCACTTGACGAACGCCGAAGGGGATCGGATCGTGAAAGAGGCCCAGATGCGAGCGGCGGCGACCGGAGATCCTGCCATTCTGGCGTCACTTTTGCCTGACCCTCACCTCCAGTCGCTGGAAGCCAGCGAGGCAACTTTCTATGCACAGTACCTCCAACTCTCCGCCAAATTTGGACCCGCCTATCCGCCTTTGGAAGAGATCAAGCAACAGTTGGCGCAGATTCGCTCGCAGATTGCCAATGACGTAAAGATCACCTCTGGACGTCTGAAGGAAGACTACGAAGCCACCAAACAGACGGAAGACATGCTGCGTGAACAATTTAGAGTCGAAACGGAGAAGGCTTTCGCCCTCAACCGGACCCAGGCCGACTACGCCGTTCTGGTTGCGGAAGGGACCTCCAGCAGAGACCTGTACGACACGTTGCAATACAAACTGCAACAGGCCAGCGTCGATGCCGGCCTCAACTCGGTCAACACCATGATCGTCGATCGGGCGCGCGCTGCGATCGACCCGGTGGAGCCTAAAAAGGGTGTCGTACTCGCACTTGGTTTGCTGCTCGGGCTCGCTACTGGCATCGGCGCTTCGTTGTTGATGGCCTCGGTCGCTGATGAGATTCAAGGCGTCTCTCAACTTGAACGAGGCTCGGGTTTAGTTAGCCTTGCCAGCGTTCCTCACCTCTCCTCTCCCCCGATCATTAACCTTCCTGGAACTCCCCCAGGGCAAGCACCCCTTGCCGAGCTCATCGCCTTGCGCGAACCCAAGTCTCACGCCGCAGAGTCTTATCGGGCCTTGCGCAACTCTGTCTTGCTCTCCTCAATCGACCGGCCGTCGAAGTCGATCCTGGTGACCAGTTCCCTACCGGGCGAGGGCAAGTCCTCCACCAGCGCCAACTACGCTGTCGTCCTGGCACAAAGGGGCAGCCGTGTTCTTCTAATCGATGCCGATCTCCGGCGACCGACGCTCCACCGCCATCTTTCGGTTCCCAATGAGTCCGGCCTCGGAGAGTACATCATGGGCGATATTGGCGAACTCAACTTCCTGACCCCCATCCCCTCCCTTCCCAACCTTCAATTCGTCCCCGCAGGAAAGACCCTTACCTTTCCTTCCGAAGCACTCGGCTCGGCTAGGTTTCGTTCCCTCATCGCCGAGTGGGAGAGCCAGTTCGATTTCGTGATCCTCGACTCGGCGCCAATCCTGACAGTCAGCGATTCGCTTCCACTGGCCAGTTGGGCAGACACTGTCATTCTCGTCGCTCGCGCCGGAGTGACTCCCCTCAAAGCATTGCTCCGCGCCAAGGCTGTGCTCCAGAGAGCCCACGCCCGCATCGCCGGCGTGCTTCTCAACGACATCTCTAATCTCGGTAGCGATTCCGGTTACTACGGTAAAGGCGGGTATGATTATTACAACTAGCCGGAGATTCTTTATGCGGATAAACCCATTCAGCTTCCAAGGGAACGCGCCCGGGCATGCCCGTCGGCTCACTCTCCTGTGCTCCTTCCTCTTTCCTATTGTCGGAATGGCGCAACTGCAGCCTTCCCCTGACGCTGTCGCCGCCGTGCACCAGCCCATCCAGATCATCCCGCAATTTTCGTCCCTGCAGAACATCCTGATTGGGCCCGGAGACCTCGTCGATGTCGAAGTCTTCGATACTCCGGAACTCTCCGGAAGGTTCCGGCTCGATCAACTCGGACAAGTCACGCTGCCCTTTGGCTTGTCGGTTCGGCTGCAGGGGATGCAGGTCACCGCGGCTGCGGCTGCGATTGCGGCGCGCCTACAGCAAAGCCAGATTATGCTGCAGCCCAGCGTCATGGTATCCATTTTGGAATATGCAACCGAGGGCGTCACCGTCCTTGGGGAAGTCCATTCCCCTGGAATCTACACCTTACTCGGACCCCACTCCCTGTACGACGCGCTGGCCTCCGCTGGAGGCGCACTCTCCAGTGAAGGTTCAACCATAACAATCACTCACCTCAATGACGCTGACCATCCCTTGATTGTGCCCGTCACCAGCTCCGACTACTCTGCCGTGCTGAAGATGACAACTGTGGAGCCGGGAGATACGGTGGTCGTCTCGAGGGCTCCCCTCTTCTATGTCGTCGGCGATGTAGTGCACGGCGGAGCCTTCTATATGCAGGTCGGTCAACGCCTTACTGTGATAAACGCGCTGGCGCTAGTACAAGGATATAACCGCACCGCCGCCATGGGGCATGCATCCATCGTCAGGCAGACTCCAACTGGAGTGCAGGCCATCCGCGTGAACTTGAACAAAATCATGAAGAGCCAGGAAGTGGACCCGGTACTCGCCGCGGGGGATGTGCTCGTCATTCCGCGCAGTGGCTTCAAGGACTTTGGCTACGCCGCACTACCGGGGCTCACCAGTTCCGTTGCAAACGCAGTGACGACAGCATTGATCGTCAACTAGAAACTAGAGGGGAGGTGTACATGAAAGCTCTTTTCAGGTGGACACGGATCGTCCTACTAGTGGCATCGCCCTTCTTTATGGGACGTGCTTGCCCTGCGCAGCTCGCTGCAAGTTCCGCTTTTGCGGATCAGCCGAGCCCCGACGTTTCGGCAAGCCTGTCTGCAACCTCGAATACACCGGCTGGCACTAGCTCAACGAGAAGGCCCATCCGATCCGGCATCCAGTTGCCCTCTGGAAGCTTGCCGTCCAGAGCCTCCATCTCCATGCTTCTGGCGTCACCCAGTCTCCAGACCCGCCTGCTCAACGAAGGAACAGGCTTTGCTGCGTCAAGCTCCGGCATCAGTCGCGGCCACACCACAAGTCGCGCACCGATCAGACTCTCTGGACCGACGAGTGCCTTCAACCTCGGACGATCTTCGCATTCCACCTCGTTACCTCACTCTCCCTGGTCTGGTACTTCCTCGACAACGAACTCGCCTCTCTTCTCAGGTCTCTTGAGCCATCAGCAAAGGGCACTCAAAGGTACGGCAACCAAACAGGGCGCACGTGGGAGCTCTAGAAGAAGGAGCTCAGCGTCCCGTGGCTCGAGCACCCTCAGCAAGTTACTCGGAAGGAGCTCAGGCCACTGATTTTTGTAGTCTGCTTTTATAGTCCTCCTCGGAGGTATTCGGTAACCGTGGTTAGGTAGAGTGTCGTTCCGCTGCACTTGCAAAGAAACAGTGCTAGCACCTGAGAGCCTGTCAGATTGCAGGTTGTTATATAAAGTTTCCAGAGAAGTGAGACTAGTTGCATCCGGATGCAGCGCACCCTGAACAAGCTCACCAACCTTATCGCTGAAGTTGCTTGCGGAGCTAGAGTTTTGACTGATCAAAATAAAAAGACCGTTCCGATCTCACTTTGTATCTGCACACGACATAGACCCGATGACTTACGTCTTTGTCTGCAGGCCGCTTTCGGTGGCGAGGTTCTTCCAGCGCAGGTCATCGTAAGTGATGATGGGGATGAGGGAAGAACAGTTCAGCAGCTCGTGGAAGAGTTTGCCGGAGCTCGTTATCTGAAAGGGCCCAAAAGAGGACTGGCTGCGAACCGCAATACATGCATCGACACTGCCACAACTCCTTGGATAGCCTTCATCGATGATGACGTTTTACTGCCACCAGACTTCTTTCAAAAAGCGATGTCGTTTGTGTGCACAGAAGCAGGACGCAAAGATGAAATCATCTCTGGCACCGAGTGGAAACATGTAGGAGATCAAGTCCACCACATATTCCCCGGAAATGCCGATTTCTGGGGATTTCAACGTGTGACGCCAACTCCAGGCCAGCACCGATGTGTCGTTATCAATGCGACAGTATTCCCCTCCTCCTTATTCAAGCAAGCTCGCTTTGATGAACATTTGCGCTACGGATGCGAAGAGATTGACATGGCACGTCATGCTGTCTCGCTCGGTTATCGTATTGATTTTCAACCCACTCTTACCGTGGATCACTATCCTTCGACCATCAATCGTGGAGAATATGCCAAAGTTGTAGATGCCTCTCGCCTTTATGCCGCAGGGAAAGCACACTGGAAATACGATCATAGCCTCCCAAAGGCGCTGGCTTACTTCTTGCTTGCACCTCCCAGGGAGGTGATTGCCAACGCGCGGCGAAGAGGCGCAAAAGGGGCGATTCAAGCGGTAAAAGCTCTTGTCTTGGCGGGTGGATATACCTTTGCCAATATAAGAGGGCGTTAGCCCGACAACCTGCCTCATTCCTGATGCCTCAGCACCTATATCGGCCTGCGTCTGACGGATGGGAACCATTCGCAAGCTTGGGCACGCAGCATCGTCTGGCCTGTTCGGGAACTATATTAAGATCGTTAACAGGCGAGAGAAGTAGAGAGAATAAGCGGCAGCAGTTCTAATGAGAAAGCAAACTAGGTATCACCGTTATCAAAAGATCAGGGTGCGGACGTGGGGCTTGCTAATTCCGCATTTCCGCCACCTATGCTATACCGACGCGCCTTACGCTTGCCCCAAAGGATCAGCGGCTCTTCCATATAACGGAATGAGAGCCAAGAGATCAACAGTGTCACCGGCGCCGTCACCAGAATTGCCCGCCTCATAGGAAGGTGGGTAATGTCCATGATGCGATCCCTAAGAAAAACTTGGTATAAATAGACACCGTAGCTGATCTGCCCAACCCAGACAAGTGGTCGCGACGAAAAGACGCGTGCCCCCACGCCGTGCGGACGCAGCAGAAGGTACGAAATCAGCCAGAACGCCGCCAACGCAACCACCCAGTAGGAGAGCGCGTTGTAAAGCGGTGAGTTGCCGCCTCGTGTAAAGCCGGTACTGAATAAGATGCGAAGCGCCACGTAGAACGCCACCGTTACCGCGCAAAGCAGGAGGCTGACACGCTGCAGCGTTTGTTCTGCTTGCTGCCTCTCCAGCAGCAGGGCCAGCAAACTCCCCATCATGATGCCATCGAGTCGGAATGGCGTAAGAAAATAAACAAACTCCCACCCCGTATGACCAAAGTACGACGTACAAAAGCGAAGCACCGGCTCCACCACCAGCATCACCCCCAGCATTTGCATAAGACGTCGGCGGTTCAGATAGCGTACGGCGATAGGCCATAGCAGATAGAAGTGTTCTTCAACAGCCAGAGACCAAAGAGGCCGTGTCGTCTCAACACTAGGATGCATCACCGCAACAAGGTCGCCCAGAGTCACAAGGTATAAAGGAAACAACTTTGCCGGTACATCTCCAAACGCCGTCGCTGCGCAAAGCAGTACCAGGAATGGTGGCAGAATCCTCGTCACACGTTTGACCCAGAACTCGGTCCAGTACGACCTGTCCGTTGTTGTGTGGCGAAGAATGCCCGTAATCAGAAATCCCGAAAGCACGAAAAAGAGATCAACGCCTAACCAGCCCAAGTTCAGCAGCGCATGGTGATATAGAAGAACAAGCAACACGGCCACGCCGCGGAGACCGTCCAGCGACAGGTTTCGTGTGTTCCGCCGGACAGAAGGCAACGCTCGTGGTTCGATAGCCTCTCCGCTCCCACGCACGTCCCAGATCAAGCCGGCTCACCCTTTGAGGATGGCAATCCCGAGACGTGCCCAAGATCATTGTCAAAATAGACTCTTAGTTTCCCCTCAGCCTGAACCTCGGTGACTTTCCCGATTGAGCCCACCGGAATGTTCCCGGTTTTGCCGAGCAAGGCTTCGCGGAGCAATCGCACACGTTGATCCTGGAATGAAGGGGAATTAGCCATTGGCGCCAGTCTAACAGGATGGCCTGAGAGGCGTCCGTGCGAGCCTCTTAGCCCTCCGGCACATCGGAAACTCAGCTCCAATTTAAACTGCCAGGCGACCTACGGGATATTTGGAATCACCAGCCGGGACGTCATCACGACCGTCGATCCAGTACATGCGAGTTCGAGGGAGCCCGGTATCGCAACATCACCCGATATGGGATCCGCCCAGGCAAACGGTGGCAGATTGCCCGACCAACCGGCGCCACGCGCCGTGAGCTTGGCCGCCGCCGCGATCTTGCCCGCGGCCGAAGAGGCGGCTTGCGAGCTTTCAAAGGTGGCGTACCAGACTGTGTTTCCGTAAGCGCGACGGTGCAGCCCCGCCGCATAATCGAAAAAGCTGGCCTTGATCCCTGCACCATCCCAGACACCGTCAGCGTAGTATTTGCCGCGCCATATTGACTCTGGACTTACCCCTGTATCCGCGAGGACGCCGCGATACTCGTCCTCCGATGCCTGCGTGACCCCCACCAGCCGTAGATCAGACAGCGTGGTTGGCAATCCCTCCGGCAGGACGAATGCAGCGGGAAGAGGATCGCGGTCCAGAAGCGTGGCCGTACCGCGCTTCCAGCCCGTAGCCGCGATGATCCCGTTAGTAAGGTTCTTCTCCAAAAAAGCGCGGACTCCCAGTTCCAGGCCCATCTCATCCGTCCCCGTGATGGTTACAAGTTCGCTCTCGTAAGGAATAGTAGGGATCGAGGGTACATGGAGCAAAGGATTGCGGTCGCTTTCAATGTAGCCGATAGAGCCCTGCAGGTTACCAAAGCCGAACGCGTAGATTGAAGAGCCCTTGATCGAGGCTTCCCGCTGCCACACCGTTTGCACCAGAGCATCGTCCGCCAGTCCAACCACGATCAGGTGGTTCAACGCCAATTGCAACGGATCTCCCGCGAGTGCATCTGAAGTCGATTGAGACATCAGAGGAGAGCCTTCCAAGAACGCTGTCAATAGCGGCTGTCTCTGGTTTATGGTTAAAAGCCGATCAATTCTGGCGCGGGTCCCTGCTTCCAGTCGAGAATCGATGCACACCACGCAACTTCGCCTTCGGATCGCTAGGTGAGCGAAATCCTCAGCCGAGAGTGCCCCCAGTCCACTCCAGAGGATTCCAGCAGCGAAACTGGAGGTCTTCAGGAAACCGCGTCGATTCAAGAGGCCCTCTCTACAAGTGCGATTAGGACACCGTCTGCTGATCGGAGCGGAACCCGGATCGACCATTGTGGGCCGATGCTCTCTACCTTCAGAGGGGCACCGTCGTTCACATCGCATGCCGAGGCAGCATTCATATCTCTCGATTTAGTGAATCGAATGTCAATTTCACGTTCACTCTCCAACCAGTCTTCGACCACAATGTAGACGATATTCTGCGATCGAAACGCGTATCCCGCAGTGCCGCTCGGGAAACTGATCGGAATTCGTAGAGCGCGGATGAGCTTGTCTGCCATGCTTTGAATCTCAGCCCGTGTCAGGGAAACCGCCTCCCTCTCAATGAGTAGAGTTCCTGTCTGCGAAAACAACCGCCTCATAGATGCAGACAGCGTCGACATTTCCGCGAAGGCCAGCAGCAGGCTCCCGCGCGAGTGGCACGCCGCCAAAGTTAACACCTCGTCTTCGCTGAAGTCCTGCAAGTTAAGCACGATCAGCGGTGCATTTCCACTCCAATGTTCCAGCGCACGGATGTTCGCCGCGAATGGCAGGCTGATCCCTGCTTCATGCAGCAGCCGGAAGGCCTTCGTGACCAGCAGCGCCTCATCCAGGATCAAGGGATCGCCACAGTTGAAGCGGAGGTGTCGCGGGTCGGCCGCTTTTTGAGAACTTATGAGGAGCCCCGCACCCAATGGTTCCTCCGGCGAGATCAGGCTGTGGCGCTCCTGTAAATACCACCACTCCTGGTAATCATGCTCGGTCATCGAATAGGAAAGGCCAACGTTCGCCGAATAGCCATAGGTGTACACCGAGCTGTATCGCCCATCCAGCCACACCGTCGCACGCCACGCGCGATGATACATTTGTCGGCGGGAAGGTTCGAGCGTCCCAGCCGGCGAGTGCCATTGCCAATTATTCAACACCGACGAGTTGAAGCTCCAGGCAATCAGCGTGGTCATACGCCAGACAGGGTTGAAGGCCAGTAAAGCAAACTGGCGACCCATCGTCAGGACTGGACTGTTCTCCACCATGCTCCAGGTCGAGTCGTCCGCCAGCCCCTGGTACGTGCGCGCCAGTTCTACACCAGAATCTCCTGCAACCATCGGAACACCCTGCGCCGAAAGGACAAGCGTCTTATTCTCAGCAGCGAACGCATTGCGAAGCGCTCTCACACTCAACATATAGCGTTGAAGCTGCCAAACCTGCCACTCGTTTTCGTGCTTCGTATGGATCTCGTCGGCAATCTCTTTTCGAGTTCGGCAAGTTAGTCCCGTTCCACCCGCTGCCTTCAACGACAGATCGAACTCGACGAAGTCCTGCCAGCCATGCATTGCGCTCAGGTTTGGACCCGTGTCCCAAGCATCCGCGAAGAAAATCACCACCTTTTCGGAATAATTCCACTTCACCGATTTCTTCATGTTCTCAACCAGCAATTGCGCGGCTTCGGGGAGAAATAGCTCTCCATTCGGGAACGCACGCCAAGGTGTGATGTAGTGGCGGAGATCGCTTTCCGTGACGTAGAGCCGATTGGCTTCTGTCGTCGAGTTTGCTGGTATGCTTTTGAAATTCCGACTGTAGCTCCAAATCAGGTCATCCGGCTGTGACCACGACATGATGGTTTCGCCAACGCCAGTTCCAACATGCGAGAACTCTCTAAATCCTCGACTCACGATCATGCCCGTGTTCGCTGCTTTGGGCGGTCGTAAATCGTCGAGAGGTAGCAGCATGCTTGAAGGAGATATCATGAGAACGGGCACATGCGCAGACGCATGCCCGAATACCGCCTCAAGTCGGTAGAATGAGGTCCGCTTGGTATCGGGTAGGCGGGCCTGAAATGAGATCCTCTCGACTGTGTTGGGAGACACTTGCGCGGGAAGCGTGGCCACCTCAGTTCTCGTTCCGCACAACGCATCGAACAGAGTAATCTTAACCGAGCCGCTGTGGCTGGCTGGGGCTTCCGCGGTCCAGCCCAGAACAACAATTTCACCTAACCATGGGGCCTGTCTCGGTCGTTGATTCCGCGTCGTCGTCGCCACCCAAGGGAACCGCACCGTTACGACCTTCCCCAGCGTAGGAGCGAACGGTACTCGGACTGTCCCCACGCCACTCACAAACGCGTCATCAATATCTCCGAGCCGGGCGACCTCATGCCCATCCACCTCAACGGCAACGGCACCGGGGTTGTGTTCCTGCCAGCCATAATATGTATCAGGATTGCCGACAATTCGTATCTCCGAGATGATCGTCGCCAGTGGCAGCGAAAATTCCAATACGTTTTCCCTTTCGGTCGCGCCGGTCCACATCCCATACCCTTCAATGTTGTCGGATGGTACTTTTCGCATCACCACAGACTCATCGTTCAACGTCATCACCGACACGTTCCCAGGATTCGTCAAATCGCGAATGTCGGCACGCGGAGCCACGTTGATCGAACCGTTGTGAACATAGACCTCGCCGGTAATCAGCTGGCCCGGAAGATAAGCATACCCTCCGACAAAGAAACCCATCCGGTTCTGAAACGCGGCAAAGGCATGCCGCCCCGGAGCGTGGTAAGGGTACTGCAAGCGCTCAATATTATCGGTTCGCAGGACAAGGCGAAGCGGCCTTCGGTTGTCAGACAAAACGGTCTGCTCCCCCAATAAAGTCTTGCCATCAGGCGATACCGCTCCGATCCTCAGGCGCAGCGGCTCCGCATCGGGGACAGGACCTGCGCTCAGAAGCGTGTGCGCGCCGAGGTCAAACTCCACCAAGGCAGTTTGCTGAGGTCGCACCATCTTAGTTTGCAGCAGTTCGCTTTGCCCATACGGCAGCAGGGCACCAGTCGCCGTTGTCACGCGCGCCGCAACTTCAACAGCTGCAGGCCTTGAGCTTGCGTTCGAAAGATGAACTTGTGCCTTGCCGCCCCTGATCGAAGTCTTCATGCTGATGGCGGAAGCGGTGTTCGGCGCCTTCGCATCTTCAGCGACCAGCCACTTCAGTAGGCTAGCCCAGAACACCCCTGCTTGACTCGTCGCCTCAATTCCCGCCAGCGAGGTCGCCACCACGGCGATTCGACCAGCACCGTACCTGCCCGTCACCAATAGAGGCAGCTGCGCAATGTCGTTGCCCCTCACCCGCATCCGCCAATCACGATTCAACAGAGAACGAGTCCATGTCCAGCTGCGGGCCGCGACCGGAGTCTTGAGCAGAGGATGCACAAACGCATAACGCTCATACTTCGACTGTCCCAGCTCAATCGCCGGAGACGGACGAATGTCGAAGGCATAAGGCACAGTCATACCCTCCAAACTGCGTGCGGCATAGATCGTTACATCCGCGGAGCCAACCACCAGCGGCTCCGCAGGAAGGTAAGAAAGGTATCGAAGCTGTGTTCCCCAACCCGTGGTCGGCAGGACATCGCCCAAAAGAAGCGGCGTCAACCCGGCGAGCTCACCCAATGTAAGCAGCAGGCTAGATCCCTGGCAAAGCCGATCCTTGACATCTGCTGCTTGCACCGGCGTCATCGTGCCTAAGAAACTTGCCGACGCCTCCCACACCACCAAGGATGCGGACAGTGAGCCGTTTCCTTCAGCGGCCAGTCCCGCATCATGGCAGGAGCGCAACAACGCGGGAGGGGGTTTCGGGGCTTTCCATGAAAAGCTCTTGCCTGTGGTGTTACCGCTCAGCACCGTGCGTCACCTCATGCATTAGTGCATTTTCCCAGATTCAAACCATTCGACGCCTTAGTCTCTGCACACTTATCGATGACCAACATATTGGCCGCATCCATCGCCGGCTCTTGAGCTTCTTCAATTCATTTGATGCACCTTGGGCGCTGCTAGAATTAGAGAATCCAATTGAGACATGGCCTAGTATGCCGAGGAGATTGATGAGAAGTTCGCTCCAGCGCATGTTTCAGGCGAAAACAGGCAAACTCGCGGTCATCCTCACGGCCCTTTCCAATATTGGAATTCAAGGAGCGAACGTCCTTGCCGGGATCATTGTGGCTCGCGCTCTAGGTCCCGCAGGAAGAGGTGAACTCACCGCGGTCACGATGTGGCCGCAGTTCCTGGCCTTTGCTCTTACCTTGGGGGTCCCCGTCGCCACAGTTTACAGTATCCGGCACCGACCCGAACTGGCGAGCGCGCTCTCTGCTGCAGCCTCCATCCTGAGTCTCCTGCTGGGTTGCGTGGCGATCCTGGTCGGCTTCGTCATCATTCCCCACTCGCTCCACACCTACTCTCCCCACATCATTCACATGGCACTGATCGCGGTTCTTGTAGCGCCTCTCGCACTGTGGGGAACTACTCTGTTCGTCCAGGTTCAATCCGCCGGCTCCTTCGGCTACTACAATCTCTTCCGTCTCCTGTCACCCATCTCAATCGTCGTGGCGCTTGTCGCCGAAAAGCTCACCGGTACTCTTACCATCGGTCATGCCGCCATTGCATACCTTCTGGCGGGTGCCCCGGTCATGCTCTGGAATCTCTACTGGGTTCACAAATACTTCCACCCTCGCTACCGTGAATCCTATGCCGCAGCCATCACCATCCTGCGCTTTGGTGTTCGCGCATGGGGGGCCGATCTACTCGGGGTCATAGGCAATCAAGTCGACCGGATTCTGGTGGTCGGCATGCTTCCACCCGAATCGATGGGCCTCTACATCGTGGCTCAGAGTGCTGCTGGCGTGTTGAATTTCATTCCCAACGCGGTCGTTCCCGTCAACATGTCGAAGGCAGTCGGTCTTTCAGAAATCAAGATTGTAGCCATGGCCGGCAGGGCCGGACGCATGACCCTATTTGCCTTGTTAGCAGCCGGCATCCCCCTCTTTCTGGTGGGTGGCCTTCTCCTTCGTCTGTTCTATGGAAGTAAGTTCGACTACTCCGCGCCTATCTTTCATATCCTCATTATCGAAACGATCCTGGACGGGATCACGGCGGTTCTATCCCAGGCATTTCTTGCAGCAGGTTACCCAGGAACCACAACTCTCCTGCAAGGTTGCGGAGTCCTTTCGGCCATCCCGCTTCTCCTCTTGATGATCCCAAAGTGGGGAGTGGAGGGCGCTGCGTGGGCTCTCACCATAGCCACTGCCATCCGGCTTATTTTTATCCTGGTAAACTTCCCGCTCCGCCTAAGAGTCAGACCCCCAAGTTTGCTGATCACCTGGGTGGAAATCAAGGCGCTCTTCACTAGGGAGGCGCTTCCCTCGGAACCCACCACACTCTAGACCTTCACAAGGTTCACAAGAACGGATGGTGCCCAGCGGTTTCGCAGCGGAGTCAGAATCAAGATCATTGAGGCTCTGCTTTTTGTTATCTTCAATCCTACGACCATATCAGGTGTGATTACTTACCCAGAACCAACCACTTCTATGAACAAATCAGCAAACTCCGTTCGCTCAAGCCCCGTTGATACCGGTGGAGTACGCAGTATACGCATTGCTGACTCCTCAAAACCTGGAACAAGACTCGCGCGGCTGGATGGTATTCGAGCAGTTGCCGTGCTGCTTGTGATTGTCTATCACCATGCGTTTATAACTAAGTTTGGATGGATTGGCGTTGATTTATTCTTCGTTCTCTCCGGCTTCCTTATTACCACAATTCTAGTTCGCAGTGTGGGGAGACCGCACTACTGGCGGACCTTCTATATCAAGCGGGCAGTCCGAATTCTTCCGCCGTTAGCCATTCTTTTCGTGATAGTTCTTTTGCTAGGTCACCACCAATCCCTCATTGGTTTCATTGGATATCTCATCTTCCTAGGTAACTTTGTAGCTGTCTCACACCACTCGATTGCCCTGCTCTTGCCACTCTGGTCGCTCGCGATTGAGGAACAGTTCTATATTGTTTGGCCCTTCCTCTCGCGCATGTTGAGCGTACGCGCTTTGATGCTGGCGTCCGTTGGTCTACTCTGCGTCGAACCCCTGTTGCGCTGGGGTGCAATATCGGCACATCTATCTCCAGATGCAATCAACTATCTGACGCCATTCCGGCTCGACGGCCTGCTCTTCGGTGCTGTACTGGCGGTCATGGATGCTACTGGGATTGGCAAGAGACTAATGGCTGTGTTTGGCGGTGTGTTTGCACTCGGAACGTGGACATCCCTATTGATTGCCATGGAGTTCATCCCATCTTTTCAAAAGTCGGGACCAGCACTCCCATTCAACATCTTCGGATATTCGATCGTCGCATTTGGATCATTCCTTACCGTCGGATATGTCGCCTGGAATGAAACAGGCTTTGTCAGTCGCATCCTCTCGCTTGCGGCAGTTAGCTTTGTGGGTCGAATTAGTTACGGCATGTACTTATATCACGAGGTGGTCCTCGCGGTAGCACGTCACCTTCTGAAGATTCCCATAGGGGAAGGAAGAGATGTCGGACTGCACAGGCTGCTCATCCCTGATCTAGCGATCACTATAGGTCTGGCATCCCTGAGCTACAAATTCGTCGAAATGCCTTGTCTGAAGTTCGGGAAGGCACACGTAGAAGCAATGAAGCCCAAAGCTCATCGAATAGCCTGAAATTTGGATCGGCTCACGTTCTCTTTGCTTGCGTGCTTCAGCTTTGCCATATAATAAGGTCAAAGCTGAAACTTGTGAGCACGAAGGACTGATCATTCTCAGTCAGCCTGTTTGTGACGCGCACACCGCTCGACTGATACGAATGTGTGTATTCGACTGTTTCCTCGCAGGAGAAGTGATGAATCTATTTTGGCTTCCGATGGTCCCGGAATGGAACGCTGAGTTTAAGATCGCCCGCAATCTTGATGCTGCGTCGGCAGCGCCGCGTCTTGTCGCTCTCGCAAATGCTTGTATCGATTTCATTCAGACCGTTAAGCTGGAACGGACTCTTCTGAGCTTTGGGGAAGAGATTGTTCCCCATCTGAACCGTACCAAACCGGTGCGGCTGGCGCTGATCGGTTCCTCCACGCTGACGCATCTTGTCCCAGGCATCCGCATCGCTGCGTTGCGCCGTGGCTTCTTCGTTGACATCTTTGAAGGCCACTACGGTTCGTATCTCCAAGAGCTTGCAGACTCCGGCTCCGAGCTCTACGAATTCAAGCCCGATGTCGTGCTGCTGGCCTTGGACGCTCACCACCTGACTGCTGGTGATCATCCCTCGGCTGAAGCGGCCATAGATCGCATCCGCTCATGCTGGGAGCTTGCAAAGAATCAGCTCGGCGCTGTCGTGATCCAGCAGACTATCCTGCCTGTCTTCCCCGCTTTGATCGGTTCCAACGAGCACCACCTTGAAAATTCTCCGGCGACGGTCATTATGGAGCTCAATCACCAGCTCCGCGTCGCCTCCTGTGAAGCCGGCATACATCTGCTTGCAGTGGATCAGCTCGCGCAGCAGTATGGGCTAGACAAGCTCTACGATCCGGCGCTGTGGTATCGCACGAAGCAGGAGATTCATCCGACCGCCGCGCCGGTCTGGGCCGACCACGTAGGGCGCCTGCTCGCTGCTCTTCGCGGCCTATCGTTCAAGTGTCTAGTGCTGGATCTCGACAATACTACTTGGGGAGGCGTCATCGGCGATGATGGTCTGGAAGGAATCCAGCTGGGCCAGGGAAATGCTGCCGGCGAGGCTTTTGTCGCCTTTCAGAGGTATGCTGCGCAGCTCGCCCGCCGCGGCATCATCCTCGCCGTGTGCTCAAAGAACGACGAGGCCAACGCCAAAGCGCCTTTCGAGAAGCACCCGGACATGATACTCCGGCTGAACGACATCGCTTGTTTTGTGGCCAACTGGCAGGACAAGGTCGGCAATCTGCGGCACATCGCGAAAACGCTGAACATCGGAATCGACGCGCTGGTCTTTGCCGATGACAACCCATTTGAACGCAATCTGATCCGGCAGGAGTTGCCCATGGTAGCTGTGCCTGAGCTGTCGGACGACCCGGCGTTCTACATCAATGCTATTGCCGCAGCAGGCTACTTTGAAGGTCTTACCCTGACCGAGGACGACCGTATGCGCACGCAGCAGTATCAGGCAAACACCGAGCGAGAGCGCTTGAAAGATTCCGTTACCGACATGGGGAGTTATCTTCGAAGTCTTCAAATGCAGATGGTATGGCTGCCTTTTGAACCAATTGGGCAGAGCCGCATCGCGCAGCTCATCAATAAGAGCAACCAGTTCAACCTGACTACACGGCGCTATACCGAAGAAGACGTAGTTGCGCTGATGAACCGTCCCGATCACCTATCACTGCAACTGCGGCTGCTCGATCGCTTTGGCGACAATGGGACGATCGCGGTGGTCATTGCAAAGCCGGCCGCCGGCGGCGCTCTCGAAATTGACACGTGGCTGATGAGCTGTCGTGTTCTCGGCAGACAGGCGGAGGAGGCTACTCTGAATTTGATCGTAGAGCACGCCAGGAAGCTTGGAATACAGCAGCTGATCGGACGTTATCTACCCACATCAAAGAACGGCATGGTCAAGGATCACTATGCCAAGCTGGGCTTTAGCAGCGTGAGGCAGAGTGAAGACGGCAGCTCCGAGTGGGCTCTCGATCTCAGCTCCTATGAAGAAAAACCAACCCACATCCAGATTGTAGAGGGCGCATTTGACCACCGAGCAGATTTACTCGCAACTTACTGAGATATTCCACGACCAGTTTGACGATGACTCCATCGTGCTGACACGGGAGACTACGGCCGCCGACATCGATGGATGGGATTCGTTCAACCACGTCAATCTCCTCATTGCCATTGAGGTGAAATTGGGTATTAGGTTCCGCACAGCCGAGACCGAATCTCTTTACAATGTCGGTCACCTCGTGCAGATGATCCAGACCAAGCTGGAACAAAAGTAATGACTCGCCGAAACGATTACTGCATGGTCGGTCTTGATAGAGGCCATCAACTCAGACACATTCAGTCTCACCGCACTCAAGTTCTTTCCTCTGATCCAGTCATTTCGGAAGGATGCCAACCTTGGATTCACACGCATTGATGGAAGACCATGGGATCACAACAGGAACAGGAAGCAGCCGCAGTTCCGCGGCTCTTCTGGGGCTGATAGTCGGTCTTCCTCTTCTCGCGATTCTTGCTGCCTTCCCGATCGTCTCAACGGCTTTCTTTCGGAAATATTGCGACAAGACCAATATGCAGCGGCTGACCAGTCCATTCATGACCGGCCATCGGCGATGCGATGTGGTCATCTACGGAGACTCAACCGCTCAGGTCGGCTTGGACCCCGTTGCGATTACGCAGGAAACACACCTCACGACCTGCAATGTAAGCGTTACGTTTCCCACGGTCTCGGTGTTAGGTATGGATCCGTTGGACCGCTTCCTCGCAACGGTCCCGCACCCCCGCTACCTGGTGCTGTCCTTCGCCCCGGGCAACTTCGTCCCTCCTCAACTAAGCCAGGGCGGCTTAGCCTGGGATGGTTTGATCCTGGGAAGTCGTCTTGGGGAATGGCGTCCAGTGCTGCGCGCGATGTTTCAGGATCCCGATCGCATTCTCGCTGTGATCAATTACGTGTACCTGGGAGGATCGTTGGCCCTCGCGGAATCCGTGCTTCACCATCATGGTCTGCGGCCTCTTTCAGAAGACGAGGGAACCCACTTCACAGTCCCAACAGGGCCGTTGACATCTTGCGTCGCGACTCGCGCAAGCCGCTTTCTTCCCGACAAAGCCTACATCGACTCTCTTCGGACCCGATTTGCAGCACGCGCTGACCACCTGATTCTAAATGTGTCCCCGACATCCCCATGTATCGATCTGTTTCCGCAATGGTCGACGGCCTTGGCTCACACCACCGATGACGGCTTAGCAGCATACTCGCTCGACTTGTTCGCAGATGACTATTACCACCTGACCGGAGAGGGCGCAGCGCGGTATTCGGAGATGGTGGCAAAGCAGATCCTCAACGCAGCCGACGGCGATGTCGCCACATCTTCCAAGGTTCCATAGGCGTCCCGCTGGGACCGCCCAACAGATATTCCATAAATGTAGCTGAACAACGCCCAAGTATTCGTGTCACGACTGGATCACGGTTCAGAAATCATGCTATTCAACTCCGGTATCTTCCTCTTTGCTTTTTTACCGCTGTCGCTGCTCGGCTTCGCGGTGCTCTCTCGCCTGGGACGTCGCGCTGTTCTTGCGTGGCTTGCCTTTGTCTCGGTCGTCTTCTACTCCTGGTGGAACTGGCACTTTGCCTTTGTCCTGATTGGGTCGGGTCTCATCAATTTTGCGATTTCAAGATTGATAGCAGCTTCAACGGCGGGCAAACGGAAGTTTTGGCTTACGGCCGGCATATGCATCGATCTGGGCGCGTTAATCTACTACAAGTATCTCTTCCATCTGCTCCAGTTCCTTGGTGGCGTGATCCACCTGCATCATCGATGGGACAATATCTTGCTTCCGCTTGGGATCTCGTTCTTCACCTTTACACAGATCGCCTATCTGATTGACTTGGCACAGGGCGAGGCCGAACCGCAGAGCTTTGTCGAATACGCCCTCTTCGTTACGTTTTTCCCACATCTGATCGCCGGTCCAATCCTCCACCATCGCGAGATGATGCCGCAGTTCCTGAATAAGAATTACGGACGTTTGCGGACCGACGACATGCTGGTGGGCATGAGTTGGTTCGTCCTCGGAATGGCTAAGAAATGCATTCTGGCGGACCGCTTTGCAAACTTCGCGAATCCAGCGTTCATTCCAGAAACGCATCTTGGGTTTGCCGATGCGTGGCTTGGCCTCTTTAGCTATTCGCTTCAGCTTTATTTCGATTTTTCAGGGTACTCCGACATGGCGATCGGCCTTGCGAGGATCTTTTCCATCCGCTTTCCCATGAACTTCAACTCACCGTACAAGGCCCGCAATATCATTGATTTTTGGCAACGCTGGCATATGACCCTGACACGCTATCTTACACTTTACCTCTACAACCCGATCTCTATGTCAGTCAATCGAGCTCGGTTGAAAAAAGGAAAGAAAGTTTCAGCCAAGGCCGCCCGCACAATCGATGGGTTTTCGACCATGATCGTCTGGCCGACCATGATAACTATGTTGTTGGTGGGGATCTGGCATGGTGCTGGAACACAGTTCATGATCTTCGGGCTCATTCACGGTTTTTTCCTTTCCGTAAACCACGGCTGGAGGATCTTCCGCAAAAAGGCCTTGAAAGATTCAAAGCCGCCTACAATCGTGGTGGCAGCTTCTGTCCTGCTCACGTGGTTCTGTGTGCTCATCGGACAAGTCTTCTTCCGTGCCGAAAGCACGGCTGATGCCTTTGCGTTCCTCGGCAGCATGATAGGTTTTCGCAGACTTGCCTTGCACCCACTTTCGCTCTACCGCGGCGAGGGCCTGCTAACTCTTACGGGATTACTAATTGTTTGGGCGATGCCGAATACGCAGCAAATACTTGGCCAGGAAACAGACGCTAAAGAGGACGTAGGAATCCTGCGCCTTTCTTGGAAGCCTAGTCTGCGGTGGAGCTTGACGATTGCAGTGCTTTTCTTCATAGCTTTGCTGAACGCTAGAAATCAGACAGCTTTTTTGTATTTCCAATTCTAGTGTGCTGTCCGCGACAATTTTCCAATGCCCGCCATTCAGGTGCGCATGACCGCTTCTCTTTGAGCCTCAAGCCCAACCCGCTCACACCCGACGCGCTATGATCACTCGGAGGTAGCTTACGAATTTGCCATTGCAGTCGCTTCTCACCCTTGTTACGGAACTATCTGCGTCCAACTAAAGAAATCTGACAAATAAACCATTGCAGACAACTAATAACATCCCCATACTTACCTGTAACTCAAGAATTGGAGAGATAGCGTGGAGAACCCCCTAGAAAAGAGTCGTTCATTACCCTCGCTCGACGGTCTGCGAGCACTATCAGTCCTAGCGGTTATCCTCGGACACACGCAATCCGCTCTGCTCGATAAGGTTCCATTCAATTCCGCCTTTCGTGACGGTGGTCAGGGTGTAGCCGTATTCTTCGTAATCAGCGGATTTCTAATTACCCATCTACTACTGAAAGAGCTGCACCGCGATGAGAAGATTAACCTCAAGCGGTTCTACCTGCGACGTACCTTTCGCATCTTTCCGCCTTTTTACGCATTCCTTCTCGTTGCCGCTACTTTGGCCGCGGTGCACAAAGTGCATATAAGTACGACAACAATGCTCATTGCGGCCACTTACACCTGGAATTACATTCGTGTTCCCAATACCTGGATTCTTGGCCATTGTTGGTCACTCTCGCTGGAGGAGCAGTTTTATCTCGTCTGGCCGCTCTGCATGGCATCGTTCAGCCGCCGCACTAGCTTGACAATTGCCTCCGGAGTAATTCTTCTTTCGCCTCTAAGTAGAGTCATAACCTACTACGCTTGGCCTTCCACGAGAGACCACATTGACATGATGCTTCACACCCATTTAGACACCATCATGACTGGGTGTCTGCTAGCGCTGATCATCGATTTAAAACTCTGGCAAAAGATTACGAAATTAGCACTTGCCCCCATAGCTCCAACCCTCTCAATCGCTTTTCTCCTCACAGTAGACACATGGGCAAAACAACGCTTTCGCGGTATGTATTTGCTTCCAATCGGATTTACACTTGAAAACTTAGCAATTGCAACGATTCTGCTTTATGTTGTCTTCCGTCACGAGTCCCTGCTGGGCAAATTTCTCAATCTGCGGCCGATGAAACACTTTGGCATGATCTCTTACAGCATCTACCTCTATCAGCAACTCTTCACCGGCCCATATACAAGACAGTTTCCTCTAAACATGTTGTTTATCGTAGCTGCCGCGGAGCTGTCGTATCTGCTGGTTGAAAAGCCAAGCTTTCGCATCAGAGATTTGGTGCAAAGGCGTGTTTTCTCCACTTGGAAGTCCAAGCCGCTCCTGCAGGTTTAGTTCGTCTGCGGGTGAAAAGCATTCAATAATCGAACAACCCCACGCGGCTTATTTTGTAGGCAATTGCGGTTATCAGGCCGTTTAAGCCAAGAGTCCGATGGGTATCTCTTCATTCGGCAAAAAAGTCATAAAGAGCTCCATTGCCCCCGCAAATATATCGCGGAACTATGAGCTGCAAAAAATGTTACCGCTACTATATGGCTAAGAGAGAGGTTCGGCGTTGAAGCCCGCAAACAAAAAGAGGGCGTTGTGCCGGTCATATCAATTGCTATAGTAGAGGCACTCTCGCCCACTTCAACCGAAGAGTAATAAAGGTGGACGTCGGACATGATGCAAAAGGAAAGAAGTCGAATTGGTATCGTTATGCCTCTCGCCTATCAACAAGGGGGGGCAGAAGCACTTCTACTTCACCTGCTGCAGCACGGCAGCGCACGCTACGAATTCTTCTGTGTGTTCCTGCAAGACGGGCCGCTTGTCGAGCAGGTCCAAGGTTGGGGATATAAGACGTTTGTGGTTCGAACGACCCGTCTCACCGACCCCCTCAATTACCTCTCGACGATCGCTTGGCTTCGAAGATGGATAATTCGTGAGAAGCCGGATGCGGTGATCTCGTGGATGCCAAAGGCTCATCTGTACGTCGGAGTAGCGGCTGCGCTTTCCGGTGTGAAAAAAATTTGGTTTCAACATGGTCTCTCAGGGGGCAACAAGATAGATCGGATAACTGCGAAAATTCCCGCTGACCGGGTACTCTGTTGCTCGGCGGCCTCGAAGGCCGCTCAGGATCGTGTTCCTCCAAGGCGGCTAACTTCGATCTGCTACCCGGGGGTGAGTTTTCCCGCTCCGATCGCCTGTGCGCAAGCCCGGGCGCAGTTGGGTTTTGCTCCTCAATCTCACATAATCGGCATGGTTGCCCGCCTTGAGCAGTGGAAAGGTGCCCACATTTTCATCCGAGCTGCGACCATCGTGAGCGAGACTCTACCCGGAACATATTTCTTCATCGTCGGGGGCGAACATCCTAGAGACCCGGCCTATGCCGAGCACATTCGACAAATGGCCAAAGACTCCGGCTTAAAAGAGAGGCTCATTCTTGCCGGACAACGCCCAGCGTCAGAGGTGCCACTCTGGCATGCCAGTGCTGACATTATCGCGCATCCTGTAACGGGAGAGGAGCCTTTCGGCATGGCGATCGCCGAGGCTATGGCTATGGGCCGAGTCGTTGTGGCGAGCGATCAGGGTGGACCGCGGGAGATCATACAAGACGGTATTGACGGCTTTCTTATACCCCGAGAAGACGAAAACGCTTTGGCTACTTTGCTCATCCGGCTACTGCAAGATTCGAAGGAATTGCGACGGGTCGCGGCAAACGCGTTTTCTCGAGGTCGAAGATTCTCCGTAGCTGTCTTTGCACAACGGATGGACGAACTTTTAGCCGAAACGATGGCGCAATAGCTCACTTTGCGTTCCACAGCGAACGTCTCTTATTCTGACTTCTATTCTCTAAATTATGGCTAACCATAAGGAATCGGGAGACATCATGATCCAAGTCTTGGCATGCGCGACCGAGGGAACAGGCGGTGAAGACGAACGGCGCTTGACTACTCTTGTCAGCGCCTTTGAGATAACAACCTTCAATTTTTCGAAACGTGAAAGATGGCGTTGCGCATCGCGTCTGCTCAGACTTCTCCGAAGCAGATCATTTGATCTCTTCGTCGTGGAAGGTTCCGGGCTGGCAGTAGGGTTATCAGCCATCCTAGGTAGATGGGTGTGGCGAGTTCCCTACGTACTAAGCAGCGGAGATGCGGTAGCCCCCTATCTGACAGCTCGTCTCCCTTGGGGAAGGCCCTTCTTCTCAATGTACGAGCGAGAGCTATACGCCAACTGCAGCGGATTCATTGGTTGGACTCCTTATCTCGTGGGACGAGCTCTTTCTTCCGGAGCTCCGCGCGCGATCACCATTCCGGGGTGGGCTCCTTTTACCCTTGGCCCGGCAGCGCTACAGGATGCCAGGCGCTCTATCCGGGAGAGATTACATATACCAGATGACGCAATCGTCTTTGGGATCATCGGTTCCCTGAATTGGTCTGAGCGCTACCAATACTGTTACGGGGCAGAATTGATCCGAGCAGCTCGAATGAGAAAAACTCCAGCTTACGTCCTCATCGTTGGGGACGGCTCCGGGCTGGATATTTTGCGAAAGATGGCGGGTGAACAGCTCGGTTCCACCATTCTGCTTCCAGGACGAATTCCGCGAGATGAAGTTCCCTCCTATCTTGCTGCGATGGATGTGGGATCGATTCCTCAGAGCGTGGACGCCGTCGGAAGCTTTCGGTATTCGACTAAACTGAGCGAGTATAGGGCGGCTGGGCTTCCCTTTATTTCGAATCAAATCCCTATGGCCTACGACCTTGATGATGGGAAAATTTGGAGACTCCCTGGAAAATCCCCATGGGATTCAACCTTCATCGAAGCTTTATCAGACCTCATGGCTAACCTAACGACGAGTGAAATCGCGGAAAAAACTCGCACCGCTTCGACTCTTCCGGATTTCGACAAAGAGACACAGGTTGCCCGGACAACTTCGTTCCTAAAAGATGTCTTAGCTGCAGACGGAAATGATTAGTAGGATTAATTCGAAGAGTGTAACTTCCAGTCCAATCCTTATCTAACTCACTCATCTTACTGATGAGATCGGGATTCCCTTGAACACTCGGAAGGTCCAGACGCTTCAGATCGGAAACGATCTTTAGAGAGCCGCTTCATACCGGTGTGGCGTGAACTTCGGCGATCCGGTACTTGAACTTGGCCCAAGACATCTCCTCTCTACCTTCATTGCTGGGTACGCCAGTTGCACCTTCTTCAGGGTGACGATGACATCTTTTTGAAGTCGCGCACTTCGGCATATTCCGCCCACATCTAGGCGTGCAGACCTTCCCTGGGAACGAGCCTGCCCGCTCTTCCCTTTCCGAGCAGCCGTGAACGTCGTGTACGTGAGCCAAGCTTCAGGTCGCGTGCCAGAGGTGAACGCTTGAGAGCACGTAGGGCTCTGACATTCCGGGGCAGGTAGGGGACAACTACACCAAACGTCGAAAATCTTACGTCAAGGAAGGAAACTGCTCCAGAATTTCACTGCGTGCGGCGCCAATAAGAGCACTTTGAATCGACCGCGATCAAAGGGTCTTCAATCCTCCGTTCGGATCGAAATTCGTCGACTGCCTTTCGACAATAAGTCCAGGAATCCTCCCCGTAATCGTCGATGATGACGTATCCCCCTATCGAAAGGCGATCATAAAGGGACTCGAGCCCATCTCTCGTCGATTCGTAAAAATCGCCATCGAGTCTCATCAGCGACAGAATTCCGATCGGCGCAGTCGGCAGGGTATCTTTGAACCAGCCCTTTAGAAATTTAACCTGATCGTCCAGCAGCCCATACGCCGCGAAGTTTCCCCTCACTTCTTCCAAACCAACGGCGAAATTATGATATGCCTTTTGCATGACGGGTCCGGACTGGACTTTCGCTTCGAGCGGGAACCGGTTTGCGTCCGGTTCCGGGAGCCCTTCGAAAGAATCGGCCACCCACACCAGCCGATCTAACACGCCGCGGGCTTTGAGCACACCCCGCATAAAGATTGCGGCACCGCCACGCCAGACCCCGGTTTCAATGAGGTCTCCGGGAACGTCATCCTGCAAGATATTTTCAATGCAGTTCCGGATGTTATCGACCCGGGCCAGCGGAAGCATCGATACTGCCTCTCCCTTCACATAGTGCGATGCGAATGCCCTCGTGAACCGGAACTCGTCGTCATCAATGTCCGGTTCACTTTCAAAGATTGTGTTCGTGAGCGACCGCTTGAGGAGGTCAAGATAAAGAACTCCGACAGTATCCATGTTATTCGGGGCTCCTTGTCCCCAACGACAGCTGATGAGCGTGGCATTGCCTTAGTGGGTGCAGCCAAAACGCCAAGCCATTGCACGATGCTTAGACCGGTGAAGAATACCAATCTGTGGACAGTGAATATGTTCGATTGTAGCCGCCATGAGTTCGGATGGGATCAGAACCTTGCTTCATGTTCCCGTGCCTTGTACTACAACGTTTACTGTGCGCAATAAAATTTTCAGATCGAGCCATATTGACCAATTTTCAACATAGGCTGTATCCAGCGAAATGTAGCTTTCGAAGGACGGGTCCTGCCTAGCCTCAACCTGCCATAACCCAGTCATACCAGGCAACACCTCCAGCCGTCGCAGATGGGAAAGCTCATATTTCTTCACCTCCGCAGAAAGGGGAGGGCGCGGTCCCACCAGGCTCATATCACCGAACAAGACGTTTAAAAATTGCGGAATCTCATCCATTGAGTATTTCCGCAATAAACCTCCTACTCTGGTAACACGCGGGTCATCGGTGATTTTGAACAGTACGCTATCGCGCTCGTTTCTGTGTTCCATTGTGGCCTTCAGCGCGTCCGCATTTTTAACCATTGTGCGAAATTTATAGAATGTGAAGGTCCGGCCTTTTCGGCCAATACGTTCGGAGCGGTAAAGAATTGGCCCGGGCGAGTCCAAGCGAATTGCGAGCGCAATCACTAGAAATAGCGGCATCAGGATCAGCAAACCCAATGAAGACAGGCTCAAATCAAGAGCACGTTTCAAAAGGACTGAACCGAAATCGAGTTCATTGCAATGCAGCCGCAAGGTCGGAATCTGCCCGACAAATTCCACCGGCACGTTCCGTGCCAACCCTGTGTACAGGTCCGGCACAATGCGGACATCGATTCCTACTTCGCGTGCTCTCTGTACCAGATCAATCACAAGCTCGCGTTCGGCAGGGACGGAAATGAATATCTCATCCACGAAGTGCAATTTTGCCAGCGAAAGGCAGTCGCAAATGTCTCCGATGAGCTCTGAATTGTTGTGCTTCGCTTCAGCCTCCGAAAGCGAAACAAAACCTTTGAAGCGAAACCCGAGGTGTTTCAGCGATTTCAGGTGTGTACGCAACTGTTGAGCTACTTCCCCAGTTCCGACAATGAGAATATTCCGAGTATCGATATCTTCGCGGTACCGGCGGTAAGCCATACGACGCCATAATGCCCTTCTAAACGACAGCATCAGGGCAGCTCCCAGAACGAAAACCACTATTGCTTGGCGTGATATCACCTCTCCGTGTGACAGGTAGGCTGTGCCACAGAGGACGAGGCCGGCGGTCAGTGTTGCTTGGAGTGTCCTACGCTGCTCATCAATGCCACTGTGGCTCATCGTGTGAACATAGAGTCCTGCAGTCTGCATGAAGAAGATGAGACATGTCGCAAACCAAATAACATATGCGACATAGAGTATTGAATGAAAGTGAATCATTTCAGCAAGCGCGATGGAACCATTCGCCATCTGAAGGTCGCTTAACGTCTGTATGTGCAGGCCGATTAATCCAACGATCGCTATCGTTATTAGATCAACCGCTACCCGTGCGATATAAGGTATGGACTTGACCGGTAGAGACCTGAGCATTACGGGGCCATCGCGGTCGGTGGCATTCCGTCGATTCGAAATAGCTGGCTCCCGCACAAACTGCGCCGGACCGACAAAGTGATGTAACGACATCGCTACCCCCCAAACGTCGCAATTAGAGCATCAACAAACATATTTGGAGTGAATACCTATAACAATTTATGACCATAAGCGATGGCGTGAATATATGGATTAAGCCTATTTATGGCTCAATGATTGATAAGCCTTAGTTTGGCAATGTTGGTGGCAATTATTTGCCGCCAAAATGCTTTGAATGCCATCGACTGTGTAACTCAGGGTTTGATAGCTGGAGAGGTTCTTCACTAAACCAGCTCAGTTGCCTGTCGATAATTCTCACAATAGGCTTGAATAGATGCCACGCTACGGCAGCCAGGAGCAACGGCACCCCGAAGAGGACACAAATCACAAAGTAAACTATCAGTTCCTTTGTTGTTGGCGGTTCTGGAGCAGAGCAAAGAGTGGCGAAATGAAGTACCGTGCCGCAGATCAGATTGAGAATTGTGTACAACGGCAACAGCAACTTAATAAAATGACTATGCATAATCACGGCTCCCGGAAAGAGTACAAACCAGTTGGATCCGCTTATCGATTACACCGATCTCTCGTCAATCGATGCTAGAGGCTCCCGTGCGATCGTCAACACTGGGGTGGAGATGACTATAGTACTGTTTCTTCGGTAACGCAACCGAAAAGGGTTCTAGTTTTAAATCTTATAGATGAAGCAAAGTGCGGAGCTGGTTAGTTTCTGTGTTACGCGCTCAGCATCGAGTAACATGCAGTGGAGTAAGAGACAGCCGTTAAAGTAACTATAACAACTTGGACTGTGTTGACGGTAACGAATATTACATTTAATCGTTGCACTACTTGTTAGGCTCAATGGAGGAGTAAATGACAGATTACGATGACTTTATTCGGGCTGAAAATCATGAGCTGACGTTGAGTCGCAAGAACCGCGACGCTCGGATGGAAGCTAATAGACAGAAGATTCTTCTAGGCCAAATGGCTACTTCGGAGTCTGAGTCAATTCCAAATCGGATACACAGCCTTACGGATGGGAGAAAAGTACGCGGCGAGGCATTTTATTGGGTGAACGCGGCCACCATTACTCTAGGTAAGACAAGCTTAGAAATTCGGAAGTTTCAGGACTATCCAAAGTGCTGTTCCGAGGCGCGGATCTCAGATGGCAACCCAACCGGATCCCGCAGGACCTTTCATTTTTCCCCTACACTAGCGAGTGATCGCATTGTATGGTCCATGTCTTGTTCGCATATCGATCGACATGGCCTATTCTCTACCGCAAAAGTCTCTCGTTTGCTGGTAGAACAACTCATTTCCGTTTATCAGGCTTCTCGGCCAGGTTCCAGATTCTAATACCGCTCGCTTGAGAACGCTTCAGGGGTTACTGCTCAATACTCCATCCACCTTGCCGTTTCTAGCCACGAGAAAGAAGGACTGGAGATACGTTGTCGGGGCGGCCGTACCGAAGATCAGGAGCGTCCGGCTTGAGTGACGACATGACTCAGTTGTACGACAAATCTTCAACTTCGCGGCTTAGTGCTTCACCATATCGTAGGAACAGATCCGGCGTTTGTGTGGGGGCTGCGTCATTTCGTGTAGGAAGATCGTAGTCGTCCCAGATCGACCCTCTACCGGAGCGGCTGGGCAAACCTACCAAGAGGTATACGCCGGATGAGCAAGCTATTTGAAGCGAAACGGATCGTGATAGCTACCATCGGCTCACTGGGCGATCTTCATCCTTGTCTTGCTTTATCGCTCGAACTCACGCGGCGCGGTCATCATGTAACTATCGCAACAACGCCTCACTACAGATCAAAGGTCGAGGCCCTTGGAATCAGCTTCCACCCCATGCGCCCTGATTGGGATCCGACAGACCCACAGCTAATCCGGCAATGTGATGACCTGAAGAAAGGTCCCGAAGTGCTCTACCGGAAGATGCTTCTGCCTGAGCTGCGTGGGACTTATACCGATCTTCTGTCTGTGGCGCTTCATGCCGACCTGTTGATCGCTGGGGAGCTCGTATACGCTGCGCCGCTTGTTGCGGAGAAGCTCAAGTTGCCCTGGGTGTCAGCCATTCTGTCGCCGTTCTCGTTCTTTTCCTCGGTTGATCCGTCAGTGATGGTCAATGCCCCTGCGCTGATTCACCTACGCAAGGCAGGCCCCTCAGTTTACAGAGCCGGGCTGAACGTCGGTCGGCTAGCAACGCGGCACTGGTCGAATCCAGTACGTGACCTCCGGCGCGAACAAGGACTGCGACGGGACTGCGATCCAGTGTTCCGAGACAAATTCTCTCCTTATCTCGTACTGGCGCTCTTCTCGCACTGGCTCGCCGAGCCACAGTCAGATTGGCCTCCGCACACGTCGCAGTCCGGTTTCGTTTACTTCGCCAGCTCCGCTGAAAACGCAAGCATTTCGCCGAAACTATACGACTTCCTCGCTTCTGGAACTGAGCCCATCGCCTTCGCGCAAGGATCGGCGGCGGTTCACAGCCCGGGAGATTTCTATAAGGTGAGTGCGACTGCAGCAAAGCGCTTGGGCCGACGCGCGGTGCTGCTGGGCATTAAGGACGGGTTGGATGTCGATTCGCCCGACCTTCTTACATTGCCGTATGCGCCATATTCGCACTTGTTTCCCCATGCCATCGTGAACGTGCATCAAGGCGGTTCAGGAACAACGGGCGAAGCGCTGCGGTCGGGCCGACCGATGCTGATCGTTCCTTATGGTTGGGATCAGCCTGACAATGCCGTCCGGGTGCAACGGCTGGGTACAGGACTCCACGTTCCACGAAGCGAATACTCTGTCGAAACAGCAACAGCCGCCCTGAAGGCACTCCTGGATACTTCACGTTTCTCTATTCGAGCAGCGGCGGTGGGAGAGCGAATGGCTGCAGAAGATGGACTCGCATCGGCTTGCGATGCGATTGAGGCAGTCTTTCGATTTAGCGATTCGCTAACTCAGCAGCGGTCCTCTTATTGCTCACCGAAGCCCAGGACCGCCTCCTGAGCTCCTTAGCGTACATAATTCCCTTTCTTGAGGTGTCCCCTAGAAGGGCCGCTGGAGCGTAGCGGAAGCGGGCCTTCTACTCCGACAATCCAACTACACCCAACAAACCTCCGCTGGCCTACTTTTACTCCGCCACAGTGGTCTGGTTTTGCTCCGCCCTTGACAATTTACTCGGTATCCGGAGCGCAGTCTTTCGGCGGCAAAGCGAATCTTTCCAGGAATTTCCATTTCTTATTTCCTCACCGACTATGTTCTTCAGAAACTAGCTTAGTCGTAGTTGCCCTACGGAGCTTACCAATCAGTTCCGGGCATTATCCTTTTCATGAACTCGTCGAAAAGTGGCACCGTGAAGGCCGTATCGCCGTGATTTGGACTCCAGATCATGCCTTTGATGATCAAACTCGCCCGAAGGGGTCCTAAGGAGTTTGTGGGCTTCTTGAGGATTATGGCGATGTCACCTGAGCGATGAGGTCCAGGACCGAGTTCCGCCATTGCACGCAGATAGTGCTTTTCCTTCGGTGTGAGCCGGTCGAAGCGTACGCGAAAGAAACTTTCATCTAGTGCGGCGATTGCTTCGGTCGAAGCCGCCTTAACATCCTTGAGCGTGATCGGACTGACTTTTGCAATGTCCCAGGAATGTTTACCCCATTCCTGAAGAAAATAAGGGTAGCCTCGGGTCTGCTCAACGATCTCATTAGTAGCTTCAGGAATGTAGTCGGCCCCCTTTTCACGTGCGGGCTTGACGATCGCTACCTCCGCCTCCTGGGGATCTAACGCGCCTATCTGAGGAAAGTCGAATAGTCTCTCGGCATATGATTTAGCGTTTCCGGCAAGAGCTAGCAGCTGAGGAAGACCAGCCCCTACGACCGTCACCGGCAATCGACCCTGTGCGCAGCGATGTAATGCGGAAATAAGTGCAGCAAACTGATCTTCCTTGATGTATTGCAATTCATCGATAAACAGGACAACAGCTGTTCCTGCACTCTTTGCCGCAACTCCAACCTGTTCGAGTAGAGAGGTCAGGTCTCCCTCTAAATCCCCGTTGTCTGCGAGGCCGGCTTCAGGCTCGAAATCCAGACCTACTTCAATATCCTCATACTTGATCTTGAGGGCTTTGGCGAACCCTGCGAGTGCTCGCAGCCCCTTTGTGGCCAGGCTTTTGGCAGCCTCCACGTGACTCAACCTGAGAAGCGCGAGTCGAAGTTGTGGGGCTAAAAGCGCGGGAAGTGATTTATTCTCTGGAGCTTCGATCCGAATGGTATGAATACCTGTTCGCTCTGCGTCGGAGCGCATTTGGTCCAGCAGCACGGTCTTTCCAACGCCCCGAAGCCCAACCATTAGAACGCTTTTTGCTGAGTTTCCAACCCTGATGCGCGCAATGGCAACACGCACCTGCTCGCGTATTCGATCGCGCCCAGCCAATTCCGGTGGCGGGAAACCGGCTCCAGGCGAGTATGGATTTTTGACTGGATCCATGAATATAACCTCTTTAGTGAATTTATGCAAATTACATAAATCTTATAAATTTACTATACATCCGCCAAATGCAGAAATCAAAGCCCCAAATTATCGTTCACCGCGATCTCTATGTCCTGCTTGGAGCCCAGATAGCGCTCGGTCGTCTGGATCGAGGAGTGGCCGAGGAGGAATTTGATCTGCTCCAGATCCCGCCGTTCTTCCTACACAGTTTGGCGCAGTTAGGTGCCCCCGTCTCTTCATCTTCTTCGGTCTTAATCGTCGCATCTGCAGACCTCTTCGCTGGGCACTTCGCCAGTCATGACGACGCAAGCTGCGCCGTGTAATTCCGGCCGCAGCCGTAGGAGCGACTGCGCTGGAAACTCCCGCACATAGAGACAGGCGTAGAGAGAAGCTTCGTTTGTCATCGCTGGGCAAGTCGAGGGTGACGGTGGCGCTTCTTCCGTGAGGTCGGCGTAGCGGCTTTGAGGATGGTGGCTAGCGAGTCGTTGATGCTGCGGGTTGGACGCCCCGATTTGGCCACTCTGTTTGAATTAATGTTGTCCGATACGGTCCACTGCCTGGTCGGGGGCAGGATTTTGTTCGGAACATTGACAACGGTATCGAGCAGGCCATTAGGGATGCGCGACTACAAGGCAGGCTAGAGTGCTATCCAGCCGCAGAAGTGACTATTGTGGGCTTCTTCAAAGGTAAACCGACATGGATGGACGTTCAGTTTCGACGTATTGGCTTCCCGAATGGACACCTCTCACAACTAGTTGAGCGTGAGGTTAAACCTGGTTTGTGTATTGTGAGTGGTTCGGAAACTGTGCAGTCTTTAGTGAGGATGGAACATTCTCTAGTTGAGGACTTCAACATCCCCATAAACAAGAAGACATCTCTTGATGCTGCAACTAAGTTTGTCACTGGCTTTATTCGGGCGTGCTGTTCCGATTGGGTTTTACAGTATGAACCGTCTTGCCACTACAACGGGGGGCACATTCATATAGCCACCATCACTCCTCCAGAGACTTTGAAATCCAAGATTCGCGGATTCTTCGGTATTACCACTTCCCGCCATACTGGATTCCAATGGCTGATCCCTCCAATAAGCCCATAAACCCTTTCCGACCAGAGATTTAGGTTGGTATTTGTTCTGAGGGTATATTTACCCTACAACCGTGAGGGAGTGAAGTATATAAATCCCATAATTAACACGTAAGTCTAACTGGTGCAACCGCTTGTGCCGATCTATCAGATCGCATCACAGCACAGCCGTATCAACAGCCCAGGATTTACAGCTGTATTTTCAGCGACCTAATCGGGAACATAAGACTTTACCCTCAAGGATCGGATTGCTTTTCGGTTCTCGCCTTCAATGCGATGCTGTTCGAGCATCTCGGCAACTTTACCAGATGGCGTCTCGAGTATCGGGACCACGCGTTGAGTGCAGAAATTGATCACGTCGGTATAGGTCAAATTCCACTTTTGGGCGGCTCGCTTCATTCTGAGATATGACGGCAAGGGCATCTTTACGGTTACGCATTGAAGTGGACGCTTTGGCTGAGGGTGCTCCATGTCCTCGAGTACGGCCTTCACAAACAACTCTCCGCTGATGTCAGGTGGAGACACCAACTTAAAATCTTCATCTGGGTATGCAGACTCAAGCTTCTCCATTTGTTCGCCATCCTCTGCACGAGATTAACACTTCAATCGACCAAACTCAAGCTGAAATTCCCCACATTCTAAGGAATCACCAGGCACACCAACTGTGCCGCGGGGCTGAGTTGCGTATGTACATACGCAACTCCATGTGGCAATCACAAGGGAGTCATGGAAAACCTGATCGAGCACCCCCTCTTGGCCAATTCTATTCAGCGATAGATCTCTGGCAAAGAGCGCTGTCTCTTGGCCACGTAGATGCTGCTTAATGTTGCCGTCATAAATGAACAGCGCCATAGGCTGCTGGCGTTGTTTAGATTCTGTAGTTTAGAGAATTGCAATGATGCATCGTTGGTATTAGCCCGCTTTTTATGACAAGTGCGGCTCGCTGCAGCAGCGGATCATGAACATTGGCCCGCTCCCGTGATCTCGATATAAGCCAGCCCATAACTCCGAGATGTTATTCCTAACGTATTTGCAACAACCGGTACGCCGCAATGGCGCGAAACGCCCTGTCGACAGCTCAAGGTGAAATAAAGTCTAAAGCGCCGATCGAGATAATGTGGATACGGCAACGTCCCGTATGGAAACAGTATGAGAATCGCATCAACCCAATAGAGGCAGTTGGGCGCCTCTCAGGCAAGCGCCCGCCGGTCATCGGCCACGTCGGTTATCAGCCTAATGGTGGTGAACGATCGGTCTCGCCCTGGAAGACATCGTCAGTTAGCACATTCCGAGTGCTTTGCTGTAGACCGGCGCCGGTCCGCCGTGTATCAGAAGGATTTGCGGCGTACAACCCCAGTTACGCCAAACAGGCCTGTACTTAGCAGGATTAGCGTAGAAGGCTCTGGAATTGTCGCGGAAAGCACAAACGTGACAGGGACGGTTTCGGTAAAGTGGTCCTCATCTTGTAGATAAGCGAAATAACCCGAGCCATTATTAAAAATATTTACGTCGAACTTATCAGGCCCGTTTAGGTCAATAAAGCTAAATCCATTCGGACTTAACTGTGGCGCGGTTGAGGGAAAGAGTAGATTATCGTTGCCGTTAAAGCTTCCGGGGGCGAATAATCCTGTTACCCCGGTACCAGTAATACCAGTGATCAGGTATTCTCCGCTCCCGATCGATGTCGTAGTGAGAGTTCCAGCTCCGCTGAACGTTCCGGATGATCCAGTTACTGAAAAGTCATAAGTGTTCGCATAGGCTGAGCCTGTGAACGCCAGGACGCAAGAAAAGACGATAGTTATAGGCAGACGAAAAGAATTCATTAGTTACCTCCAGTGATATTCCTCTGATGCAAAAGGCAATTGATGCGTTGGACCGGTCCGTATTAAATAACATAGGGTAAGAACAATCATCTTAATCGTCAAACCGACCCTTGTAGGAGTTAGGGTAGATGCCTGATAAAAATTGGAAGTCTACCGTAGTATTACCCGTAACTTGCAAAAACACGTGGGAAGAAGAAGCGGTACTTATGAACGAAGCCACTTTGAAAGAAGAGATGAGAACGGAGAACCTTCACCGGTTGCGCTTTCCGAATTTGTCCGGAGGGGACACGACCGAAAAGATACTAGGTGCACGACACTTTCTCGCCAAACATGGTTACAAGATCGCCGGAGTAACTATGAGCTTCGCCGATTACGCTTACAAACGAGCCTTATCCTTAAGGGGATCTCGCTGCCAAATCGCGAACCAGCTACAGTCACCTACTTAGAGTTTTGTTGGCCGCCTTCAACGCAGAGTGCGAGGCACTCTGAGCCCGATGGGCCTTCATCCGAAAACAATATTGAATTGTATGTCTTCCCTATGACGCTCGACCCTGTCGGTTGTCGCTGAGGATGATTCCTGCGGCATGAGCGATTCTCGCCTGAATGGCTGCCGAGGCTCGCTTTTCGCTGGCTTCATCTGAGGTCTCCAGGATCGTCTGGGGAGACGAGGCACACAGGAGCAGATCCTTTGCCTCCTGAAAGAAGGCTCTTGCCGAAGGCCTGCCCCCAGCAGACTCGACATCAAATTTGATGAAAGCCTGCACTGCCTTGCGGAGCTCGGAATGGAAGCCGTTAGGTCCAACCGCCCTGCGCATATCCCAGGCGATCTGAGCGAGCTGCGACCGATTCTGCCGGCGAGCCGTGATCCTCTCGAGGGCGAAGTCGCGAAGCGATTGGTTCGTATCGTGCTCAGTGCCTGCAAAGGGGTTCTCGTTGAGGTCGACGTTTACCAGTGATAGGTCCACTATTTTTGCTCTCCTTTGAGCGGTCGTGCGAGCCAATGAATCGCGCGAGGTGGGTTACCTCTCTGCGGGAAGAGGAAAGTTGGAAGGGTACAGCTGCTTAGGGAGCCGCGACTCCAAATAACGAAACACCCCGGACGCTACCGTGATTGCCGCTCAAGCAAGATCGGCAAATGGCACGGCAAAGGTTCGGCCGCTTCGACTTGTCCCAGCAGCCCAACGATTCGCCAAGCGATATCGGTTGCTTCACGGTGTCGAGCAGTTCCCTGCTCTCATGCAGATGCGACCTGCAATTGCAGCGCACCGCGTATTGAATCGGACTCTCTTGGGGAAATGGCAACGTGATTATTTCCCAAGTACGCGCATGTTCACGAACATCCAAAGAACTTGCTGGAACACGGTCATGCGTGTCCTCCTGTTTCGAAGGGATTACCGGGGAGTTGAAGGGGGAATTGAGATTTCCTTCGCGGGTGACAGCAGAGGCAACTGGCGACGAATGTGACCAAGATGCCAAAAGCCTGGCTGAGCTGGACACGCGTAGACGCGTAGTGAATCGCGATCGTGCTGCCTTTCCCGGACCTCATCCGCCCATTCCCTACTGGGCCAGGAACGTTTGGGGAAACCGCTGCGCATGCGACAGAACGGGCAAGGAGGCGTGAGCGCTGACCAGCGCCTGGAAATAGAGATAAACTGCTCTTCTTTAGATTGGGCGCGCCGGGCGACCGGCGGAGCGTTAGAGGTGGGTGGTTGTAGAACAATGGGGTTTGGCAGAGCGATTAGTGCATTTGCAATCGAGCCCGCCTGTTCGATGAGATGTCGTCCAGCCCTTCGTGCAAGCTTTCGTCGCTCGGGATCGAGTGCGTTGTATTTTGTTTGAAGAACTGCTGCCCATCGCCTGTAGCTGCTGGCGGAAGGGACAAGTGGGATCCCGATACTGTTCAGATAGAGCGCAAGTCTCTGTGCTTTTCGTTTGCCTTTTGTCACGATTGCTTCCTAGGGAAAGATCCTCCGCAGAGGTGTGAAATACGCACAGGGTCGGAATGCAGGACAGTCCGCCCTGGTTTGTGAAAGGGATTCGTTGGGCGCTTCAGGAAAGATTGCTCAGATCGAATTCGTACATCGTCTGTGAATATGAGGAGTCTGTCGTAAGAGATCTCATCGACGTGGCCCACTAAGTCTTCGCAGGGAGCACAATCTTCAATGCTCATAGAGATTTCCTGATTCTCACCCCTCTCGGAGTGAGGGTTTGTATGAGCACCGATGAAGTAGCTTCCGATCATCGGGTTCGCAAAGGCTAGCCATCGAAAACGCGAGCATCTCCGAAGACGGGTCAGTCCTCAGTGCACACGGGCCTGCAAATTGTCGTAAACATTCAAGATTTTGGGCGAAGAGTCGATGAAATATCAGATGACTAACTCCTCGACACGCCTTGTGGCACCCTGTGAAAGCAGCGATTATCTGCAGGTGCGGGCAACGGCGAGGGAGCAGGGCGTAGAAGAGGACTTTCGCTGGTTATCCGCTCTGCTGGAAGTTCCCTCGGACCTGCACTGCCTTCTTTTGGTCGCAAGGAATTTGAAGAATGCAATCGCCCTGGTGCCGGAAAATTGGGCGCTCACCGAGAATTTTGATCCGTTGAGAAGGGCTGCAGACTGGGTGGTGAAAAACTCAGGCAAACTTCCCGCTGGGATTGTTGCGGAGAAGTCTCCCCCTACAGGGGTCTATCCGCTCTATGCCATGATGTGCCACAAGTATCAGATCCATTCATATCTAGGCATTTACCATCTGTTGCGCCTGCAAGTTCTCAGCGCGCGCGAGCGGGAGTTGAAGAAGGTATTCGGGAGCAGCCATCGGTCCTATATAGATAAGTACGAATCGTTTGTATTCATCGAGAAGAATGATCGTATCGAAGACAAATTGCGGTTTGCACATCATGTTGGGTGGGCTGTTCGCATGCTCGGAACAGAATCTGGCGTATCTCTATTGGATTTTCTGGAACCGCAACAGGTTCCGACAGCCTTTGCCGCCGGCGTTAGAAAAAAGATCCACGCCCAATCAGGGGTTCCTGTGGGCGAGCACTTCAGCGCATATGCGAACACCATCATGAATTATTGCGCAGGGAAATCATCTGCGCGCGAATTCGCGCCTCGCAATGCTCGGGAGAAGCATTCGGCGGTGAGGGGCGTGAGTTTCGGCTACATCGAATACAGTCCAACACTGTCTGGTATGTACCTGGGGTCATTCGATCCAGACGACCTTAACCTGAACGAGCCCCAGCAGGAAGTACAGATGGTGCGGTCCGGCCACGCAGATCAGGCCGAGGATGACGATGAACATCGCGATGAGAGCGCGATACCGGGAACTCTCACGATACGTCCTTCAGCGCATCGAACAGGCGTCCGTCCAGACGAAATAGCACGGGTACGTGCCAGTGTTGCTAGGCTTGAAATTGACCGTGAGAGCCTACCGTGGTCGGCAAGCCAGCTCAGGATCGCTGAGATTTCTTCAACGCTTCTGAGCCTGTTGAAGAATATAACTTGGAGCTCAACTGCGGACCATGAGACAGCGACGCTGGTTGCCGTCTGCCTTGAAACAGGCCGCTCTCTTGAGCAAGTTCTCAATCTTCCATTTGGCGAGGACCCCAACGGCGATTTTTCTCTACTCTATCGTCCGGGAAGAGACCGTCCAGTGCAATGGTGCTGGAGGGCCATCAAGCCGGAGTACAAACAAGAGTGGCCGTTTGTCGATAATAAGGAAGTATCGCTAACCCATTTCATCGTCAACCCTATAACCAATGCAACTGAAACGCTTCTCACTCGCATGATTGAATTGCGCGAGAACCATGACGAATTTCTCTTCACAGATTCGAAAGACAAATATCGTGGGAGAATTCGGTCCTGGTTGGAAAGCCTCGATCCAACCGGGCGTGTCACCATCGCAAAGCTGTCGAAACTCCAATGGTCGATCCTGTTACAACTCACCGGCAATGATTACACCGAGGTGAGTATGGTTCTGGGGTATCCTCATCCTCGCGCCCGAGTTCCTCTCTACTACTCTTTGATGACGGTTTTGGACGCCCAGAGATTGTTTACCGCTGCCACCCGTGTTCTCTGGGGAGAGCAGGTTCGCGCTTGACGGGACCGAACACTTCCATGGAGCCTTCCTGGAGCGGGAGTCAGGCCTTTATCGGATGTCGCGCATTCCCCACCCTCGATTGTGTACGGGAGGCCATAGGCATCACAGGGGACTCTTTCCGAGCGTTTGAACAACGATCGGCGAACCGTTTTGACCATTGGAATCTGGCAGTCCTCCATGTCGTTTGGCACCAGCAATTTGCCATTGGCGCTCGCAGTAGTAGACAGATCTACATCGAATCTTCTGCGTTCGACAATAAATCGGGTCTCGCGCGCCTCTCTGACAAAGACAACAAGAACGGTTACAAGTCCCGGCTGGTATGGATGCCTCCGGCACTTGTGTGGCAAATGAGCGAACTCGACAAGGCGCGCTGCATTATTGATCACGGCAGGGTTGGCCGCCCACGCCGTCTGCGGTTCAGTCAAATCACATTCGACTTAGACACGGGTCTTTGCGAAAGCATCACTCGGAAAGGGATTATTCGCCTCAGCAATGAATTTTTCCCATTTCCTGCCAACACCCCCCGCCGCGTAATGCGTTACCTGCTCAAAAAACGAGGGCTTTCCCCCGAGTACGTTGACGTCTTCATGGGCCACTGGAGGGAAAGACGCGAACCCTGGGGAAAATGGTCGAGTCTCGATTACAGCGACTACCTTGCCTGTCTGCGCCACCTTGTCCCGGAGATCCTGTCTGACCTGGGCTTCGACACCAAGACTGACCGCAAGCGAGAGGGGTAAAGTGTCGAAGACGAAATTAAACAAAATCATCTGGTCTGATCCGAACACGCTTTATATCACCGAAGAACAGTTACCAGCTTTCAATCGACTGAAGCAGATCCTCCAGAAATCGAAGCTGCCGGCGGCCAAATTGCTTTGCGAGGGAGAAGATGCCAAATGGACTCCGGAGGGCTTCGCGGACATAGAGGCTGAGATAAACACAACAACCAGCACGATGCTGTACTCAGAAACGAATCGCAGCTCGGAAGTGGATCCACAGGAATATTTGGCGGACGAGCTAAAGAATATCTCCGATTGCTTGGCAAAGGTTGTGGATCGGATTGTTAACAAAGTGGGCTATGAAGCGCCCAGACCTCGCTATGTTTCCCGAATCCGCTTGGAAACAAATCCCTTCAAAGACGATCTATCCGATGCAGAACGGACGTTCAGTGTACTCAAGAAGGCAGTCAGGAAAGGCTGGAATACTCCGCCCAATGAGCTGGGCGACAGGATTGCGCTGGCGCTTCTATCAGCCATCGCCCAGTTCCAACTTCTGCACGCGGATCTTCAGGTCGCGTGGTTCGAGGCTCTCGCGGACAGGAATAAGAACATTCTGGCTTACAAGAACCAGATTGCGTGCATTGAGTTGCAGGTGCAATGGGGGAATCAACCGAACGCCGAACGCAGACTCTACATCCCCGACCGCAATACTCGACGCTTGATCTCGCAGATCAAGGGCGCCGATGTTAAAGACATTCTAGAAGGCATCAGAAAAAGTCAGCATCAATCTCTATCGCGATCGCACACCGCTAAGAAGAGTAGCCGGAACAGGACGAATATCTACAAATTCCTTCAGAGAACTGTGGATGCATATATGGCGGCCAGGCCCAGCAATGTAAAGGTCAGACTGCCTGATGTAACCAAGGCGGCCCAGACGCTGGTTTATTTGCATGTGCCGGCGGCAGTCGCCGCTTACCGCAAACGAACGACCATTTCACATGCGCCCCGGATGGCTGTACTAAGGAGGATAACGTCTGGGACCCCAGTCACCGACGGCACCACGCCTCCCATAATTCCCAAGGATTCAGAAGAGGCACTTCAAGCCATTGATGTAGCCAATAAGGCATCATCTGAGCCTAAGCCTCAATGGTACATCGAGATGCGCAGGGCTTTCGAATGCGGGAAAAAGCCCGATGCGGATGCAAGTCTCGCCCGAATTGGCGACCGTTATGGATCCATGGGATTGCTCATGGCCAAATTCGCCCAGCATCTATTAAAGAAATACGAGATCAGCACTGCGAGCAGATTCAGTCTGTTGATCGGTAGACGCCTGGGATGCAGGCAAGAGATACAGACGGAGTTTGACCCAGCCGATCGAAGCGTTTCCGAGCTTGAATCGTTGTATGAGGAGATTCTCGAGGAGGACTGGGATGATGTCACACCAGAGACGCAGGAAGAGGAAATCCGCCGTGATAAGAGGATGACCGTTCTGGCTATCCTGAAGTTTCACGGATTCCTGGGTGCAGTCTATAACGTGGGCAAGCTCGATGAGTTAAAGGACCGCCTGACCCCCAATGGGCTGCTACCGGTCGATGCCAATTTCATCACCATTGACGAATACAGACGGGTGCTGAGTTACATCGACGGAGACACAAATCTGAATGACCCTTACATGCGGAGAGCACTCCAGCTCTTCGTCTCACTCTGTTTCTGGGGCGGTCTTCGCCGCGACGAAGCGCTCGGCCTGCGCGTCAGCGACTTGGATGCTGCCGGCCACCTGCATATACGGCCTTATGAAGAGCGAAAACTGAAAACAAGCAACGCCAATCGTTCCCTCCCAGTGGCGACATTGCTGCCGAAGGACCTCTTCGAGGAACTGGCACAATGGACGAAGGAACGCGCAGTCGCTCCGAGGAGCAGCGCGACGGCCCTGCTCTTTTCTCGGCGGAATGACGCCTCTATGTTCCTGCCGCCAAAAGCGATCTACTCCAAGATCATTACAAGCATGCGCGATTCCCTTGGCGACCAGTCACTGAAGATTCATCACCTGAGGCATAGCTTTGCCACCTTGCTGGCGGCGAAACTCCTGCCGCACATGCAGACATTCCCCTCCAGGCTGTTTGCTCGCCACCCCGAAACCCTTGAATGGCTCGAGGATCGAGAGTCGTTCCGACGCAAACTCTTCCTGACAGATCAGATGCGAGGTGCGGACCTGCAAGGAATTGCTCACCTGCTGGGGCACGGAAGTCCAGGAACCAGCGTTGAGCATTACTGCCACTGTTTCGACTGGTGCCTGCCTACAGAATAGACGCAACGCGCCGAAATAGCAGATGAGGTGTCGTATGCGGCGCAAGAGGCATGGTTTTGACCGGGTCCAATCCACCGAACAACAGAGCCTATTCGGTGAGGATGAGCAGACTCGCGCGCCCGCAAGACGGAAGAAATCCCAACCACCTAGAAACTGGGCCGACGACACGCGGTCATTGCTGGAGAGGCACTTCAGGTATGACGCGCCGGTCGACAACATCGTCAGGGAACTCGATTTAGCTCATCCCGCGGCGACATCGAGAATTGCGGAGATCCAGCGACTGAATAGCCTCAGAATCTTCAGGGATTTCAGGCCGGGAAAGTTTCAGAGTGGTAAATATGTACTTGCATTTAAGCATAAGGCTTCGGCGGAAATGGGTCGCGCAATTGCCAACGCGCTGGCGAAATTCGCTCCCGAGGAGCCCGCCCTATTCGAGCATGCAATTCGTTTCTACGCCGGAAATGTGGAGGCTTCCCACAAAATTATGCTCGGTATGCGCGATTGGAGGAAACACAATGCAGGTGAGCCATGCGAGAGAATTGAGGGGGTTCGAAACATCATCCGTGTCGTAAAGAAGCTCGAGATCGCCAACCTTAAGGTCGGGTATTTCGGTTATCTGTGCGATGGAGAAAGGCCGAATCTTGTCATGAGATTGAAGGAATTAGGAGCTGGGCGCGGCTCCACGGTGGAATACATCAAACCACCCAATCCCAAAAGTAAAAGCAATTACGAGCAACTGGGAATCGGTATTGGCCGTCTCGCAATGCGTTGCGGTCAGGAAGAATTTCATTCCTCGGATGCGTTTCGGGTCGTCATGGCTCTCGCGCTAATCCGCAAAATCTGGCTGACTCCGGAAGAGGAAATTCTAGATTTTCAAGCGCGTCGAGCACATACATAAGCGTTCGAATCTTGCTTGAAAAGTTGCAGTGCGTACCGCCTCATGTAATTCCCTTTACGGAAAGTTCCCGATAGATCCACGGAAATTAGGACTGAATTTGTCACCGGCAGGACGCCGTAATTGTTCCCAATCCATTCCGGATTTACCTGTCGAGTGCTGGCCGGGTGCACAGATTTCATGCAATCCAAATTCGCTTGGATTCGATGTCAGTTCCGCCGAAATCTTCCATAATTTTTTCATTTTGCTTTCCAAGAGTGCCACGCGGACCTGGCGACAAAGCGGGTGGTTTCCATAGATTCTTGCAATAAACACATATAAATCAATAGTTTGCAAGTCTTGTACTGAGAGAAGTTTGTAGGAATGTCTTCGGATGCGATAGGGATGGACAGGGTCACTCCATATCAGAGATTTGGCACTAAGCTACCCAGCACTTACTTGTATCATCAGGTCACCCGTCAGCCGTGACAGATTCTCTACCAACCCGTTCGCGTACCGTTTGTTGATGAGGCAGTCATAATTTCGGTAGACCGGTCTGTCATAAACCTTATGTCTCCGCTCACATCTCTGCCCTAATGGAAGGTTAGCGGTTCCGGCACAGCCTAGTCGGCATGATTTCGGGAGGCCGCCAGTGCCGGCGGCCGGATGTCCCCAAGCTCTACCAAGATGCGCTGTGGCGTGGCTCCGCTCAAGCCCTGAAAGTCCCGGATCATGTGCATCTGGTCGTGGTAGCCGAAGTCATGCGAGATTTTCAGCCAGCTCCGCTCAGGCCGATGCAGCTTCGTATCCAGCGCCATCTGGAACCGTGCAATCCGCGCGAACAGCTTAGGCTTAATGCCGATCTCCTTCCCGAATCTTCTCTCGAAGTGCCGTACGCTCAATCCGCTCTGCCGTGCAATCGTGTCGATGCGGCACACTCCTTGCTGCTCGAAAATGTAGCTCGCCGCAAGCATCGTGGACGTGCAGCCAGATGCTCGCCGGGCACGCTCCAGGAGGTACTTTTCCACTTCCACCACCCTGCTCTGGAACGACGTGCGCTCCGCCGCCCTGTGCCAGAGCGCATCAATCGAACTCCCCAGAAGATCGCCTCCCCTGTACGACGTGTTCGGAAGCTCGTGGGCTGGGATGCGGAAAAGTTGCCACAGTCCAAGCGGCTGAAAGAAGATTGCGAACGAGACGATTCGTCCTTTCAGACGAATGTTAATCCCAGGACTCGTGTGCGGGCCCACGACTGCCACGCGATGGACCGGCGCCACGGTCCCATCCGGATATTCGATTTCTGGCGGTTTATGGAATTCAAACTCGACGATATGTTCTAGCGACGCGGGGATAGGCTGAATCACGTCCTGCTCGGACGGTGTAAGCTCCCGTTGCGCGTACGCCCTTACATACTTCCTGAGAGCCGGGTGAACAGATGCGGACTGAAGAATGTGCACAGTAAGCCCCTCCCAGAACCATGCGTTCCAAAACTGAATACGTCTAGTAGTTGAGCCATGAGCCGCGCTGGCTGATGCCAACCACCATAAACCCAGCCGAGATCATGTCGCAAATCTACTATGTGCCGCGAGGCCTGTTCCCATATCCTCCGACTGTCAACAACACCGCATCACGGAGGTGGCTTATGGGCGGCTACACCAGTTTTGACGGAGATCTCGAAGGTTTCACCGATCAGGATCCTC
>CAZZZG010000017.1:0-53387 GCA_964658525.1 uncultured Edaphobacter sp.
GTGGAGACGACGGTGCCGGAGTATCACTATCGCGGATTCAGGGACCATCAGCTTCGTTGGGCACGGTCGACTCGGGACTCGCGGAAGCTGGGGTACGTTGGGCTGGGTGTGACGTACGCGTTGCCGTGGGCGGTAATGACCTGTGTTGCGAGCGGGCTGGCGCTTTGGAGTTTTTCTTTGCTGAGCGTGGTGCTGCTGGCACGGGTTGCGGTGGCGCTTTCGGTGGGGGTGGGGGTGCTGGGGGATGAGCAGGTTCTTCGCGACCTGTGGTTGCTGCCGCTGCGAGACTTCTTTGGGTTGGGTTTTTGGGCTTGGAGTTTTGCAGGCGATACGGTGGTTTGGCGGGGGGAGTTGTTTGCGCTGCGGGATGGGCGGATTCGGCCTGTTAGCCCTTTGAGTTCGTGACGTTTCGACTTGGTTGAGCATGCCCAATCCCTCCGGGGGGTACCCCCCGGGATTATCTGGCGTAAATTTGCTGGAATGAGGTACTTACGAGATCTTGGTTTCGTAAATTTTCCATTCAAACGAGTTACAGGCAAATTCGTCTTTCTAAAAGAGTTAGTGAGAGAAAGGAAAGCCCCTGGATTTTGGTCTCCAGGGGCTTTCTTTTTGTTCTCTGTTTCAACGATAGCGAATCGGGTTAAACTTATGCACCACGTGTAACTGTCCGGTAGTCAATGAGATAGGGAGTGATGGGGGTTGACAAGATTTCACGGGGAAAACTGCGGATCTCTGCCGGACCTTTGACTAAAGTCTCTCTAGACCTTTTCCAACGTGAGATGAGTCGCGTATTCGGAAGCCTGGCGATCGGTTACGGAAAAACCGAGCGCACGCAGATCCAGATTCGCAAACAATGATTCCCCTTGACCGAGCAAAACAGGTATTGATGCGAGATGCAGGGAGTCGACGAGTCCGGCGTTGAGATACTGCCGCACGGTCGAGACGCCTCCTCCAATCTTGACGTCTTTATCGCCTGCCGCTTGCTTCGCTCGCTCGAGCGCTTCGCCGATTCCGCCGGTCACAAAATAAAACGTTGTCCCACCCTCCATGACGAGAGGTTCACGCTCGTGATGTGTCAGAACGAAAGTCGGCGCATGATAAGGCGGATTGTCGCCCCACCAGCCCTTCCATGAGTCGTCCAGCCACGGGCCGCGCACGGGACCGAACATGTTTCGGCCGAGGATGAAGGCACCGAAGTTGTCCATCGCCCGATGGGCAAATTGATCGTCGATGTCGCCGACGGATCCGCTTTCCTGCCCGTGCATTGAGCAGAAGGTCTGCGTATGAAAGAACCACTGAAAGAGCTCGGGTCCACGTTTGCCAAGGGGATCGTTCAGGCTCTGCTCAACCCCAGCGCTGAAACCGTCGAGCGAAACGGCAAATCCCGCGACACGGATTTTTGACATCTGTGCTTTTTCCTTCCTCGATTGTGTATCACTTTCCTACCTATGGAAGCAGGTGCGTCGATCTTGCGGTGCGTTGCCACTGCCTGTTCGCCAAGCCAGCATACGATTTTGGTGCCTGAGACTTCTAGTTCTTCGGGCTTAGGATCGCGGAGATCTGTTTTCCGGCGTTGGCTGGCATGATTCTGGGGCGGGCGGAGGGAGCGACCTGGGGTGCCAGGTTGGGCGGCCAGAAGGGATCGGAGGCGGCGATGGGGCCCAGGGGGACGTCGGGGATCTTGGTGCTGATGGCGGTGTTCATGGTGTCGATGAAGGTGTTCGCGATGACGGCGTAGCCGACGTTGGTGGGGTGGATGCCGTCCAGAGCGAAGAAGCCGCCGAGGAAGCTGGAGCTACCGGTATAGCCGTTGATGGTGAGGCCGTTGGCGGAGACTGTGTTGAAGAGGGTGTAGATGTCGACGAGGGTGGCGTTGGCGGTTTTGGCCTGGGTGGCGATGACCTGATTGAAGGCGGTGACCTGGGCCTGAACGGTGACGACCTCGGCGGCTGAGAGGAAACCGGCGTCGGTGATGGGACCTTGTTGCTTACCGGCGAGGATGAGTGGGATCTGCGCGGTGCCGGCGGGGTTGACGAGGTCGCCGGGGACGATGCCTAGAATCTGGCTGAGGGCCGCGGTGGGGAGGCCGGTTTCGGCGGAGACTTCGCCGAGGACCAGCGCGGCGGGGGTTAGGTAGGGGACTTTCGTCACATCCGGGATGTTGGCGATGACGAGATGGGCGGGGGCCATGGTGATGAGTTCGTCGATGAGAGCCTGGTATTGGCTGGTGAAGTTTGCGACGGAGGTCATGCTGGCGGGCATGCCGGTTTCGTCGGCGACGAGAGCGTCGTTATTGCCGATCCAGAGAAAGATGGTGGTGGGCTGGGCCTTGATGGCGAAGGTGGCCTGGCTGTAGGCCTGTCCATAGCCGAGGCCGGGGAAGCCGAGGACGAGCTGGTTGAGCTGAGCCTGGGTGCCGGGCGCGGGATTGACCTCGGGAACGGTGTTCATGACGTCGTTGAGGAGGGCTCCGGGGACGGCGAGGTCGGTGACCTGGGTGGCGAAGTTATCGCGGCCGGTGGAGGTTCCTGGGGCCGTGGTGATGACGGGCGGTGGGCCGATGGAGACGAGCTGGAGTACGTTAGGTGCGCCGGGGTAGGCGATGAGCGGTTGGACGATGTTGAATCCGGCCTGTGCGGCGAGGACGGGAGCCCAGCCGTGGACCTGGGTGGTGTCGAGGAGGGAGCCGCTCTGGAAGCCGGCGGTGAGGGAGTCGCCGAGGAAGACGGTGTTGGAGAAGTTTCCTGCGTTCTTTGCCTGCTGCGCCTGTAGGTCTGCGAGCTGCTTGGAGCTGGGGCTGCCGCTGTCGTTGTTGCATGCGGTGAGGGAGAGCGTGAGGGCTGCGGCAAGGCTGGAGTGCAGCAGGACTGAACGGCTATTCATTTTCATGGCGGCGAACGGACCCCTTGGAGACGTCGCGGACACGGAAGAGTTCGCGGCGGGTGTGCTTTCTGTAGACGTGGCTTTGTATCACACTCGGGGTGCGATGGGGAACAAGAGGTATTTGGGGAGGTATCTGCGGGACGGGGTGGCGACGGTAGGATAGGGATGTGAAGAGCTGGGTGGAGGTTTCAGAGCGGCGGCTGACGGAGAACTACAGGCTGCTGACGGAGGCGGCTGGGGACACGGCGGTGCTGGCGGTGGTGAAGGCCAATGCGTATGGGCATGGGGCGGCAGTGTGCGCGCCGGTGCTGGTGCGGGCAGGGGCGGAGTGGCTCGGGGTGACCGATGTGGCCGAAGGCGCGGCGGTGAGGGCGGCGCTCGAGGCGGCAGGGGTTGAGCGCGGGGAGCAGCCGGGGATTCTGGTGATGTCGGGGCTGCTACGGGAGGATGCGGAGGACCTGGTTCGGCTTGGGTTGGTACCGGTGGTTTGGCTGCGGGAGCAGATGGAGTGGTTGACGGAGGCTGCGGGGCGGCTGGGGATGGGGCCGGTGGCGGTGCATGTGGAGATCGATACCGGGATGGCTCGGCAGGGGGTTCGGCCGGGCGCGGAGCTGGAGGAGTTGCTGGGGTGGGTGCGGGGAGAGCCGGGGATTCGGGTGGATGGGGTGATGACGCACTTTGCTTCGTCGGAGGTGGCGGGGTCGGCGCAGACGGCCTTGCAGCGGAGGCGGTTTGAGGAGGTGATTGGGGCGTTATGGGCTGCGGAGGTCTGGCCGATGTGGGTGCATGCGGGGAACTCTTCGACGCTCGATAATCAGGGCGAAGAGGAGAATCTCGCATGGTTGCGCTGGCTGGCGTTCGGGTTTGGTGCGCGGTCGATGGTGCGGACCGGGATTGCGTTGTATGGGTACTGTTTGCCGATTGAGGGTGAGGGCTTGAGTGAGGTGCGGCAAGGGCTGCAGCCGGTGATGACTTGGAAGACGCGGGTGATTGGGGTGCGTGAGGTGGAGGCGGGAGAGACGGTTGGGTATAACGGGATTTTTGTGGTGGAGCACGCGATGCGGCTGGCTCTTCTGCCGGTTGGATACGCGGATGGATTGCGGCGGGAGCTGTCGGCTTCGAATGCGCGGGCTGGTGGGTGGGCGATGGTGCGCGGGGTGAGGGCGCCGATTGTGGGGAGGGTGTCGATGAATTTGACGATTGTCGATGTGAGTGGGATTGATGGCGTGGAGCTGGGGGACGAGGTGGTGGTGCTTGGGGATGGTGTGACGGCGGAAGATCATGCGCGGCTGGCGGGGACGATTGCGTATGAGATTGTTTGTGGGGTGCGGGCAGCGCATCGGTGTGGGGTTTAATGCGCCCTGCGCGGGCGGCGGTCACTTCGTGACTTGTATACCCCTTCGGTTGGCGCTTCCGTTGGTCGCGATCAAGAAATTTTTACCGACCATCGGGAGGCACGGGGCGAAGCCGTGTACGCGTTACGAAGTGATTGTTGCGCGCGCAGTGGGCACGTCTGGCAGGACTTCGGTAATGAAGGCCAGCATGGGCTCGTTGAAGATGCGCGGGCGCTGGAGCGGTGCGAAGTGGCTTACGCCTTTGAGGATGACGAGTTTTGCGTTGGGGATGCTGCGAGCCAGGTATTCGGCGTGTTCGTCCTTGATAAATTCGTCGTGTTCAGCTTGCACAATGGCTACGGGCACGCTGACTCTGGCGAGATCTTCGGCGGTGTAGTTGGGCTGGGTGGTCATCATGATGCGAACCGCGTGAGCGAAGTCGTTGAACTGGTCGGGAGTGGGTGAGAGTTCGGCGTAGTCCATTGCGTGGCGGCCGAGGCAACGATGGAGGAGCGGGTTGCGTTCGTTGATTTGTTTGAGTCCGCTTGGGTCCATGTTGCAGCCGAAGAAAAAAGCGCCGGCGACGCGTGAGGGTGCCTGGTCGGCGAGGATGAGTGCGATGCAGGCGCCGTCGCTCCAACCGACGAGGGCTGCTCGTTCGAGGTGGAGTGTGTTCATGACGGCGAGGACGTCGGAGGCCATGAGCTCGTAGGTGTAGGGACGTGCATCGCGTGTGCTGCGGCCGTGGCCGCGGCTGTCGATGAGAATGACGCGATGGCCGGCGGCGAGGATGTCGGAGATCTGATAGCTCCAATTACCGCTATGGCCGAAGCCTCCGTGCAGAAGGATGACGGGTGATCCGGAGCCGTAGGTGGCGTACCAGATCTGGGCTCCTTTGTGCTCGACGTTGCCCTGGGTGTCCGGGTTCGCTGGGAGTGTTGCGCCGTGGGCTTCGAAGTTCGTCAGATCGTCGTCGCAGAACTCGTCGTTGCGAAATTCCAAATCGGCCTCCTGTTGTTTGTGTCTGAGGAGAAGTCTATCGTCTGTTTGTCGTGGGGGTGAGGAGGTGTATTTGCGTGCATGGCATGTGGGCCGTTAACATCAGCTGAGAGAAACGAGAGGAAACACTTCATGGAATCCATCAGCACGGCGCGCCGTACAGAAGATATCGCGCTCGATCTACTTAAGTTCGTTGCATCGCAGGCTAATGTTGGAAGCAAGTCGGCTGGGTCGACTGGTTTTGGGTTGCCGACCTCGCCCAAGAGCGAAGATCAGGTGACGCATCTGCTCGAGCTTTATGCCCGCTGCCGCGAGGCGGTTGAGGCTCCGGTCGAAAAGAAGTAGTGGCAGACACGCGGGCGCTGCGGGTTGCGGTGGTGGGGGCGGGAGCCTTCGGGCGCAATCATCTGCGGGTGCTGCGAGAGCTTCAGCAGGCGGGGCAGGCGGTTGAGCTGGTGGCGGTGGTCGATCGTGATTCGGCTGCGGTAGCTGCGGCGTCCGAGAAGTTCGGTGTTCCGGGTTTTGAGACGATTGAAGCATGCCTGACTGCGGTTGGTGGATTGGATGCTGCATCGGTCTGTGTACCGACAGTGCATCATGCTTCTGCTGCTGCGCCGTTGCTGGCTGCTGGTGTCGATCTGCTGATTGAGAAGCCGCTGGCAGCGAGTCTTGCGGATGCTGATTTGATTCTTGAACTGGCTCGGAAGCATGGGCGCGTTGTGCAGGTGGGACATCTGGAGCGGTTCAATCCGGCGGTGACCGCGGCGCACCGGCATCTTCATAAGCCGATGTTCTTTGAGGCGCATCGGCTGAGTATCTTTACGCCGCGTTCGCTTGATGTGGATGTGGTGCTGGATCTGATGATCCATGATCTGGATATTGTGTTGAGCCTGGTGGCTTCGCCGGTGCGCGAGGTAAGGGCTGTGGGGTTGCCGGTGCTGTCGCGCAAGGTGGATATCGCGAATGTGCGGGTGGAGTTTGAGAACGGCTGCATTGCGAACTTTACGGCGAGCCGGGTGAGTACGGAGCGGGTGAGGAAGCTGCGGTTCTTTCAGCCGCACCAGTATCTTTCACTGGATTTTGCACGGCAGGATCTGCTGATGATCGATGTCACGGCGGCTGCGGGAATGGATCCGGCGATGCTTGCTGCGCTGGCGGAGAAGGCAGCGCAGGCGGGTGGGCATCCTTCGGCGGGACTGTCGCTGAAGAAGGTGGCGGTGGAGCCGGGTGAGCCGTTGCGACTCGAGGTTGAAGCGTTTTTGAAGGCAGTGCGTGAGCGGTCGAGGCCGGTAGTGTCGGGGGAGGATGGGCGCGCTGCGCTGGCGCTGGCGCTTGAAATTAATGGGGCGATTGCGATGCATGCGGACAGGGCTGGGCTTCGAGACTTTATGTAACGCTCGATTTCCTTTACGGGAATTGGCGCAGATCGTTTGCAGAGTTTGGTGGATGCGGGTTCCGGCGTGAGGTATGTTTGCGACAGGAGCCTTCGGTTGATTTTTGGTCTATGAGATCTTCTCGTGTTGTGACGTTTGCTTTGTGGGTGGGGCGCATTGCGCTGGCGGTGACGCTACTTTCGGCTGTGGCAGACAGGTTTGGGCTGTGGGGACCGCCTGGATCGGCGCGAGCTTCGTGGGGGGACTGGGCTCACTTCGTGGCTTATTGCGGAGCGGTGAACAGCTTTGCACCGAAGGTGCTGATTCCGGCACTGGCCTGGATTGCTACAGCGTTTGAGATTGTGTTCGGCGTGGGGCTGCTGATTGGGTACAAGCTGGAGTATGTCGCGTATGGGTCTGCTGTGCTGTTTGCTTTGTTCGCGTTTGCGATGACATGGAGCGGGGGGATTAAAGGCCCGCTGAATTACTCGGTGTTTGCGGATGCCGGGGGTGCGTTGTTACTGGGGGCGTTGGTTTCGGTATTGAAGAACGAGGGGCGGTCGAAGCGTGGCTCGTATCCGGTGGCGGATTCCGGGGCGCGCTGGGCGGAGGATTAGTCGGCGACGGTGATGACCACTTTACCGTAGCAGGAGAGGTCATCTTTTCCGCGGAGCCGGGAACTTGGAAGCGGAGGAGTGATTTCGGATTCAACCTTAGAAATGCGTGAGGATTTCGAAGGGCAAGTGTGATCCCGTAGTATGTTGACCATAAATCAGCCCGAGGAGGAGAGATGGGTGATCACCTTTCGCAGATGAGTTTGAGAAACCTCCTCGGTACAAATGCTGATCGCGTAGGGGCGCGGCAGGAGATAGAGGGACTTCGAGATATCGAAGCTGTTCGTCATCTTCAGCGCAAAGAGGGTTATACCGCTTGTTATGGGAATGACGTTGCACTTGCGCCGGGCGAAGATGGTCTTTGCATGGTCAGGGAGTGCTGCTGGAGAAATTTTTGCTCTGCCTATCGCAGCCACGCTGCTCCACTTGATAAGTATTTTTCTCAGGTTTCACGGAGGGAAGATCTTACGGAGTTTACTTCGTTTCTTCTGGGCTGCAAAGAGAAGCAACCTCTGGATGTTGGTGGAGTTGCGGTTACGGTTCGATCTCAGGCAGAGTTGAGTTCGTTGTCGCGAAAGTTGGTTCTTGGAGTTCCTCGCAGCACTATCTGCGAGTCTTCCGACAGCTTCAACGCTCTGAAACCAATTCAACTTTCCTTCAACGCACAGTCGACTTCATCGCCCCATGCGCATGGATTCAGTCATTACACACGGTATTACAAGTTGGAACGAAATGTCTGGTGGACGGCCAATGCTGAACAGATTTTCAATTGGCAAGCTGCGGCCAAGTCGCTGATTGATTCTTCGGCGCTGAACTATAGTCCACATGTCACAACGGAAGCGGAGACGGTCGGTGTCTGGAAGACGAACCGGCCAGAGTTTACGGGGCTTGCAACTCCAACTTTCAAACAACTGAACACGCCTCATCAAGCGGTACCAAGCGGGGATGTGTACGTCAGTGATCCTGCTTTGGTGCCGCTCATCAATCTGGAGATTCCATTCCTCGAAACAGCCAGCCTCGACGATCTTCATAAAATTATTCAGGATTATCCGGAAGAGCTTAGCTCCTTCCGCAACTTTCTTTATCGAAGCATCGACGGCTTGCACGACAAGCAGTTGTCATCGCCTACCTTCGGCTCCGATTTGTTGCGGATAAGAAGAGATTTAGACGATCAGATCAGGAAGCTGCGGTCTGATCTGAAGAAGGCGCAGGTGAAGCACTACACCGAGATGATTGGTGGAATCAGTGCCGCTTTCGCTCTGGTCGTGTATTGCTTTGTCCAGCAAGACAGTCACACCTGGGCAGTGATTGGGCCGGGCGGCTTTGCTTATGCGCTGTCGACGAAGTTTTCTGAGTACTTGATTTCGAAGCTGTCGCTTAAGGACAGCCCAGTATATTTTCTATGGATGCTCGGACCCGGCACTTCGATTTAGAGAGGCTTGCGCCAGTTCGTTGCCGAAGATTAGTCCATGTTTTTGACGGGTACAGTGTCGGGGATTCTTAGTTCGAACTGATCGTCTTCAAGTTTTTGATTGAGCGTCAGCTTGGTGATGGTGATGGTGAGGTTGTACTGATCCTGGGGGCGGCTGATTTCGATCTTCATGGGGAAGGGTGTGTCGCCGAACTTCTGGTAGTTGCTGTAGAAGGCGCGGGTGACGATGGTGCCGTCGGGGCCGTAGATGTCCTGCTGGTAGGGGAGAAGGTCATTGCGGCCGATGTGGATGACGCGGATGGCATGGGCGGTCTTGCCCTCGGGCTGAGCGAGAAACTCGAGGTCGTAGTCCTGCTCCTCGACGAGATCTTTTTTGTCTTTTTCGTTTGCGACGACGCGCGTGTCCTGAGTGAGAACGACGACCTGGTCGGGACCGAGGCCATGGACAAGGAGCGAGTCGAAGAAGACGGCGGGGCGGAGGTTTTCAAGGCCGTTGGTGGAAGGCTTGGTGACTTCGCTGGTTCCGATCATGGCGAGGTTGCGCTTGGGGACCCAGAGCTTCCAGGTTTTGCCGTTGCTGACCATGTCGAGCGCCACCGAACCGAGAAAGGGCACGCGGAGCAGGACGCGAAGGTCCTGCGGCTTTCTGATGAAGATGTATCCGCCGAAGCTGGGGTAGGTGGTCTCTTTGCCCTGACGGCCGCCGCCGGTGGTGGCGACGATTTCGATAGAGGCGTTCATGGTCTGGACGGCTTCGAAGCGGGCGTTGACTTGTTTGAGGAGGTCGCCGAGCTCGGCGTTGAGGACAACGTCGGCGGGGCGAGTCTTGGGGACGATGCGGGTATGGGTCAGGCATCCGGTGAGCGCCGGAGCCAGCCCAATGATTGCCATCGCCGCCGCTTGTCTTATCCTCATGAGCACAAACTTCAAGTATATCTTTCCCGGCTCGGAATGCTCTTGCTGGGGGCCGTGATGCGTCCGCTCTCGATTATTTCTATACGGTTTGGATGTGTCGGAGTTCCGAAGTGTTTCTCAAAGTTGAAGGCTGAACGGAAGTTAGCGGGAAACGAACTCTGATTCGGGCGTGCTAGTGTTTTTGGGCCTGTCGGTAGGACTGGACCTGTTGGGCATGCTCCTGGAGGGTGGATGAGAAGCGGGTGTGGCCGGCGGCGTCGCTGACGAAGTAGAGGTAGTCGGTGCGGGCGGGGCGCATGGCTGCGCGCAGGGCGGCGATGCCGGGGTTGGCGATGGGGCCGGGGGGAAGGCCGGCGTGTTTGTAGGTGTTGTAGGGCGATGGCGATTGCAGGTCTGAGGCGTAGATGGTGCCGCGCCAGCGATTGTCGAGCAGAGCGGCGTAGACGACGGTGGGGTCGGTGGCGAGGGGGATGCCTTTGGCGAGGCGGTTGACGAAAACCCCGGCGACAAGGGGGCGCTCGGCGTCCTGGCTGACCTCTTTTTCGATAAGGGAGGCCATGATGACGGTTTGGGGAATGTCGTGGATGAGGCCTAGTTGTGCGGACTCCTGATGGAAGCGGCGGACCATGGCGGAGAGGATCTGGAGCGGGGTGGCGTGGCGTGAGAACTGGTAGGTGTCGGGAAAGAGGTAGCCTTCGAGGGAGGCTGGGGACGGGCCTTCGGTCCATGCGGCGATGAGTTCGGTGTGCTGGCGCTCGGCGGCGAGGAAGGCGTCGCGGGAGCCGAAGCCGGCGTCCTGGACGGCTTGCGCGATGTCGAAGATGTTGAAGCCTTCAGGGATGGTGAGGGCGCGGGTGTAGATCTCGCCGTGGAGGATGTGGTTGTAGACGTCGGTCATGGGCAGCTTGTGGTCGAAGCGGTACTCGCCTGCCTGGAGACGGCCTCCTTTGGTGAGGCGAAGGAGATAGAAGCCGTAACGACTGCGGATAACGCCGCTGCGCTCGAGCTGGGCGGCGATGGACTCGGTGCTGGTGCCGGGGGCGATGTCGACGAAGGTCTCGGTGGTGGGGCCGTAGGGAAGGTAGATGACGCCAGCTGCGACGGCTGCGGCGATGAGCAGAAGCAGCAGAAGGGTACCGAGAAACTTCAAGTGGGTGCCTCCGGGTTTTGGTGCTTAGGGCCTGTGGATCAGGGCTTAGTTTAGGCTGTGGTTTGGGTTGCCGGACTTCGGGTCGGTCGCGTCGTCGCTTCATTTTACGGCTGAGCCGTGCAGGTCGTTAGCAAGTAGACTCAAATTCGTGACTACTGATGAGAATCCGAAGGGTGATGAGGACGCCGAGGGTGTTGACTCGGGGGCATCGGAGTCGACGGGGGCGCTGGTGGCTCGCGTGCTTGGGTTCGACGTAGGCGATCGGCGGATTGGGCTGGCGATCTCGGACCCGCTGGGATATACGGCGCAGCCTTTGTTTACACTGCATCGGGCGGGACGGCGAGCGGATTTGAAGTCGGTGGCGCGGGTGCTTCGCAAACATGGAGTGACTGAGGCGGTGGTGGGCAATCCGCTTTATATGTCGGGAGATCAGAGCCCGCAGGCGGCGAAGGCGCAGGCGTTCGCGGAGGATCTGCGAACGGAGTTTGGGCTGACGGTGCATCTGTGGGATGAGCGGCTGACGACCACCCAGGCTCATCGTCATCTCGATGATGCAGGACATGCGGCGATGGGACGCAAGGGGATCATTGACCAAGTGGCGGCGGTGCTGATTTTGCAGTCTTTTCTTGAGGCTAGAGCGAATGAGCGGCGTCGGTCGTAGAGCTTGTCGAGGCATGGCGGCGAAGCTACGGGATGGGTTTTGGCGTTGCGGCATCGTATAATCAAGTTTTGACCAGAGTGCGCTGCTGCGGTAAGGCGAGCGCGCTCGCCTAGTTTTAACCGGAAGGCCCCATGCCAGAACAAGTAATGAAGAGGCTTGCAGAAGAGATTAAGTTGTTGGAGCACGAACTTACGACTGAACTTCCTGCAGAGATTAAGAAGGCCGTCGCACTGGGCGACCTGAGTGAGAACGCGGAATACCATATGGCGAAGCAGCGCCAGGTCTTCGTCAACGCCCGACTGGGGCAGTTGAAGAAGCGGATGGGCGAACTGGCCATGGTGAACCTCGTCAATATTCCGAATGACAAGGTTGGGTTTGGCTCGCACGTAACGGTCTTCGACTCAAGCAAGGACGAAGAGATCAAATATCAGTTGGTTACGAGTGAAGAGTCCGATGTGGCCAAAGGGTTGATCTCAACGACTTCGCCGATCGGACGTGCGTTGCTGGGGAAGCAGGTTGGCGATACCGCAACGGTGATTACGCCGAACGGCAAGCGCGAACTTGAGATCCTGAAGCTTTTGACCATTCACGACGTCGCCGAAGAGTAACGCTCAGGGCGTCGACCGGTGTCCTACACGCATTGCAATGTGGTATCAAGAAAGCGGTAAAAGCGGGGTTTTCTCCCCTGAGGATTAGTTTTTGACCTGGACAAGCGCATTCGGCAAAGGCAGCGGCTGGCTGCTGCAGAAGATCGTGAACGGCCTTGCGCTGACCCGCATCTCGCCTAACGCACTGACGTTCATTGGACTGGTAATCAACATCGTTGCGGCCTGTTTCTTTGGGTTTGCGCGGGCTAATAATGCCAACCGAATGTTTTTCTATGCCGGACTGATCATTATTGGAGCCGGCGTCTTCGATATGGTCGACGGACGAGTGGCGCGGAAGACGAACCAGGTTTCGGTCTTCGGTGCGTTTTTCGATTCGGTGATGGACCGCTACTCGGATGTTGCGATTTTCTTTGGCCTGCTGATTTACTACGCGCGTGGGAATAGGCTGTTTTATGTGGGGCTGGTGGCGTTTGTGATGACGGCTTGCGTGATGGTGAGTTATACCCGCGCGCGGGCTGAGGCGCTGATTGGGACGTGCAAGGTCGGATTCATGGAGCGGCCGGAGCGGATCGTTTGCGTGATTCTGGGGGCGATATGCAATCGGTGGGGCGTGATGGCTCCGGCGCTGTGGGTGCTGGCGCTGTTTGCTACGTTGACGGTGATTCATCGTATTCGCTACACGTATGTCGAAACTGAGCGTCGGAAGAAGCTAATTACGCAGACGAAATAAATGCGCCCTGCGCGGGCGGCGGTCACTTCGTGACTTGTGTACCGGCTTCGCCGTGGGCCTCCCGTTGGTCGGCGGAAGATATTTTTCGCGACCAACGGGAGCGCCAACCGAAGGGGTATACCCGTCACGAAGTGACCGCGCCGCGCGTTACGACAGAATTCGCTGGATTACGTTGGTCTTTGCAAGGTCCACGATCTCGTCGCCGCGTCCGCTGAGAACACTCTTTGCCATGTAGAGAGAAAATCCCTTCATCTGCGCAAGGCTGATGTGGGGCGGCATGGAGAGCTCCAGACGATTCACCATCACTTCAACTAATGAGGGCCCCGGAGTTGCGAAGGCGGTTTTTAATGCCCCCTCGAGTTCGCTTGGCTTCTCTACGCGAACGCCATGGATTCCGATGGAGTTGGCGAGGGCGGCGAAGCTTGGGTTGTCGAGATCGGTGGCGTAGGTGACGATGCCGCCGGCTTTCATCTCGAGTTCGACGAAGGCGAGAGCGCCGTTGTTGAAGACGACCATGTTGATGGGTAGCTTTTGCTGGCGGAGGGTGAGGAGATCGCCGAGCATCATGGCCAGGCCGCCGTCGCCGGAGAGCGTGACGACCTGACGACTGGGGTAGGCCGATTGGGCGCCGATGGCCTGCGGGACGGCACAGGCCATCGATCCATGCGTAAAGGAGCCGAGGAGACGACGGCGTCCGTTCATGTTGAGGTAACGGGCCGACCAAACGGTGGGGGTCCCTACGTCGCAGGTGAAGATAGCGTCGTCGGCTGCCAGTTGATCGATGAGTTTTGCAACATACTGCGGGTGGATGGGGGTCTTGTCTTCGTCGGGACCGGCAAGCTCGATGAGACCTTCACGAACTTTCTTGTAGTCCTTTGTCTTTGCGTCGAGATGGGCGCGATCGGTCTTTGTGGTGAGAAGGGGCAGGAGGGCAGAGAGCGTCTCTTTGACTGAGCCTACGAGACCAAGATCGACCTTTGTGCGACGGCCAATCTGATTGCCGCGAAGATCGATCTGGATGACCTTGGCGTGTTCGGGAAAGAACTGCACGTAGGGGAAGTCGGTTCCTAACATCAGTAAGACGTCGCAGTCTTCCATGGCGTGGTAGCCGGAGCTGAATCCGATGAGGCCGGTGAGTCCGACGTCGAAGGGATTGTCGTATTCGATGTACTCCTTGCCGCGGAGAGCGTGGACGATGGGCGATTTCAAGGCCTCTGCGGTGGCGATGAGTTCCTTGTGTGCGTCCTTGCAGCCTGCTCCGCCGAGGATGGTGACCTTGCTTCCTGCGTTGAGGATTTCGGCGGCATCGCGAAGCTCGTCGTCGTTGGGGCGGATGAGTGGACGAGCGGTTCTAATGGGTGCCGGCCTGGGACAGTCAGGGGCCTTGTGGAGGGCGACGTCGCCGGGAATGACGATGACGGAGACGCCGGAGAGGTTGATGGCGGTGCGGATGGCGATGTCGAGGACGCGCGGCATCTGTTCGGGGACGCCGACCATTTCGCAGTAGTCGCTGCACTCTTTGAAGAGGTTTTGCGGATGAGTCTCCTGAAAGTAGCTGGTGCCGATCTCGGCGCTGGGGATGTGAGCGGCGATGGCGAGGACCGGTACGCGGCTGCGATGGCAGTCGAAGAGGCCGTTGATGAGGTGCAGATTGCCGGGTCCGCAGCTTGCGGCGCAGACGGCGAGTGAGCCGGTGAGATGCGCGTCGGCTCCGGCGGCGAATGCGGCTACCTCTTCATTGCGTACGTGGATCCATTCGATGGAGCCATCTCGGCGTAGCGCGTCGGTGAATCCGTTGAGAGAGTCGCCGGGAAGACCGTAGATACGTTTTACACCGGCCAGCTTCAAGGTTTCCACGATGAGGTCAGCGATTGTCTTTGCCATGTAGTTCTCCAGATTATTTTTTTTTAGAAATCTGCGGGTTGGTGAGGAGTTCCTGGTGATGCGACGCGCCCGTATTGATAGTGCTTCGCTTTGAATATTTCGTTGAGATAGGTTCCTTTGGATGGAGCGCCGCGGAAGGCTGAGAACTCCTCCGGCGGAACGTCGAGGTACCGGTAGACACCACGGTTTCCGCGATAGACGATGGTGAGGGTTCGGGCTTCGTCGTTATAGGACATGGCGGCGATGACACTAGAAGGCATTGCGGGGAAGACTCCCGTAGACTTGAGATGCAATGAGTGTTCAACCAGTTTTGTTAATTCATGGCGGTGCGTGGGCGATGCCTGACGATGCCATTGCTGCTCACGAAGACGGCATCGCGAATGCGCTTGCTGCGGGTTATGCGTTGTTAGAACAGGGCGCTGCGGCGGTGGATGCTGTGGAGGCTGCAGTTGCAGTGATGGAGGACGACGACACGTTTGACGCCGGTCGTGGATCATTTCTGACGCAGGATGGCCGGGTGCAGATGGATGCTCTGCTGATGAATGGAGAGAATCTTCGCACCGGGGGGGTGGCGTGCGTGGAGCGGCTGCGGAATCCAATACGGGCAGCGCGGCTGGTGCTGGATAAGTCGCCGCATGTCTATTTTGTTGGGGTGGGGGCTGAGAGGTTTGCGCGACAGCATGGGATGGCGCTTTGCGACAACATGGAGCTGGTGGTGCCGCGGGAGCGGGAGCGGTTATATAAGGCGCAGGCTGATGAGTTGGCAGGACTGCCGGATGTGACTTTTTCGGGGAGTCTTGAGTCGCACGATACGGTGGGGGCGGTGGCGCTTGATGTTCACGGCAATATTGCTGCGGGGACCAGTACGGGCGGAACGCTGAATAAGGCTCCGGGCCGCGTCGGGGATTCTTCATTGATCGGATGTGGCTGCTATGCGGACAATCTTTCGGCTGCTGTGTCGCTGACGGGTTGGGGCGAGCCGATTATGAAGCTGGTGCTGGGCAAGTGGGCGGTGGATCGAGTCGCAGCCGGGGCGAGTCCTGAAGAGGCTGCGCATGAGGCGATTGATTATTTGTTCAATCGTCTGGGTGGGCACGGCGGCATTATTCTGCTGGGGCCGGACGGCCGGGTGGGAATGGCGCACAATACGCCGCGTATGGCGTGGGGTTTGCAGACGCGTGCGGGAAGGCAGTTGGGCGTGACTCGCAATTAGGGCTAGGCGATTTGGCCTGGTGACGGCTGCGGATCTCTTTGCCCGAGGGAGATGCGAGAGCGAATAAATTGAGAAGAGATGCCGGGCCTACTGCTATTTACCGATACGCGTTTGGAGGAGATTCATCTTCGGCTGCTGGCCTACTACGGCCGCCCGGCGGGGCGCGAGGTTTGGGATCCGTTGAAGCAGTTTATTTACTCGCTGCTGTCTTCGCGTACTAAGAGGGAGATTACGTTTGAGGTGGTGCGGCAGCTTGAGCGCCGGTTTTGGAAGATGGGAGAATCTGCGGGATGCTTCGATTCCTGAGATTGAAGATGCGATTCGGGCGGTGACCTTTCCGGAAGCGAAGGCGATCCATCTAAAGTGGGCGCTGAAGCAGCTTACCGAGCGATGCGGAGGGTTGTCGCTTGGTTTTCTCAAGGGGTATCGCACGGATAAGGTTCGGTGCTGGCTGGAGCGTTTTGATGGGCTGGGCGGCGAAGACGAGCGCTGCGGTAGTGAACTTCAGTACGTTGGGACGGTGTGCGATCTGCGTGGATAGCCATCATCTTCGGGTGACGCAGCGGCTGGGTCTTGTCGGCAAGAGTGCGGATGCGCGGGAGACGAGAGCAGACTGATGGAGTTGGCACCGACGGGGTGGTCGCCGGAGATGTTGGACGAGCATCACTCTTTGATCAAGTTTCATGGCCAGCAGCTTTGTACGAAAAATCGTCCAAAGTGCCGGACTTGTCCGCTGCTTGATCTTTGTCCTACAGGAACGGGAGGAAAGAGCTAAGTCGGATGACAGGACTGTCGAGCGCTGAGCGGGCGTGGCAAAGTCTTCAAAACAGGTGGCATTGACCGGGTGTTCTATCGGGATTGATTAGATAAATCCCACGGGTCCCGGTTTCCTCTTGCGTACTGAATGGTCATTCATGTAGAACATCGCGTCGTCAAAGTTGTCAGTCGGGCCGTTGCCAAATGAGTGGGGCCTGCAGACACAACGGGGAGCAACACGCATGTTCAAAGTCAATTCGCGGCTTTTTGTCTTCAACGCTCTGGCCGCTGTTCTTCTTCTGGTGTGCTCTTTTTCCACCGGTCTATGGGCTCAAAACATCTCAACGGCGCAGCTCAACGGCACCGTTCATGATCAGACCGGGGCCGTCATTCCCGGCGCGACGGTCACGATCACAGATGACTCGAAGGGCTTCTCTCGCACGACTATTACCGATGGCCAAGGGAACTACCGCCTGCTGCTGTTGCCGCCCGGCACCTACGCAGTGAAGGCGACGGCAAAAGGCTTCAACACTTATGTCAGCGAGAATGTGGTCTTGACCACCGGGGAACAGGGTGAGCTTCCTCTCTCACTTACGGTGGGGACGACGCAGATTGTGACGGTGAGTTCGGGCGCCGACATCATCGAAACGCAGCGGAGCTCGCAGTCCACTACGGTCGACGAACTTCGCATCGACAACCTGCCTACGAACGGACGTAACTACATCAACTTCACGCTGACGAACTCGCAGATTGCGCGTGACGCAGCGCCTTCAATTGGTGCGATTCCGACCTCGGGGTTGAACTTCGGCGGCGTTCGGGCACGTTCGAATTCGATCAACGTCGATGGAGCCGATGCGGGGGATTACATCTCCGGCGGCACGCGAACGACGGTGTCGCAGGATGCGGTGCAGGAGTTCCAGATCATCACGAACGGCTTCGCGGCAGAGTATGGGAGAGCGTCGGGCGGCGTGGTGAATATCGTAACGAAATCAGGCACAAATGCGACGCATGGAAGCGCATTTGGATTTTTGCGCAATCGCTATATTCAGGCAACGAACCCTTTTTCGACGGTCTACCAGCCGGCTTATACGCGGGTGCAGGCAGGTTTCACGATCGGCGGTGCGATTGTTCCGGATAAGACGTTCTACTTTTTCTCGACCGAGATTACACGGCGGCAGGAGACGGGTTTTTCGGATATCGGATCGAACAACTTTGGGTTGACGAACATCGATGTGAGCCGGTTCTACGGGGTTCCGGGTGGGGCTCTTACGATTCAGGGAACGCCGGAGCAGCAGGCGTTTCTGCAGAATGCGGGAATCCCGGCGAATACGCCAGGGATTCAGCAATATATCGCCCTGGTTGGATCGGGATCGTCACTGGCGACGACCGGGCAAAATCCTGCATTTCTTCAGTCAACGATTGGACCGAGGAACTTCGCCACCTCCGGGCAGCTGACGCCTGCCTCGTTTACGCCGCTCAACAGTCTGATCGGGAACTTTCCGGTCACGGAAAAGACGGAGGTGTATTCGCTGCGGATCGATCACAAGCTGACGAGCAACCAGCAGCTTGCTCTTCATGCGAGCGTGAGCCCGAGCTACATTACTGGTATCGAAGAGAGTGCTGCGAACCAGAATCTAGGCGAGAACTCTTTCTCCCGCACGGCGACGCAGAGTCTGCACGATGTAGCGATTGCGGGTCAGTACACAATCATCCTTGGCAATAACAAGGTGAATGATCTGCGCTTCCAATTTGCGCGGCATCCGGTGCGATTCGCAAATACCAATGCGCCGGGCGGCGACAACACAGCAGTGAATATTCCCGGCTATGCGTATTTTGGGAAGACGCCGTTTTCGGTTGTGGACCGGATTGAGGATCAAAATCAGCTGCAGGACAACTTTACCTACACAGTCGGCGGTCACACGCTGAAGATGGGCGTGGATCTTCGGTACATTCCGATCAATCTGCTGCAGGGGCAACTCTATGGTGGAGGCGACTATACGTTTGCGGGCTTGAATGCGACGGACGTTTCGCCGCTGCTTGAAGGGCTGCCGGGTTTCTCTGCAGTTCAGGCGTATGGATTGGGGATTCCGCAGTCGTTCGCACAGGGCATTGGACAGACGACGTATAAGTACGATCTGAAGACGCTTGGCTGGTTTCTGCAGGATAGCTGGCGCGCAACCAGCAGGATGACGTTGAACCTCGGGATTCGGTATGACGTCGAGGCTTTTCCGACGCAGCTTGCTCTGAATGCCGACACGAATGAAGCTGAGAGACTCTACGGCATTCGCGAGGGCATACGGCTGGCGCCTACAAACTTCGCGCCACGTGTTGGGATTGCGTATGACGTGCGCGGAGATGCGAAGACAGTAATTCGCGCAAACTACGGGCTGTTTTATGATCGTGCGCCAGGAAATCTTCAGTCGCAATCGTCGGTTTTTAACTCGACGAAGGTTCCACTGGTGATTCTTGGTGGCGGCTCCCCCTGCGCCGTGACCAGTCCGAATGCTGCTGCGAGCCCGCTTAATCTAAATGCTACGAATGCATTTCAGGGATCGTTGGGAAATCCGAATTGCCTTGGCGCGAGCGCGGCCGGGGTCAACTACATTGCGAGTCAACAGCGGTTCGACCCTAACAATTCGAATTCAGTGTTCGTCAATCAGAACTTTCTGGCGGCTGGATTTCCGCTGGCGATTCTTCCCTCTGGTCTGCCCGCAGATCTGCACTACGTGACACCCTATGTGCAGCAGATCTCGTTTGGTGTGGAGAAGGATCTGGGTCACGATATGTCGCTGAATGTGGCTTTCAATTCGACGGGCGGACGGCACCTGAATCGGCCCGTGAACGTGAATCCCGTAAATCCGCAGTTGCTGACCGCAAACTGGCGCAACGCGGTGAATGCGGTGAAGGCGGGGACTGCGGCTCCCGGAACTGCAAGCCCAACATCGAATCCGTTGACGGTGGGAACCGCGGCTGGGGTCAACCCCTGCGGTATCGGCCCTACGGGACCATTCGTTACTCCGGCTCTATTGAACTTCTTCCGCAAGTCGGGGCTCAACACCTCGCTGGCGAGCTTCCTCGCGAATCCGAATGTAGGCGGCGGGCAGTGCGTCGCGCTGGCCAGCGAGATCGCAGCGACGGATGGGCTTGGCGTCGGTATTCCGGTTCCATTCGGCGATATGACACCTAACCTGACGACCGGAACGTCGAGCTATAACGCGCTGAGCGTGAATCTGCGAAAGCGCTACACTTCGAATCTCGAGTTTCTGGTTAGCTACACATGGTCGCACGCTATCGACGACTCTACCGATGTTGTGTCCACGTCGGATGCGCCGCAAAGCAACTTTAATCCGAACGCGGAACGAAGCAACTCAACTTTCGATCAGCGGCATCGGCTGGTGCTTTCGGGGGTTTATAACACGGGTCATCTTCGTGGCGCGGGATTCTTTCCGACAGCGCTCTCGGGTTTCACGATTGCGCCGATCTTTGAAGTCTCCTCAGGTAGGCCGTTCAATATTCTGACTGGAACGGATACGAACTTTGACTTCGATCCACTAACGGATCGGCCAAACGCGGTCGCCCCCGGTAGCGGGACTACCAGCTGCGGCACGGCTCCGGTGTTGTCGAAGTACTCTCCGACTGGGGCTTTCAATCTGCCTTGCTATGCCGATGCACCGGCGGATGCTGGCCCATCGAGCAATTACTATGCGGGGGACCTTGGCCGCAATGTTGGCGTGAAGCCTTATACCGTGTTCACGGATTTGCGTATCGCGAAAGCGTTCACGTTTCCGCATCAGATTGCGCTGCAGGTTACTGCTGACGTCTTCAACTTGATCAACAAGAACAACACGCTGGATGTGAATCTGCTCTATACCGCGGCTGGTACGCCGACTGCTGCGTCGGATCCTCGTCAGTTCCAGTTTGGAGCCAGGGTTTCTTTCTAGCTGACACTCTGCAGCCCCTTTTCAACCTCCAATCCTATTTATGGCCTGTGTGAAAAGGGGCACAACCTCCTGCGAAAATAGGTGTTTGGATCGATGAGGTTTTGTCGATCGCATCGAACGCAGAGAGTTTGGTGAAGAGAGGTTTTGGATGGGAAAGATACGCGCCTGTGTGACGGCGTTTGTAATTTCGGCGTTGGCGATGGGTGGAGTTTGGGCGCGAGCGGATGCGGCGCTGCTGATGGAAGAGCCCTACGGTGAGTTCGGGGCATTCAATCCAACTGGCCATGCGGCAATTTATCTGAATCATATTTGTGCGGAGTCGCCGACTTTGCTGCGGCCTTGTCGAGCAGGCGAGCCGGGCGCCGTGATCAGCCGCTATCACAAGATTGATGGATACGATTGGCTGGCTATTCCGTTAGTGCCGTATCTTTATGCGGTGGAGCGGGTGGAGGATGTGCCTAAGAGGGCGGATGCTGCGCTGGAGGCGAGCTTGCGTGATCAATACAGGCGAGACCATCTGCTTGCGTTAGCGCCAGATGTTGAGAAGGGCAAGAAAGCAGGCGAAGCTCCGGGAGGAGAATGGACGCAGCTTGTGGGAGCGTCGTACGACCGCAGGATCTATGGGTTTCAGATTCAGACAACCGCAGAGGAAGATGAGCAGTTCATGGCTCAGTTTAACGACAACAGGAATGTTGGGCACTTCAATCTGCTGTTTCATAACTGCGCCGATTTTTCGCGGACGCTACTGGATGTTTATTATCCGCACAGCGTGCATCGGAACTTCTTTTCCGACCTGGGAATTACGACGCCGAAGCAAGTTGCGCGATCGCTCACGAAGTATGCCGATCAGCATCCTGATCTGAAGTTTTCGACGTTCATGATTCCGCAGGTTCCGGGAAGTATTAAGCGAAGCCATCCAATCGACGGCGTGCTGGAGGCGGTGGTGAAGTCGAAGAAGTATGTTGTGCCGTTGGCTATCCTTAATCCTGAAGTTGCGGCTGGATTTGTGGTGGCGTACCTGACGGATGGGCGATTCAAAGCGCCGAAGGATGCTGCTGTCGAGGTGATACCGGGAGAGCCGACGACGATGACTGGCGCTCCATCCCCTGTGGGAGCGGATGAGTCGCGGCGACCGTTGCCGGCTCCTGCTGTAACGCCAGCCTCGCTAGCTCCACAATAATTTGGATCAGCGAAGCTAGTTAACTTTGAGGTTGGCGTCGGCATCCATGACCAGAGACTCTCCTTCGACGAGGAGAGAGTGCAGCTTCAATGAGTCGAGCGAGAGGGCGTAGCCAGTGGTCTCGGTCGAGCGACTGAGTAGCTGACGCATCAAGACGGCTGCATTGACTTTCATCTGTGCGGGTACCTTGTGGCTCAGGAAGGGAGCGAGGATGAAGTTCAGCTCGCGGGATTCGCTGAGGCGCTCGATTCGTGCGTCGCGAAATCCGATGCTCTCTTCTTCGGCTTCGGGGATGAGCGAGACGTCGGTGTCTGTGGTGAGCGAGACTCCGAGACAAGCGCCGTGGACGGAGGTTCCGAGCTTCGATTTCGCGTGAACGTGGACGACGATGCGGTCCTGCATGAAGGTGACGTGAGGCGACTCGGCATAGACGTAGCAGGGCGAGGAGGCGTCTCCGCGGATGTAGTAGCGGCCTTGTGGGCCGTTGAAGAGCTGGGCGCGGAGTGTGCGCTCTAGTGCTTGCGCGGAGACTTTGACCTCGATGGCGGAGGAAGAGCTGGATGCAGAGAGCAGAAGAGCCAGGGGAAGGAGCAGATAGAGCTGGGGTCGGCGCATGTTGTCTTAAGGATAATGGCAGATGCGAGGGGAGCCCATTTTTTGCCTTCGAGCCTGGGATGACTGGTAATCTGTGCTGACCATGACGCGAAAACTTTCTCTGTTCTTCGTTGTGCTTTTGGTTGTCTTGAATCCGCAGTTGGGAAGCGCCCAGGCCAGGCGCATGGTCCTGATCGATCAGGATGGCTCAGGTCCGGGCGGGTCCAACCAGATGGCGATGATGGTGCTATTGCAATCTCCGAAGGCGGAGGTGCTTGGCATCACGATGGTGAGTGGAAACGCGTGGGAGCCGGAAGAGGTGCAGCACACGCTGCGCATGCTCGAACTGATCCATCGGACGGACGTCCCCGTCATGCCAGGGGCTATCTTTCCTCTGGTACGGACGGAAGAGGAGACGAAGATTCAGCGTCAGTTGAACGGTACCCTGCCCTGGTACGGGGCTTGGGGAGATCTGGCAGCGAAGACAAGTGCCCAGCCGTACCATGACCCTTACGTGCTGCCCAAGCTGAAAGAAGGTGAGCCCACGGTGAAGCCGTTGGCCGAGGATGCAACGCACTTTCTTATTCGTCAGGTCCATGCCCATCCTCATCAGGTCACGATCTACGCCGCTGGTCCGCTGACGAATATTGCCCTTGCCATTTCGATCGATCCGCACTTCGCCGAGCTGACACAGGGCATTGTGGTTATGGGAGGCAGCCTGAGTCCGCAGACAAGAGATCCTGAGTTCGCCAATGATCCGCGCCACGAGTTCAACTTCTGGTTCGATCCTGAGGCTGCACACATAACGCTGCGAGCGCATTGGCCGCGCATCGACCTGACTACGGTAGATATCTCGATAAAGACGGATTTTACGAAGGCGATGCTTGACGATATCGCCACCTCGCCTAATCCCGCTGCGAAGTATCTGGCAGACTACACGGGCGAGTTCTATTACCTGTGGGATGAACTTGCAGCGGCCGCGTGGCTTGATCCCGAGATTATTACGAAGGAGGAGAAACTGTATGTCGATGTGGACCTGACCCGCGGTCCCTTTTATGGAGACACGCTCACATGGACGGCGGACGACAAACCGCGACTCGATCTACAGCTGGTCCATGTGCAGACGGATCTTGATCTGGCGCGATTCAACAAGCTGTTCCTGGAGTTGATTGAAGGCTCCGCCTCAGCGGAGTTCTCCGTTTTAGACTGGAGCTTAATATTCCGGCTTCTGTCCTTTATGTAGGATTCTCAGGTTGAAAGTTTTTTGGCTAATTGGAGGGCTTAATGGAAAGACGTGATTTCTTGACCGCGACTCTTGCAACTTCTGCTCTGGCGCTTGCGAATCAGTCGTCGGCGCAGACATCCTCCGGCAAGCCGCGTGAATACTACGAGATTCGTAGATATCATCTGCAGACAGGGCCGCAGATTAAGCTTACCGACAGTTACATATCGGATGCTCTGATTCCTGCGCTGAACCGGATGGGCATTGCGCCAGTTGGAGCCTTCCATTTGGACATAGGGCCTGATACGCCGACTGTGTATCTTCTTCTGCCGTGCTCGAAACTCGAGACGCTTGTGTCTGCTGAGTTACAGCTTGTTCACGATGAGCAGTTCATGAAAGCAGCAGAGCCTTTCTGGAATGCGCCGGCGACCGCACCCGCGTTTCAACGGATCGATAGTTCGCTCCATATTGCCTTTGAAGGCTGGCCTAAGCTGACTCCACCGGCTGCGACTGCTGATCATGGCAAAAGAATCTTTCAGCTGCGCACCTACGAGAGCCCCAGCAGCCAGGACCACGTTCGCAAGGTTGAGATGTTTCATCATGGAGAGTTTGAGATCTTTCAGCGGGCAGGGTTCGCCCAGGTCTTCTACGGCGATACGCTGATTGGTCCTCGCATGCCAAGTCTTACCTACATGCTGAGCTTTGCGGATTTGACGGACCTCAATGCGAAGTGGGATAAGTTTCGTGCGGACCCTGAATGGATCAAACTCAGGAGTTCGGCGCGCTACAACTCCGAAGAGATTGTGAGTAATATTTCGAACTTGATCATGAGTCCAACCGCTTATTCGCAGATCTAAGTTGGTATCGGCGATTTGTTGTTACGGTTGCTGGAACTAGCTCTATGAAAAGGAAATTATGGATATCAATCAACTGAACGAACATTTTGGTCTGCCGGGCGTTCTCGTATTCCAAACGACGGCGAGCGGACTTATTCGCGCAGACATCACGACCCCACACGCGACCGCAACTGTCTATCTGCAGGGCGCACATGTGGCGGCGTGGCAGCCTGCTGGACACAAGCCCGTGATCTTTACCAGTCGCAAGACCGAACTGAAGCCGGGGAAGGCAATTCGTGGCGGAGTGCCGATTGCCTTCCCGTGGTTTGCGAATCGTCATGACGGAAAGACGGGGCCGTCGCATGGGTTTGCGAGGATTCAGGATTGGACGCTAGCCTTTGCGGCGCTTGCCGGAGAGGATCTGCACCTCACCTTTACGCTGGGGCCGAACGAGCTTAGCCGCAGTCTGGGATTCGATCAGTTTCGCCTGGCTTATCAGCTAACGTTTGGTCGCACGCTCACGATGCAACTCACCGTGGCTAATGATGGTAGTGCGCCGCTTGTATTTGAAGAAGCGCTGCACACCTACTATGCGGTTACGGATATTCATGAGATCGCTATCTCCGGACTTGACGGTGTGAGCTATCTCGATAAGGTCGACAACTTCAATAAAAAACTGCAGCACGGTGATGTCACAATTACAAGCGCGACCGATCGGGTGTATCTGGATACGACCGCTACCTGCGTGCTGAAGGATCATGCCGGTAAGCGCCACATCTCGGTTGCGAAGACCGGTTCGACCACTACGGTGGTGTGGAATCCGTGGGAAGAGGGAGCGGCAAAGCTGGCTGATATGGATCCTACGGAGTGGCATGAGTTTGTGGCGATTGAGACGGTCAACGCCGCGACGGATGCGATCACGCTTGCTCCAGGTGGTACACACACGATGCAGGCGCGGGTTACGGTAGAGGAGATTGGTAGTTAGATCCTGGTTCGGACGCGGCGATTTTGCGGATGGGCGTCTGTCCCGATAGTCTCAGAGGTGATGCTTATCCTTGCTTCCGCTTCGCCCCGTCGCCACGAACTTCTTACGCAGGCAGGTCTCAGGTTTACTGCCGAGGCCGCGAATCTCAACGAAGATCTTTTGCCGAATGAAGCTGCTGCCGCTTATGTTCAACGGTTGGCCGAAGAGAAGGCGCAGGCAGTTTGGAATGCTCATCGGACGTCGGATACGGCCGATGATCCGCTGGTTGTTCTGGGCGCGGATACTTGTGTCGTTGTTGAGGGACACATTTTGGGAAAACCTGCCGATAGCGCCGATGCGCGTCGCATGCTGGAGATGCTGAGTGGACGCACTCACGCGGTGCTAACGGGAATTGCAGCGATCAGCGCGAAGAGGACGGTTCGGGATCTCGATATCACGCAGGTGACGTTCAATGTGATCACCGACGCGGAGATCGCGCGATACATCGCCAGTGGCGAGCCGCTTGATAAGGCGGGGGCGTATGCAATCCAGGGATATGCGGCGCGTTGGATTCCGCGGATCGAGGGTTGCTACTTCAACGTGGTCGGTCTGCCGATTTCGCGCACGATTGCGGCGCTGGCGCAGGCTGAAGCGGAGAGTGGACCTGTCGTGGAGAAGGTTTAGACGGTCTGTTTATTCGATGCTGGCGATCATGGCGGCTAGAAGAGCTGTTCGTGGGACGAGGTGTTCGATGACGACAGACTCGTGAGCGGCGTGGGCTCCGTCTCCGACTGCGCCCATGCCATCCAGCGTCGGGATCCCAAGAGCGGCGGTGAAGTTGCCGTCGGAGCCGCCACCGGTTGAAGCTTCTTCGAGTGTGAAGCCGAGTTCTGCTGCAAGCGACCTGGCTTTCTTGAAGAGTGCAATTGTGCCGGGTTTGCGTTCCATGGGGGGGCGGTTGATACCGCCGTTGATGGTGAGCTTGCAGTGTGGGTCGGAGACTTTGAGTTTGCGGAAGAGCTTGTCGACGTAAGCGGCGTCGCTGGCTTTCGCGATGCGAACGTCGACCTCCGTGAAGGCTTGCGAAGGAACCACATTTGACCGTGTTCCACCAGCGATGACACCACAGTTTACCGTCAGTTTTCGGTCGAGATTGGTGAATCCGGAGATGGTTTGGATGAGTTTTGCCAGTTCGAGGATTGCGGAGTGACCGCGTTCGAAGTCTACTCCGCTGTGTGCGCCTACGCCTGTAACTTGCACGTTGTATTGACCTACGCCTTTTCGGGCGGTCTTGTAGGCGAGACCCTGAGCGGGTTCGAGAACCAAAACCGCGGAGGATTCTTGAGCCAATTTCTCGGTGATGGGCCGCGAAATGGTGCTCCCTACCTCTTCATCGCTATTTAGAAGGAGGATCACTGGGCGAGCTAACTTCAGCTGTTGCAGGGTTTGGATGGCGGCCAGAGCCATTATTACGCCGGCTTTCATGTCCAGTACGCCGGGTCCCCATAGCCGTCCGTCCGCTTTACGCCACGGCATTTTTTTGAGCGTTCCGAGGGGCCAGACGGTATCGAGGTGGCCAAGGAGCAGGACGGGCTTTTGCGGGGAGTGGGGGAGGCCGAAGCGAAGCTCCAAGACGTCGCCGAATTGGTGTTGCTTATGACGTTTGGATCGTCCTCCCATGTTTCGGGACCAAAGTTCGACCAAATCGACGGCGGCGTTAACTGCCTTTCGGTCTTCACTTGGAGACTCCTGTTGAACAAGTTCCCGGAGGGTGTCCTGAAGCCACCCTTTTTCCTTGTCGACGGTGCTGAGGATCGTTGCGGCATCCATGGACGGATGTTATAGCAATCAAAGGTGTTAGTTGAGTGGTTTCCTGAGGAAAAAAGTAGTCATTTCGATGGGGGTTATGTGGCTTATTTGCCACATCGGCGGATTCGTTTTCCACTGTAGTCTCACAGATGGTTTTGTCGGAGGCGCCGTTTCGTGGCTTTGGAAGCTCATTTTGAGCAGACAATCCGTTCGGAGATAGAGTTCAATGGCGTCGGCTTGCATAGCGGGGCGGCTGTGCTTATGCGATTGATCCCGGCGCCAGCTGGATCCGGTATCGTCTTTCGTCGCACAGACTTAGACAACTTTGAGATAGCTGCGATTGGGAGGAACGTCGCGAAGGTGAGCTATGCGACAAGTCTGATGAGGCAGTCTGTTTTGATTTCTACGACTGAACATCTCTTGTCAGCTCTTATCGGCTTTGGCGTGGATAACGTGATTGTCGAGGTGGATAACCTTGAGGTTCCGATTCTGGACGGGAGTGCGTTGCCTTATGTGCAAGCGTTTCATTCTGTGGGGCTTAAGCAACAGAGGCGCAAGCGGGAGTATCTCAAGATTTTGAAAGAGGTTGAGGTTCGGGAGGGATCGAAGTTTATTGGGGTCTACCCGGGGACCGGGTACCGTATTCAGTATACGATTGACTTTCCGCAACCCATTGGTTATGAGACGTTTAAGGGTGATCTGGCGACCGGGGATTACGTTAAATTAATTGCTCCGGCGCGGACTTTCGGATTTAAAGAGGATGAGGCGATGTTGCGGGATATGGGGCTGATTCGGGGGGTTTCGGACGAGAGCGCTATTATTCTTTCGCGGCAAGGTGTTGAAAATGGACCACTTCGGTTCGATGATGAGTTTGTCCGGCATAAGGTGTTGGATTTGATTGGGGATCTGGCGTTGGCGGGACGCAGGATTCAGGGTCGGGTGGTGGCTGAGAGGGCGGGACATGCGATGCATACTGCTCTTGTACAACGACTTATGCGGGACAGGTCAGCGTGGGAGCTGGCTCACGGGTATGATGAAGTGGCGGAGCCGGCTGGAATGCTCGGGCATTTGCGACCAGCTGCAGTTTCGTAATTTTGTGGTGAAAAATGCGTGGTTGGGTGATGGTGGATTGTGGTGAAGATGTGGTGATTCGTGTGGCTGCTGCGCACTGTCTATGGGTGGTGTGCGGATGAAGGCTGTCGCGGCGATTGCGTTGGGGTCAAACCTCGATTCTGACTTTGGAGACCGGCAGGCGAATCTTGAACAGGCCGTCGGTTTGATTGCGGAGCTGGGTGAGGTCACCGGGGTTTCTTCGTTTTTCGATACGGAGCCGGTGGGGGACGTGGAGCAGCCCAGGTTTTTGAACGGGACGCTGCTGCTCGAGACTGATTTGGAGCCGGTGGCTTTGCTGCGGGAGTTGCTGACGGTGGAGCGGGCGATGGGACGGGACCGGGCGGCGTCGGTGGCAAAGGGGCCTCGGGTGATCGATCTCGATCTGCTGCTTTATGCCGATCGAGAGTGGGGCGATGTGGTGATGGAGACAGAGGAGCTGACGTTGCCGCATCCTGCGATGCAGGAGCGCCGGTTTGTGCTTGAGCCTCTTAAGGAGATTGCGCCGGAGTGGGTGCATCCGGTGCTGGGGCTGACGGTGGGGGAGTTGCTGGAGCGTGTGTAGGTTCGCTGAGGTGGATTTGGCCGCCGTTATTTTTTTCGTTCTGATTGCGGGACGGCTGCGGTGATTCGGCGTGGCGTGCGGCGCTGGCGGCTTGTACGGTGGCGCTTTGGGCGGATTGATGCGGTTCAGAGATTGGGTTGCAGAGTCTGACGGTTAGTTTTGGGGCAGGGTTTGGTACACGATCTTGCCGCCTACGATGGTCATGACCGATTGGGTTTTGGGCAACTCCGGAACGGGTACGGAGAAGATGTCCTGCGATAAGACGGCGATGTCGGCGAACTTGCCTGGTTCGAGTGAGCCTTTCTCGTGCTCCTGAAACTCGGCGTAGGCAGAGGTGAGGGTGTAGGCGATGACAGCCTGTTGGCGGGTGATGGCCTCTGAAGGGCGATTTCCGGGGTTGGTCGCGAACATGATATCGAGGTAAGGATTGATCGGCCCATCTGAACCGAGGGCTAATGGGATGCCTGCGTCTAACAGAGACTTTAGCGGCTGGGCCTTTTCAAACGGCACGACTCCCGGTGGTAAGAAGGGCGCCAGATGGAGAGGGTTTTGGATTACGACGATACCGTCCTGCTTGATGCGGGCAAACTGGTCGGGGAAGATTCCGTCGCCGTGTTCGAAGCGCAGACGACGGCCATTCCACACCTTGCTGCCGCCGGATGCGTCGATGGCATCGAGAACCGTTGCGACGGAGCGATTGCCCGACATATGTAACAGTAACTGGTCGTTATTCGTTATCGATTCCTGCAGCATGGCTGGGTACTCGGCTTTGGGGAACTCGAGCGGCAGGTCGGCGAAGATGGCGTCGAACGGGAGCTTTGCGGGGAGTTTCCATTCTCCGCGTGGCGTGAAGGTGCCTTCGACGCCTACGCCGTCGGCCAGCCACTTTGACCCGTTGACGGTGATGAGGGTTGATGGGTGCGCGGGTACGCCGTTTCCTTCAGCGGTGTTGCGGGCCGTTGTGGTTGTTCCGGGCATGCGCACGATGCGTACGCGGATTCGCGTTGGTGCAGCTTCGAGGAGTGAGACGGCGCGCGCTGGGGAAATGAGGACAGCGAGCTCCTGGATGGATGTGACGCCGTACTTCGCTTCTTCTTCTAATTGCTGGCGGATTTGTGCGACGGCTGCGGCTTCGGGAACACGGTCGGCGGCGGCGCGCTCCATGTTGAGGAGGGCGTATTCGCGTATGGTGCCGGTGAGACGGCCTTTTGCATCGCGTTCGAAGCGGCCGCCTAACGGGTCGGGTTGGTTGTCGGCGATGTTGTAGAAGCGCAGGCCGGCGGTGTTGAGAATTGTGGCGTGGCCCGTGAAGGTTGTCAGCGAAACGGGATTGTGTGGGGCGAGTTGATCCAGCGCGTCGCGGTCGATGGACGGGTCGCCGAAGATCTTGAAGCCGATGGTGACGGAGATGAGGCTGTTGGGAGGGTTCTTCGCGATAGCGGCCGCGATGCCTTCTTTGGCCTGTGCCCATGTGGGGTCGGGTGACTGGAGATCGACGTCGACTTCAGGAGTGCCTAACGAGAAGTGATGGTGGGCGTCGTTGATGCCGGGGATCGCGGTGGCGCCGTGGAGATCGATCTGGTGGGTTGATGGGCCGGCCATTGCGCGGATGGCGGCGGTATCGCCTGTTGCTACTATGCGATCTCCGCGGATGGCGAGCGCTTCGATGTAGGGATGAGCGGCTACGCTGGTAAAGATTTTTCCGTTGAGGAGTATGAGGTCGGGATTGGGTTGTTGTGCGAAGGCCGAGACTGAGAGACAGAAGATGCTGAAGGAAAGAAAAGCCTTCCTCATGAAAACTCCAGATGGACAGAGATAGGGGCCCGATCGTTCAGCTTGTGATGGTCGTGAGCTTGTGGAATTGTACCTTGTGGGGTGTGCGGGACTGGTTTCGTGAGATCGCGATACACTCTTGCTATCGCTTGGAGTTTTCGCCGCGCAAAATTTTTGATTGGAGCTTGATTATGTCTTTGACGATTTCGACGAATGCTGGGTTCTGGAGCCGTTTCGAGGAGCGCGTTGCGCCGTTCAACCTGTTGCAGCACCCGTTCTATCAGGCGTGGTCGAAGGGTGAGCTGACGCGCGAGGATCTGCGGGAGTATGCGGCGGAGTACTGGCACCATGTGTCGGCGTTTCCGACTTATCTGAGCGCGCTGCACTCGCGGCTGCCGGATGGGGAGATGCGGCGTGAGGTTTTGCGCAATCTTGCGGAAGAAGAGGGTGTGGATGTGGCGACTGCTCGTCCGCACAGCGATTTGTGGATGGACTTTGCTGCGGGGATGGGTGCTTCGCGCGGTGAAGTTGAGGGGCGTGCGGTGCAGCCCGAGATGACGGCGCTGATGGCGACGTTTCGTGAGCTGATGCAGGAGGAGAAGGCTTCGGCTGCGATGGCGGCGTTGTACGCGTACGAGTCGAAGGTGCCTGCGATTGCGACGACGAAGGCTGACGGGCTGGCGGAGCACTATGGGACCGAGGGTGCTGCAGCACGTTATTTCACGCTGCACCAGACTGCCGATGTTGCGCATGCGAGTGTTTGGCGTGAGTTGATCGATAAGCAGCTTGCGGGTGCGCCTGAGGATGAAGAGGCTGTGCTGGCGGCTGGAGAGCGTGCGGCGAAGGCGCTTTGGGTTGCTCTGGATGGCGTGGAGCGGCAGCGGACTTCGGTTAATTAGTTCGCTCGTTCGCGGACATCTTCTCGAGAACTTTTGAGACGCAGCGGCAGACCCGATTCACATCGGTGGAGGAGGTCTGCCAGTTGCAGACACTGACACGCATGGCTCGGCGGCCTCTCCAGGTGGTGCCGGTGAAGAAGGCTTCGCCGGTGGCGAGGATCTCGGCGATGACGCGGTTGGTGAAGACGTCGTGATCCTGCTCGGTGGCCTCGGGGTTGGGATGGTGGAAGCGTAGGAGGCCTTGATTGATTTGGGGCGTCCCGAGGATCTCGGCGTTGGGGAGAGCGCCGATGCGGGTGACGATGGTGTGGGCGTGGGCGCAGGTTCGGTCGATGAGGTCTGTTATTCCGGCGATTCCGAGTTGCCTGATGGCGGCGTAGGTTGCGAAGGCTCGGGCGCGACGTGAGAATTCAGGGTTCCAATCCATCTGGTCGCGGGCGTTGCCTTCGTCGTGGATGAGATAAGTGGCGTGATAGGAGAAGGCGGCGCGGTGGGCTGCGCGATCCGCTACGAAGGCGTAGCCGGAGTCGTACGGGACGTTGAGCCACTTATGACCGTCGACCACCCATGAGTCGGCTGCTTCTACGCCGTGGAGGAGATGGCGGAGGCTCGGGCTTGCGGCGGCCCAGAGGCCGAAGGCTCCGTCGACGTGAACCCAGGCGTTGTGTTTTTTTGCAAGTGGGATGAGGGTGGAGAAGTCGTCGAATGCGCCGAGGTTGAGGTCGCCAGCTTGAAGGACGACGATGGTGGGGGTTGTGGGTTCGGCTTCGAGGGCTTGCTTGAGGGATTCTTCGGAGAGGCGGCCGTCGGGATCGGCGGGGAGGGTGATGATGTTTTTTTCGCCGAGACCGAGGAGGCGGACGGCGCGGTTGACGGTGCCGTGTTTTTCAGTGCTGGTGAGGATGCGGATGGTGGGAGAGCCGGAGAGGCCGTGCTGCTCGACGTCCCAGTTATTGCGCGCGAGGAGAGCGTGACGGGCGGCTGCGAGACAGGTGGTGTGTGCCATCTGGGCTCCGGTGACGAAGGCGAAGCTGGCGGTGGTGGGGAGATGGAGGAGTTCCTTTAGCCATCGGCCTGCAGTCTCCTCGACGACGGCTGCGGCGGGGGAGCAGGCGAAGAGGCCGGCATTTTGATCCCAGGTGGAGGTGAGCCAGTCGGCAGCGAGAGCAGCGGGGAGCGAGCCTCCGATGACCCAGCCGTAGAAGCGGCCTCCGGCGGAGTCGATGATGCCGCCATCTACGCCTGAGACGAGGTCGTTGAGGACTGTTTTTGCGCCCATGCCGGTTTCGTTGAGAGGGAGGTCGAGTTTTTGACGGAGAGTTGCGAGCGAAGCGGGAGCGTTCACGGGGCGGTGGTCGTCGGGGGAGAGGTGATCGAGCGCATGGGCCAACGCGAGCGTCAGGACAGAGCTAAAGGTCGAGCTGTTGTCTTCCATGGCGAGATTTTAGCTGGATTATTGAGGGGGACACTCCGGTTCGTGCCTGAAGTATGGCCTTGTGTGAACTTTTCTTTGCGTGCAGGCAGGTGTTTTAGAAGCGCATGAACTGACTGGATTGCTGAAGGTGCCAGTGCGTTACCTGCTGGAGGGCCTGGGCGAGTGAGGTCACGATGGTGTTGGGTTTGCCACTGCCGAAGCGTTCGATGAGTTGTTCGGGGGTCTGGTCGGGATCGCTGGGGGAGTTCCAGAGGCCGACGACGATGCGGTTGTTGGGAAGGTGCGAACGGACGCGCTGGCAGATGGCACGGGCCTGGGAGAAGGCGAAGGGAGGGAGGGCCGAGATGAAGACGACGGTAGTGGGCTCAGCGGCGAGGGAGTCGAGGATCTCGCCTGCGACGGAGCCGGCGGAGAGCAGAAGGGTGGGGTGAGAGGCGCGCTCCATGAGCTGGCCGAGCATGAGGGTGGTGAGCTCGTCGGCCTGATCGCTGACGGAGATGCAGACGACGGCGAAGTCGTTTTCGACGGGGCGTGAGACGCGTCGTGGCGTTGCAGGGGCGATGTTGGCCGGTTCCTTCTGGCGGTAGTCGGTGAGTTCGGCGACGATTTCGCCAATGGTGAGGAAGAAGAAGTCGGAGCGCTTGTCGTCGAGGTTGCCCTGGTGGCGATCCTGTTCGACGAGAGCGAGAGCGGGGATGAGGACGGAGTCGTATAGCTCGACGAGGGGCTTGCCATCGAGGAATCGATTAGCGACGGCGCGGGCCTCCTGCTGATCCATGGCGAGGAGGCGCTCGTAGAAGAGGGCTTCGGCGGAGAGTTCGGCGTCGGTGCCGAGGAGGGTGTGGAGGAAGGAAAGCTGAGGGACGTGGCGGCCAAGGACGACGATGCAGACTGTGAGCGGGGTGGAGAGGATGAGACCGGGCCATCCCCAGAGAAGCGCCCAAAAGATGGCCATGGCTAAGAGGGCGAGGGAGGAGATGCCGGTGCGGGTGCTGTAGAGCCATGGTTCGACGAAGTTGGTGGCGGTGAGTTCGAGCGCGAGGAAGAGGCAGAGGATGAGAATGGGCGGCCACCAGGTGGTGGAGATGGCGACAGAGACGATGAGCGGAAGGGCGAGGCTGGTGGCTGTGCCGACGTACGGGACGATGCGGAGGATTCCGGCGAGGGCTCCCCATAGGGTGGCATCCGGTACGCCGATGAGATAGAGGCCTCCGCCGAAGAGGATGCCGTAGGCTGCGTTGACCGCTAACTGGAAGAGAAGGTATTGGCTGATGCGGGTGGTGGCCTCTTGCAGGGCCTGGGTCATGAGGTTAATGCGTCCCATGCCTGCGAGCAGGAGGATGCGGTGGCGAAGCTCCTCGCGCTTCATGAGGAGGTAGATGGAGAAGACGATGACTACGCCGACGGTTCCGATAGGACGGAGGAAGCGCATGAGGAGGTCGGCGTTGGCTTGAAGCTGGGAGCGGTCGGGGTCGATGACGCGGACGGGCTGGACTTGTGTGGGGGGTTGCTGGAGACCGGAGGGTGGTGCGGTTGTGGTGATGTCGCCGCTGATGCCCTCGACTGCGTTGAATGCCTTCTCGAGGGATTGTTCGGCGGGAGAGTGGACGGTGGCCATCTTGCGCTGGATAGTGAGGCGATAGGCGGGGAGGTCGTTGGCTACGTTGAGAAGCTGGCGGGCGACAACATAACCGACGCTGAAGATGCCGATGAAAGTCAGGATGCAGGTCAGTGCGACGGCCAGAACTCGAGGGACTCGACGGCGTTCGAGACGGCTGACGGCGGGAGCTAACAGGAATGACAGGGTAAGAGCGAAGGTGAGAGGAATGAGGAGATCGCGAGCGAAGTAGAGGATAAGTACGGTGACTGCGAGCACAAGCATGGGCTGAGTCCGGGAGATTTCGGCGGTGCTGACGCGGGACATTGGAATGAGGGACCTCGGAGGCTGCCAGATGGCCTGAGCTTATGCGGGCAAGAATACATCATGGTGCTGACGGTTGGCGGTATTTGCTAGGGGAGTGGACTAGACTTTTGGTTGCAGATTTGTGGAGGAGTAACGATGGAGGGTACGCGAACGGTGAGTGCGAAGGAGAGCTTTGTTTTTGGCCAGCAGCGGCGGAAACAGATGCGGCGCGTGGACCATAGGACGTGGAACGCGAAGGAGCGGAAAGAAAATCCGCTGAAGCTGCTGGAGGTGTCGACGCGCGGGCGCGTTCCGGCACTGGTGGCATTGAAGAACGAATTGATGGCGGCGTCGCCATTTGGATATTTTCGCGGGGCTGTTCCGGTGATGGCGTACGACCTGTCGCTGATTCCGAACACGGGGATCTGCAATCAACTTTGTGGTGATGCGCATGTGAGGAACCTGGGGGCATTCGCTGCACCGGATGGGCGGCTGGTCTTTGACATTAATGATTTTGACGAGACGATCGTTGCGCCGTTTGAGTGGGACGTCAAACGGATGGCTACGAGCCTGGTGCTGGCGGGACGTGGGGCGGGAGCGAAGAGCTTGCATTGCAGAGAGGCTGCGACAGTGTTTTTGGAGCAGTATCGGATGAAGATGCATGCGTTCGCGAGGATGCCGGTACTGGACGTGGCGAGGTACCAGGTGCATCGGCTTGGACAGGTGTCGCCGGTGGCGGGGATTTTGCTGATGGCGGAGCGAGCTACGCCGAGGCATACGCTGCTGACGCTGACTGAGGTTGAGGAGCAGAAGTATGTTGTGAAGAAGGGCGTGAAGACGAAGAAAATTGCGAAGCCGGCGGAGCGGCCGCAGCGAGTGTTTCGGACTATTCCGCCGAATTTGAAGCGGTTGACAGGAGGTATAGCGGAGCAGGTGGTGGCTGCGCTGACGCTGTATGCCCAGAGTTTGCAGCCCGAGCGGCGGCACTTTCTGGCACAGTACAGACCGATGGATGTGGCTTTCAAAGTTGTGGGGACGGGTTCGGTGGGACTGCGGGACTATGTGATTTACATGGAAGGCAAAGGGCCGAAGGATCCTCTTTTTCTGCAGGTGAAGGAGGAGGTTGCGTCGGGGTACGCACCGTATGTGAAGGGTGCGTTGAAGGGGCGCAGAGCGAAGCAGCACAACGGGCAAAGAGTGGTGAATGGGGAGCGTGCGATGCAGTTGCAGTCGGATCCGTTTCTGGGATGGACGACGATGGAGGGTAGAGATTATCTGGTGAGGCAGTTGAACGATCACAAGGCTTCGATTCAGTTGGAGAATTTGAAGTCGGTTGGACTGCTGGAGTATGCGGGAGTTTGCGGGGAGATGCTGGCGCGAGGGCATGCTCGTGCTGGAGATAGTGCGATGGTGGCGGGGTATCTGGGGACGTCGCCTCGTTTTGATGAAGCAGTTGCGGCGTTTGCGGAGGCTTATGCAGATCAGACGGAGCGGGACTGGAAGCAGCTGGTGAAGTCGTTGAAGAAGTGATGGGAGTGGAGGGACGATGTGAAGGATTTCGTCTACAGTTCAGATACGTTGTGAGAGGTAAATATGCTTCGTCTCTTCCGAGTCGCGCTTTGCCTGTTGTTTGTTGCATCCCTGTCGTCGGCGCAGGAGATGCACGACCACGGCATCCCTGAAAGATTGGGAGAGGTTTCGTTTCCGATCACGTGCGCGCCTTCGGTGCAGGAACAGTTCAACCGCGGTGTGGCTCTGCTGCATTCCTTCGCCTACGCTTCTGCAGGAAAAACATTTCAGGACATATCCAAAGTGGATCCGCAATGTGGAATGGCGCATTGGGGTGTGGCTATGACCTATTTCCATCAGGTTTGGTCTCCGAGCCTGCCGCTTTCAGTGTTTCCGGCGGGTCAAAAAGAGATGCTGGAGGCGACGCGTCTGAGCGCGAAGTCTGAGCGGGAACGGCAGTTTATCCACGCGCTTGCCGCGCTCTATCAAGAAGCCGACGGTCTCACTCCCAGCATGCGCACAGTCGCCTACGAGCAGGCGATGGCAGAGGTGGCTCGAGAGAATGGCAGGGATGTTGAGTCACAGGTGTTCTATGCGCTGTCTATTCTGTCCAATACATCTCTAACCGATAGAACGCATGCGAAGCAAAAGCGGGCAATCGATCTTCTGGAGCCGCTGAACCGCGAGTACCCGAACCATCCGGGAATCGCTCACTATCTTATCCACGCCTGTGACAGTCAGGAGCTTGCTGAACGTGGTCTCCCGGCGGCGAGAGCCTACGCGCAGATTGCTCCCTCGGCACCACATGCGCTGCATATGCCATCGCACATCTTTACCAGGCTGGGGTTGTGGAACGATTCCATCGAGTCCAATCTCGCTTCAAGGCGGGCTGCGCACCAGCATGGCGATAGCCTGGATGAGCTGCACGCGATGGACTATCTGGTCTACGCCTATCTGCAGACGGGAAGCGACAAAGAGGTGAGCCAGATCATTCAGGACATGAAGGCAATGCAGAATTTGGATATGAGCAACTTCGGAGTAGCCTATGCGTCCACTGCTATTCCCATTCGCTACGCGGTTGAGCGAGGGGGATGGGACGACGCTGCGAGCATCGCCCTTCCGACAGGGGCGCCGCCGTCGGTAATGGCGATCGCAGTGTGGTCGAGGGGAATGGGACTGGCTCGCACTGGGCGTGTGAAGGACGCGCGCGAGGAGGCGGATCAACTTCGGCAGATCGAGGCGCAGCTTCGCGCTTCGGGTGATAGCTACTGGTCCACCCAGACCGGAGTTCTGGCGAGCGAAGTCATGGCATGGTCCGCACAGGCGAGCGGCGACCCGCATCAAGCGTCGGTATTGCTACGCGCCGCAGCCGACCAGGAGGACGCCATTGAAAAGCAGGCAGTGACACCGGGACCGATTGTGCCTGCGCGGGAACAGCTTGGAGATTTGCTCCTGCAACAAAAACAACCGGAACTTGCGCTAAAGGAGTTTCAGACGGCACTCGTAGGGGCTCCTGGGCGACGCGGGTCATTGCAGGGCATCGCCCAGGCTGCGCAACATAACGATCAAGCGGAACTGTACTGATGTTTCTTCGTTCGTTGACTTCACATGGTGAGGACGACGCGGAACTGTGCGTGGCCACTCATCATTCGTGCGTACGCTTCGGCTGCTTTTTCCAGCGGATAGGTTTCGATCATGGGACGTACGCCGGTAAGTTCGGAGAAGCGCAAGGTGTCTTCGGAGTCGGATGGAACTCCTGAGGCCCATCCTTGAATGGATTTCTGACCGGTGATGAGCTGTATCGGTGTGACCTCAATGGGATCAAAGGACGCGCCGATCACGACGAGTTTGCCGTTTGGCCCCAGACCGTCGATCAACTCGGACATTGACTTCGAGTCTGGTGCTGTTGCGAGAATCACCTTTGCGCCACCGAGCTTTTGCAACTCCTCGGCTGCCTTCGTCGCTTTGCTGTCGATGTAGAAGGCAGCGCCAAGCTTCTTTGCAAGCGGGGCGTTTTCCGGCCCACGCCCGATGGCTGCGACCTTGTAGCCAGACTTGCTTGCGAATTGAACTCCGAGGTGCCCCAGGCCGCCGATTCCCTGTACCGCGACAAGGTCGCCGGGTAGCGCACCGCTGTGCCGCAGCGCGTTGTAGGTGGTAATTCCGGCGCAAAGCAAAGGGGCTGCTTCCACGTCACTCAGACTGTCGGGTATTGCGACCAGCGCCTCCTCGGGGGCCACCATGTACTGTTGGTATCCGCCGTCGTAGCTGATGCCTGCGATCTTCATGTTTTTGCAGTTGCCAAAATCTCCGCGGCGGCACTCGGAGCACGTGTTGTCGTGACCACCATGCCAGCCGACGCCGACACGCTGCCCCTTCTTCCAGTTGGAGACGCCGTCACCCAGTTCATCGACGACGCCCGCTACTTCGTGTCCGGGGATGCGGGGATACTCGATACCGGGCCACAAACCTTCTACGGTTAGCACATCACTGTGGCAGACACCACAGGCCTGCACCTTGATGCGCACGTGCCCTGCGCCGGGCTTAGGGATCTCGCGCTCGACGATCTGGAAATCGGTTTTGGGCTTGGAAATCTGAGCAACCTTCATGGTTGCTGCTGCGACTGACGCTGTGGCCATAGATCCTCCTGTTGAGTTTGCAGCCATGGTTGAAAGCTCTAACGGCTCGCCCGTAGATAGGAAGGTTTAGCGCCGCCTCCCGGGCCGTCAGGGCTTTGGGTTTTCCGAATACGTTTCTTCGATGCGGCACAGCGGTTTTTGGATTGATGCAGGTGGGTCAGCTTGAGGATTGGAGTATGGGCTTGGGAGTTCGGGTGACGTATTGGGTGACGATGAGGCCGATGATGAGCATGGAAGCGGCGACGTAGAAAGGTGCGCCGGGAGTGCGGACGATGGCGCCGATGCCGATTGATTTGCTGAAGATGTAGGTGAAGAAGCCAGGGCCGACGAGTCCGGCGATGCCGCGCAGGCCATTGATAGCTCCCTGAAGCTGGCCTTGTTCGGAGGGGCTGGTTTTGCGGGAGAGAAGACTTTGAGCGGAGGGCCAGGTGAAGGACATGAGATTCAGGACGGGGATGGCGATCCATACAAGGAGGCCGGTTTTGGAAGAGCCGATCATCGAGTAGCCGAGAGCTCCGCCGATGAGGCCGATGGTCATAGCGCCGCGCTCGCCTAATTTGGCGACGACGGGTTTGATCAGGAATGCACCGTAGATGACGGTGAAGACCCCCACCACGGCGAGTGAGAGGCCCACGGTGCGGTTGGTCCAGTGGTAGCGATAGTCGTCGTAGATGACGTAGACGTTCATGAGAACCTGTTGGGCGATGTAGCCGAGCAGGAGGATGGCAGCAATACCGATCATGCCGCCGTGGCGGAGCAGGGTGAGTGAGCCGACGGGATTGGCACGCGCCCAGGAGAAGGGGCTGCGGTTTTCTTTGGAGAGGGATTCGGGCAGGACGAAGAGGCCGTAGAGACCGTTGATGAGAGAGAGGGCTGCGGCGGCCCAGAAGGGCAGGCGGGGGTTGATGTTGCCGAGCAGGCCGCCGATGGCGGGACCGAGAACGAAGCCGAGTCCGAAGGCTGCGTTCAACATGCCGAAGGCTGCGGCGCGACGCTCGCGGGGTGTGACATCAGCCATGTAAGCCATCGCGGTGGGGATGCTGGAGGAGGTGAGGCCGGAGATGACGCGGCCGAGGAAGAGCCAGTTGAGAGCGGGGGCCCAGGCCATGAGGACGTAGTCGAGACCGAGGCCGAAGTTGGAGAGCAGGACAACGGGGCGGCGGCCGAAGCGGTCGGAGAGAGAGCCTGCGATGGGGGAGAAGAAGAACTGCATGGCGGCGAAGACGGTGCCGAAGAGGCCCAGCATGCGGGCAGCTGAGGATGTGTCGCCGTGGAGAAAGCCTTCGATGAGGCGAGGCAGGACCGGGGCGATCATGCCGAGGGCGAGCATGTCGAGCGCGACGGTGAAGAAGATGAAGGTAGCTGCGGCGCGGCGGCCTGGGGGTGGGGCGGATGGAGGGGTGGCGTTGGTGGTGAGATCGGCGGAGACGAGCTCAGGCTCGGTCATTACAGGATCGGGTGTTGTGTTTTGAGGCGGCGGATTTTGAGGCGACTGAGCCATGCGATTGATGGCAGTCTACGTGAGTTTTATTGCGGTTTATTGGATATTTCGGCGCGAGTTTGTGGCGAGCGAGACCTGCGGCGCGGCGATCGCGTCGGTAGGGAGGTTATTGGCATTTCACCAGAATTGTATTGTCGACGTGCTTTACTGGTGCGGGGTGTCCCTATTGAGTTTTGTGTCGTACAGGTTGAGGGATGACAGGTTAATTCGTTTTGTTGCTGGGTTGATGGCGTCGGTCTGTCTGCTGGGAGTTGGGAGTTTGGGCGCACAGAGTTCGAATGCAGCTAAGCAGATTGTGGACTCGATGCTGACGCACGAGAATGATCCGGCAGAGCATCGCAATCGATATATCTATCTGTCGGAAGAGCGGTCGGATCGGACGGGCGGCCATCTGTGGCGAGAGCGCGTGGTGGAGACTTCGGCGGGAAAGGTGAGGCTGTTGTTGGCTGAAGATGGCAAGCCACTGGGCGCAGATCGCGCGACGCTAGAGAGAGCAAAGCTGGCGCAGATTGAGCTGCATCCTGAGGAGTTTCGGCGGCGGGAGCAGACGATGAAGAACGACGAAGACCATGCGGAACAGATGCTTACGCTGCTGCGAAAGGCGGTCCTGTTCGACGCCCCCCGGCCTTATGGGAGCGATTTTGAGATTGGGTTTCGACCTGATCCTGCGTATAAGACGCAGTCGCTGGAGGAGCGTGTGCTGCATGCTATGGCGGGAACGATTCGGGTGGATCAGAGAACCTTGCAGTTACACAGGATTGAAGGGAAGACTTCTTCGGATGTGAGTTTGGGATATGGGTTGCTGGGGACGGTGCATGCGGGTAGCAGCTTCAATACTACGCATGAGATGGAGCCGGGTGGGGATTGGAAGAACGCGACGATGAATACCGCGATTGAGGGAAAGGCGATGTTGTTTAAAGAGATCGGTAGGAACGAGCATGTTGATCACAGCGATTTTCAGCGGCTGCCGCCGGACATTAGCGTGGCACAGGCCGTGGAGATGCTGGAGCGTTAGTGTGGTCGCCTGAAGTCAGGCGGCGGCTACGCGTTGGATGAGATTGTCCTGCTCTTTTCTGGATTCGGCGCCGATGGTGAAGGCGTCGAGGACTCCGGTTCCAAGGGCGTAGCGGATGGCTTCGGCGGGTTTTTCGCGGAGATCGCCCTGACCGAGGATTTTCATGCCGATGATTCCCTTTCCTTGTGCGCGCATCTGCTTGATCACGCTGATGACGGTTGCGGGATCGGCGTCCATGTGGGAGCCGATGGGGTTGAGGCGGACGAGATCGACTTCGACCCATGGGGAGGCTGCGGCTGCCTTTAGCGCAGGAAGGCTGTGGCAGGAGACGCCGTGTGCGCGGATGACTCCTTTTTGCCTGGCTTCGGAGAGGACGTCCATGACGCCGCGGTAACGTGTCGTCCAGTCGCCTTCGGTGACGCAGTGGATGAGGACGATGTCGATGTATTCGACGCCCAGCTCTTTGCGGAAGCGGTCGAGGTCGGCGCGGACACCGGCGGCGTCGCGAGTGTCGGTTTTAGTGAGGACGACTACCTTGTCGCGGGGGATGTGTTTGAGGGCTTCGGCGACGTAGGGATGACTGCCGTAGGAGTCGGCGGAGTCGAAGAAGCGGAGGCCGTTGTCGTTGTAGCCGTCGAGGAGGAGTCTTGTAAGTGGGGAGGTTCCGAGACGGGTTTGATTGGAGGCGCCGCCGAAGCCGATGGTGCCGGTGCCCATGGCGAGACGGCTGGTACGGATGCCGGTTTTGCCGAGGACGACCTCGTCTTGCGCGTGAAATTTCTGGGGGAGTGGGTCTGGCTCGAGAAGAGCGGCGCGAGCGATCGCGGACCGGGCGAGAAGGGTTGCTCCGATGGTGCGGGTCGAGCGGCGAAGGAAGTCTCTCCTTAGCATGGGCGCGATCTCCTTGGAGTTTAGACTACGCTGGATTGCCTTTGGGGAGCAGGTGCGTAGTCGGTTGCGCTTTGATGGGATCGAACTGCTGGTTGTGCTGCCGGACCTGCCCACTGCACGTGGGCGGGCGTTTGCACGCCGTTTTAGAGCTTCGCTTGGTGCTCCCGTTGGTCGGCATTATCTTCATGTCGACGACGGGAGGGCCACGTCGACAAATTCATTAGGCGATGACTTCGAAGGGGCGCATCATGTCGTTGGCTTCGTGCTCGAGGATGTGGCAGTGATAGAGATATTTGCCGGTGTAGCCTTCGAAGCGGACGATGATGCGGGTAATCGTGGCGGGGGGACAGTGGACGGTGTCCTTCCAGCCTTGTTCGTTCGCGTCGGGAGGGGTAGCTGCGGCGAGATAGCGTGTTCCCTGGTTGTTTTGATATTTGAAGACGTCGAAGACACGGCGATCGAGAATCTGGAAGCGAACGAGATGCAGGTGCATGGGGTGGGTGTCTTCGGTGAGGTTGATGAACTCCCAGATCTCGGTGGAGTTGAGCTTTGGGGTTTCGGTGACGGGCTCGTGCCAATGCTTGTTGTTGAGTAGCATGAGCATGGAGTTGCCGATTTTGTCGAAGTATTCGTGGAGGGTAACCGTGCGTGTGACTGTGGCGGCAGATTCGGGGATTCGGTCGATGGTGCGCAGTGTGGATGGGATGGAATCCGAGGTAGAGATTCCATTTGCGAGGTGCGAAGTCTTGGAGGATTGAGAGGCTTGGCCGGATTTGGCTGCGACGCGGAATTCCAGGATCTGGACGGCGCCGTTGATGAGGTGAATCTTCTGACCGGCTGCCTGAGAGAAGTCGATCAAGAGATCGGCGCGTTCGGCTGGGGCGATAAGAAGGTTGGTCATCTTGACGGGCGCAGGGAGCAGCCCCTGATCGCTTCCGATTTGGTGGAATGGCTGGTGATTGGTGAGGGTCAGGTTGAAGAAGCTGCTGTTGGCGGTGTTGAGGAGGCGGAAGCGGTAGAGGCGAGGCTCGACTTCGAAGAAGGGGCGCATCTTGCCATTGAGGAGGATGCAGCTGCCGCCGAACTCGGATACCCAGGGGTGTTCGGGGTCGCCGGAGTCGGGATAGTAGAGCTGGCCATCGGTGGTGAACTGGCGGTCGTAGATCAAAAGCGGAACTTCGTATTTGCCGGAGGGAAGGTTGAGCGCGTCCTCGGCGTCGTCGCGTAGGAGCACCATGCCGAAGAGGCCAGCGTAGGTGTTGAGACGATTGAGGCCCATGGCGTGATCGTGATACCAGAGCGCGGTGGCTTCCTGCTGTAGGGGATAGGTGGCGATGTGGGATTTGCCGGCGACAAACCAGTCTTCCGGGAAACCATCGTCTTTGGCGGGGGTGCGGCCGCCGTGGAGATGGACGCACGTGCGGACGTCAGGGACGTCATGACCGCATCCGTGAAGAGAGTGATCGATGGGAAGGAAGTGCTGGGTGGGGAGTTGGTTGACCCATTCGACTTGAAGCGGCTGGTGAGCGCGGACATCGATGAGGGGGGCGAGGGGGGTGTCTCCGTAGCTCCACATGCGGGTAGAGGGAATATCGCGATGGGCCTTAGCGTGAATCTCGCGCATGGTGATGCGGAAGTTGTGCGGATGGAGGGAGGAGACTGGCTTGGCGCGCTCGAAGAGAGGGAGCTCGTCGACGAATGGAGTGAGGGAGTAGCCGTTGATTGCGGGCTTGTCGGATGGCGGGGTGGATGCCATGCCGGGCATGGACATGCCTGAATCGCGATTCTGCAGGAGACGGTTGGCGAGAGCGAGAGATGGGGTGGTGAGGGCTCCGAGCGCGGAGAGCTGCTGGAGTATGGTGCGGCGGGTGGGGGACAAACTTATCTCCAAAATGAGTGGAATGACGCAGGGTGGAAATGGAAAAAAGGACGCACCCTGAAATGAAGGGTGCGTCCTTTTGAGTTTAGGGGTTATTTGTGAACGTACCGTGAAACCCTGGGTTAGTTGCCTGAGGTGACGGCGCCGGTAGTTGGGTTGAGGAGAACGACGTTGGGGTTCGGGGCGACGTTGCTTGTGAAGTTGAACATGTTCATGAGCGTTCCAGCAGAGGCGTCGAAGGATCCGCCACCGATGCGAGCGCTGCTAAGGAAAACATCCTCGATAAAGCGTGTGATGGAGGCCTGGTCGGTCGGGGTGCTATCGATGTAGTTCTTCTTGACCCAGGGTGAGATGACCAGGAGGGGCAGACGAGGACCATGACCGCAGCGGCCCTGAACAGGCTGACCGTTGGAGTTAGGACCGGGAAGGGCTGGGGCGGTGCCGTTGCAGAAGGCTGCATCGGAGCTGGTCTGGGAGCCGTTAACGAAGTCGTTGAGGTGATCGTACCAACCGTCGGAGTCGTCATAGGCGATGATGATGGCGGTGTTGGCCCAGAAAGGCGAGGATTCGATGGCGTTGATCTCGTTGACAACGAAGGTCTGCTCGTCGAGAGGATCGGAGTAACCAGCATGACCATCCTGGTAGCCGGGAGCCTTCAGGAAGCTGACGGCTGGCATGTTTCCGGCTTTGAGAGCAGCGTTGAAGTCCAGGGTGTCGTACTGGTGGTTGGCGGTGGAAGCACCGGTGTCGGCCGCGGTTCCGATAGCTGCAACGGAGGCTGGACGGATGTGAGTTGGGTTGGCGGTGCTGGCGTAGTACTGGAAGGGCTGGTGGTGGGGGATGTAGTCCGACTTGAGAGGATTGCCGGGGATGTTGACGGCTCCGGTTGCGCGGCTGCCGGTTGCTTCGTTCGGAAGGCATCCGGTACCGGAGGCGATGACTCCGTTGGCGCTGGTGTTGGTGATAGAGAGATTGAAGCCGCCCTGGAACCAGCCCCAGGAGACGCCAGCGGCGTTCAACAGGTCGCCAATGTTTTTGCCGGTCATGTTGAAGTACTCGCTCGTCGAGGAGCAGACGTCATTGCCTGGGTCTGCATCGTTGATGTCCGTAAAGCCGCCCTGGCCGTCGGGAATGACCGCGCCGGTGGTGCCCACTTGATTGACGACGCCGTTGGTCTGGCCGGAGATGAGGTTGATGGCGCCGGGGGTGGAGGGTCCGAAGGTCGAACCGAAGGAGTGGTCGTTCAAGGCATAGTGCTGCGCATAGTTCCACATCGCGGTGACGGTGTTGCCGTCGTAGTAGCCCATGGTGAGAGCAGTTGTGTTGGCGATGCTAGGAGCAGCCGTCTGGTTGGTGAGCGTGGGGCTGTTCGGGGTTCCGACCGAGTATGGGAAGAGGTCCATCTTGCCGTTATCGAACGCCAGTTGCTCAGGATTGTAGTTGTGATCCTGGTCGTTGGTGGCGGCCTGGTTGGGACCAAGGCGGAAGGGGTTCGCGGCTACTGAATTCTGCACTGTGCTGGTGGCTGTGCTGTTGTTGGCGCCGTTGAGGTTCGGATTTGCAGTGAGCAGGCTCGGGTTCGAGATGTAGTTGTTCGGGATCGGAGTGCCGGTTGCAGCTGTGAAGGGTGTTCCGCCGGTGTTGGCCGCATTGGGATAAGTGCCGAAGTAGTGGTCGAACGAGATGTTCTCACCGTAGATGACGACGATGTGCTTGATGGCTGCCTGAGCCGTGGTCGGCGTGGGGGGCGCCGGGGGCGGCGTGGTGTTGGCGTTGCCGTTGCCGGGAGGCGTGCTGACCGTGCCCTGGCCGCAGCCGCTGAGAATGAGGGTCGTGGACAACGAGAGGGCAAGAAGTTTCCGAATCATTTTTTGAGGCCTCAAAAGTTTTGAAAATGAGTGCAGAGGCAATCTTGGGCTCTGCAACGTCTCCGGAATGTAAATGAATTTTGAACATCATGTGAATTAACGAGGGGTTACGGGAATGGGAATGGAGTGTTGGTGCTGCTGTGAATATTTGGCTTGCTCATACAATTCAAGAGATGGGATTTTCGTTTGAAGTTGATAGAACGGCGGAGCAAGGCGGACGCAGGGGGCGTTTGAGACTGCCGCATGGGGTGGTGGAGACGCCGGTTTTTATGCCGGTAGGGACAGCGGCGAGCGTGAAGGCTGTGCCGCAGAGTCTGCTCGAGGAGATTGGTGCGGGGGGTAAGGGGGCGCAGATCATTCTGGCTAATACCTACCATTTGTATCTGCGGCCGGGGCATGAGCTTGTGAGGCGAATGGGTGGGGTGCACCGGTTTATGAGCTGGGAGCGGCCGATGTTGACCGATTCTGGTGGGTTTCAGGTTTTTAGTTTGAGCAAGTTGCGGAAGATCACGCCGGAAGGGGTGGAGTTTCGGTCGCATCTGGATGGGAGTAAGCACTTCTTTTCGCCGGAGCACTCGATGGATGTGCAGATTGCGTTGGGGGCGGATATTGCGATGGTCTTCGATGAGTGCGTTGAGACGCCTGCGACGTGGGAGCGGACGCGGGAGTCGATGGGGTTGACGCATGCCTGGGCGCAGCGGTCGAAGGATCACTTTGAGGCAACGAAGCACCTGGTGCCGTGGTCGCAGACGGCTGGAGACGCGTTTGAAGGAAAGACACAAAGTTTGTTTGGGATTGTGCAGGGTGGGATGTATGCGGATTTAAGGAAGGAGTCGGCGGAGCGGCTGGTGGAGATGGATCTGCCGGGGTATGCGATCGGAGGGTTGGCGGTGGGGGAGCCGAGGGAGGTGACTCGGGAGATGATTGCGCGGACGCTTGAGCATCTGCCGAAGGACAAACCGCGGTACGTGATGGGGGTGGGGTATCCGGATGAGATTGAAGAGTACGCTCGGATGGGTGTGGACATGATGGACTGTGTGCTGCCGACGCGGGCGGGGCGGCATGGGCTGCTGTTTACGTCGGAAGGCAGGCTGAATATTAAGAAGAAGGAGTATGCGGAGGATCAAGGGCCGATCGATGCGACGTGCGGGTGCATGGTGTGTCGGAGGTATACACGGGCTTATCTGCGGCATCTATTTGCTTCGGGGGAGCCGCTGAGTGCGGTGCTGAACAGCGTGCACAATATTGCGTTTTATCTGGATACTATGGAGCGAGTGCGGACGGATCTGGCTGGAGTCGACGAAACTATCTGATGCTGTTTTGTGCGTAGATTCGATAGCCTACCGGTTCCGAGGGGGCGCTGCCAGAGTTGACCATGTGTGGGGGGATTCGTTCAACATCGATGTGGTAGTTGGCGTTGAGGTAGTCGTTGAACTGGGGCCAGCGGCTCATTTTTTGATAGTTGTAGCCAGGACGCTGGGGCCAGCTCTCGCAGTCGTTGCTGGAGACGACGAAGAGGGCGGGTGGGTTCTTTGTAATCTCTCGCCAGAACTGTTCGCGGATGCGATCGCGTTCTGCGTTGGGTTGATCGTAGAAGAGATAACAGTCGTAGAGATGTCCGGTCGACTGCGTGAGGTTCATGTTGTAGAGCGCGGTGGGACAACCGTCAGAGACGTCGAGGCATTGGACACTACCGGTGAGTTTCTGACCGCCAAGGCGGGTTAAATCCTGGCGAAGCATCGTGTCGAACTCCTGATTTCGCCAGTCCTGCCATAGAGCATGGGCGGTAGATCCTCCTGCGACCCAAAAGACGCCTGCCAGAATGCCGATGAACGCCAGGCGAGGCAGCAAATTTTCGGAGGCGGAGAAGCGCAGGCGCAGGCGCGGCGTAGCCTCCTGAAGGGTAGTGGTGAAGTCGATGGCAATGAGGATGAGCAGGAAGGCTTCGGAGGGATAGCGGTGGTAAGCGAAGCCTCTCTTTTGCATGTAGAAGGAGATGAGACCGAAGAGGACAGCAATCATCATCGCCGCTCGCTCCCAGGTGATCCAGTTTTTTTTGAGGATGACGATGGGGAGCCAGAGCAGGACTAACGGGAGCATCACGGAGGAGAAGGTGTGGGCGATGAGGTGAGGGTAACTCCGTGTGCCGAGGAGCAGAAGATAGGGAACGAGATGAGACACGGTGTGGAGAAAGTCGGGAACGATGTGTCGGCGATAAAGCCAGACGAAGACTAAGAGGATCGGAGTGAACAGCCCGATGAGTCCACTGATTGCATGGGCGAGGAAGGGTCTGCGTCTGCGATGAAGCATGACGACTTGCAGGCAAAGTACACAGGGAGCGAGAAAGATGATCGAGGGTTTTACTGTTGCGGCGATCCCACAGAATAGTCCAAAGAACGCCGTCATCCATGGCTTACTTTTTTGCCCCGGGGTTACTCTGAGCCCGGAAAAGAGGAAGGCGTAGGCGATGAGGAGGCAGACGGCCATCGTAAGATCGCGCTGGCCGAGATCAATGAGGCCGTCTCGCCCGTGAATCAATGCGAAGAGCGATGCGGCGAAGAGTGCGGCGAACCTGCTGTAGGGGCGGCAGATTACGAAGAAAGATACGCCTGCAAGTGCGAGGAGGAAGAAGTCAAAGAGTCTCCATGTAATCGAATGGCCACCGAAGAGATGCATGACGGCACCTTCCACGATGAGAGTCGTCGGCATGTTGGCGTCGATGATGTCACGGTAAGGCGCCATGCCGTGATCTTTCAGGAAGACGAGGTAGTGCATGAGAGCCGCGTCACCCATGAGCGGCCAATGCCATGTCTTGACGATGAAGAGCAAGAGACAGCCCACAAGAAAGACAGTGGAGATGGTTTTCGTAATGGAGTACAGCCGATCCAACATTATTTTTTTGCTGCTCCCATTTGCGCCGGCGACTTTGCGGCGGAGCAATTATTAAACACTGTTAGGAGAGAAATCAGGCGAGACGCAGAGAGTTGTGGTCCAGATGAAGTTCAAGGCAGAGCGCTTCGACGACGAGGTTGTGGTCTTCACGTTGCGGCAGGCCTGAAACGGTAACGCAGCCGATGATGCCGGCGCCGGTGACATGGATGGGGAAGCTTCCGCCGTGGGCGGCGTAGTCAGCGTCGGGGAGGTTGTAGCGTTCGCTGAAGGTGCGGTTGGCTTGCTCTAGTGCGAGGCCGATGGCGTAGGAGCCGCGATGGAAGCGGGCGACGACATTTGATTTTCGTTGCACCCACCGGGGGTTGTCCGGCGTGGTTCCGGCGAGGGCTGTGTAGAAGAGGGGCTGGTGGGGCTGGCCAAAGCGGCGGATATCGATGACGAGTGATTGGTTGCGGGAGATCGCCAGTTCGCGGATGCTTTGGCCGAGACGCCAGGCGGTGTCGTAGTCGAAGCTGGAGAAGTGGAGTTCTGCTTCCTGACGAGCGATGGCGGCTAGGTCTTCGGGGATGGGCATGAGAATTGTTCCTTCTTTGCTTCGTTCGTGCGGGTTCGATTTATGAACGATGGCGCAGAGGACAGTTTATGAGACTTCGACCATTGCCCCTGATGGTGGATTAGGCTGATGGGGTCGTTTCGAGAGGCACATATGACAGCAAAAGATTATCGGCGGATTGCGTTGAGTCTGCCGGGAGCTTCGGAGGGGTCGCATCAGGGGCATCCCGACTTTCGGGTGGGTGGGAAGATCTTTTGTACTCTTGCTTATGAAAAGGAAGGGTTTGGAGTTCTGATGTTGAGCCCGGAGGAGCAGGCGGGTCTAGTGGAGGATGCGTCGGAGGTGTTCTCGCCGGTTCCGGGAGGTTGGGGACGTGGGGGAGCGACCCGTGTACGGCTGGATGCGGTGAGCGCGGATGTGCTGGAAGGCGCGTTGAAGATGGCCTGGAAGCGACGTTTTGCGAAGCCAAAGCCGAAGCGTTCGCCTTGACAGTAAGGGTTGGTTACGCGATGCTTAGGGGCTAGGCACTCTTTTTCCGGAGTAAGCAAAGTTGCGTCCAAATGAGGCGCGACCCGCCTATTGGATTGCGGTCGGGTTGCTCCCTGGGCCAGAGATGAATGAGTTGTTGAACGGAGCTTTATTTGATGTTTGCGATGTGGTTGCAGAGTGCGGCTGGGGGACTGGGTAATCTGGGCAGTCTTGCATTGCCGATCTTGTTTTTCATAGCGCTTTATTTTTTGATGATCGCGCCGAATCAGAGGAAGCAGAAAAAGTGGCAGGAGATGCTGGGGCAGCTGAAGACCGGCGACCGTGTGACCACCAATGGCGGTATTCGCGGCACGGTGCTGTCCGTGAAAGACGATCTGGTTGTCCTGCGGGTGCAGCCGGATGGGGTGAAGCTTGAGTTCGTCAAGAGCGCGATTGCTGCGGTGACGACGGACGAACAGGCTGCCTGAGAAGAGGATTTCAAAATAAGCAGTATCAGATATTAAGTTGTAGGCAAGTTGAGATTGAACCGTTAACAACGGACGAGGAAGAAACAAGGATTGCGGCGGCAGGATTGAAGTTGGACACTGCGGCTGCATCCTTCAATAAAGATCATGGGCAAGAATCTGGCCGGGAAATCGGCATTCATCGTTGCGGTATTGGTGATCTTCTGTTTCGGCATCGTGGGCATTCCACATGGCGGGCTCACGCAGTCGATCAAAGATCGTATCCACCTGGGACTCGACCTCAAAGGCGGAACCCACCTTGTGCTCGAAGTGCACGTGGCTGAGGCGATTGCTTCGGCTACGGACCGGGATGTGGCGCGGCTTGAGGCCGATCTGCAGAAGGCCGGGGTTACCGGCGCGACTGTGGGTAAGACGGATCCGTCGCGACCGCAGACAATTATTGTGTCGGGAATTCCGGCTGCGAAGCTGAGTGATGCGCGTGGAGTGCTGCAGGGCAGCGACTACGCGAATTACGACGTAGCGACCTCGGCCGATGGAAACTCAACGCTGACGATGAAGTTGGGTGCGGTGCGTGACCTCGAAACGAGGACGCTGGATACGTCGATTGAGACGATCCGCGAGCGCATCGACAAGCTGGGCGTCAGTGAACCGGTGATTCAGAAGTACGGGCTTGGTGAAAACCAGATTCTAGTAGAACTGCCAGGTGTCGATGATCCGGCACGAGTGGAAGAGATTATTCAGTCGACCGCTAAGCTGTCGATCCACGCTGTCACGGGCGGGCCTTACGAGACGGATCAGGCTGCGTTGGCGGCGAATAACGGGATAATTCCTCCCGACTCGATGCTGGTGCACGGTACCGGTTCGGCGGGCGCGCCGGACCAGATCTGGTTGCTGAAGCGAGTGAGCGAAGTCGAAGGAACCGACTTCCGCGATGCGCAGCCTGGGCAGGATCAGAACGGACGGCCGAATATTCGCTTTAACCTCACGACCGAAGCCGGGAATCGCTTCTACAACTACACGCAGGCGCATACTGCTTCGAGCGCGACGCCGGGTTCGATGGCGATTGTGCTGGATAACAAGGTTCGCGAGGTGGCGGGGATTCAGTCGGCGATCCGCGACAGCGGCGAGATTACCGGCGCGTTTACACAGCAGCAGGCGAATGACCTCTCCCTGATGTTGCGCACGGGTGCGCTGCCGGCTTCGATCTCCTACCTTGAGACGCGGACGGTTGGGCCGAGCCTGGGTGCGGCTTCGATTCATCAGGGCATCGTTGCGGCGATTGCCGGCATGTTGGCGGTCATGGTCTTCATGCTGATTTATTATCGCGGGGCGGGAATTAACGCTGATCTGGCGCTGATTTTGAACCTGGTGATTCTGCTTGGGTTCATGGGCTTCACTGGATCGACGTTGACGCTGCCTGGGATTGCGGGCGTGATCCTGACCATTGGTATGGGCGTGGACTCGAATGTGCTGATCTTTGAGCGCATTCGTGAAGAGCTGAGAGCAGGCAAGACGGCTGCGGCGGCGGTGCAGCAGGGGTTTGCCCATGCGTGGGTGACGATTATCGATACTCACGTGACGACGATTGTTTCGGCGATGATCCTGTTCCTGTTCGGTTCAGGGCCGGTGCGCGGGTTTGCGATAACGCTGGCCTTCGGTCTGTTCGCCAATTTGTTTACCGCGGTGCTGGTGTCGCGCGTGATCTTCGACGCAATTCTTCAGAAGAAGGAACGCGGCGCGGCTCTGTCTATTTAGATTTTCGAGAGATTGCGGAAGCCTTTGGAGGCGCCGCTGAGGGTTCAAGAGCGTGGAACTGTTTCGTACAACGAATATCGATTGGCTCGGGAAGAAGTGGTATTTCCTTGGGTTTTCACTGATCTTTTCTGTTCTCGGAGTGTTGAGCATTCTGTTCTGGCACCACATTCCACTGGGCGTCGACTTCAAGGGCGGAACTCAGGTGCGTGTGGCGTTCGATCAGTCGCCGAACGAGGATCACATTCGCCAGGCCATGGATCGCGCTGGAGTTCACGATGCGAGGATCCAGCGGGTCAGCGATCCGAGCGGACATGCAGCGAACAAGGTGATTATTGCGCTGCCTGAGTCGACGGCGACCGATCAGTCGCACGACGCCGGCCGCCAGAGCGTGGAGAACGCTCTGAATGCCAACTACCACGACTCCAAATTTACGGTCGAGCAGGTTGAGATTGTTGGGCCTACGGCTGGTAAACAGTTGCAGAAGCAGGCTTGGCTCGCGACGCTGTATTCGCTGATTGGGATGTTGATCTATCTATGGTTCCGATTTGAGCTGATCTACGGTGTTGCGGCTGTGGTGGCGGTGTTCCACGACACGTTGATCACTGTGGGTGCGTTCAGTTTGACGAACCAGGAGATAACCCTTACCGTGATCGCTGCCATCCTAACGCTGATTGGTTATTCGATGAACGACACCATCGTCGTCTTCGATCGTATCCGCGAGAACCTTGCGCTGTCGCGGAGAGAGTCGTTGCATGATGTCGTCAATCGGAGTATCAATCAGACGCTGAGTCGAACTGTGATCTCGTCGGGGCTGACATTTCTGACGGTGTTGTCTTTGTATTTGTTTGGCGGCGAAGTGCTGCATGGATTCTCCTTCGCACTGGTCGTCGGAATTCTGATTGGGACTTATTCGTCGATCGCTGTGGCGGCGCCTATGCTGGTGGCGTATCAGGACTGGCGGGTTAGCAAGGGCAAGTCGGTGACGTTACCTGCGGGGAAGCGCGCCAAGGTGTAGGGATCGGCTCTTCTGCCGATGTAATTAGCTTGGGTGTAATAACCCGGGAACAAAAAGAAGCAACGTGGTGTCTAAAGAGAAATAGCTCTTCTTCACAGTAAAGAGGCTGCATATGTTCGAATCCTCGTTGATGG
>CAZZZG010000018.1:0-26488 GCA_964658525.1 uncultured Edaphobacter sp.
GGGTTTGATCCGTTTGTGAAGCTGGCGGATTGGCTGGAGGCTGAGGCGAAGATCGTCAATGAGCGTCGGGCCGGTGTGCAGGAGTTTGTCGAGGTGGGGCGGTGAGTCAAACGGCAAAGGCAGGGATGCGATACGGTTTCTGGTTGCCGGTGTTTGGGGGCTGGCTGCGCAACGTTGACGACGAGAAGATGGTTGCGAGCTGGGAGTATGTGCGCGACCTGGCGAAGAAGGCCGAGACGATTGGCTACGATCTGACGTTGATTGCGGAATTGAATTTGAACGACATCAAGGGTGTGGATGCTCCTTCGCTGGATGCGTGGTCGACTACGGCGGCGCTGGCTGCGGTGACGGAAAAATTGGAGCTGATGGTTGCGGTGCGGCCGACGTTTCATAATCCGGCGCTGCTGGCGAAGCAGGCGGCTACGGTCGATCAGATGTCGCATGGGCGGCTGACGCTGAATGTGGTCTCGAGCTGGTGGAAGGATGAGGCGACCAAGTACGGTGTTCACTTCGATGAGCATGATGACCGCTATGCGAGGACGTCGGAATGGCTTGATGTTGTCGATGGGTGTTGGAAGACGCAGGGATTTTCCTATAAGGGCACGTACTACGACGTGCGGGAGAATGTGCTTTCGCCCAAGCCGGTGAGCAAGCCGCGGCCTACGCTGTATGCGGGGGGCGAGTCGGAGACGGCGAAGAATTTGATCGCCGCGAAGTGCGATGCTTACCTGATGCATGGCGACGTGCCCGAGGCGGTGGGCAAAAAGATTGCCGATATGCGTGAGCGGCGGGAGAAGCTGGGTTTGGGGCCGATGACGTTTGGCGTCGCTGGAAATGCGATTGTGCGGGATTCGGAGGCTGAGGCGCTGCGCGAGGTGGAGCGGATTACGGATGTGAAGCAGTCGGCGCGTGGGTATGCAAACTATGAGCAGTGGGTGACGGGTTCGAACCTGCAGACGGAGATTTCGCTGAAGGACTATTCGGTGTCGAATCGCGGGCTGCGGTGCGGGTTTGTCGGGACGCCGGAGCAGGTGTCGGAGCGGATGGAAGAGTTTGCCGCGGTGGGAGTGGATCTCGTGTTGCTTCAGTCTAGTCCGCAGGCGGAGGAGATGGAGCGGTTTGGGGCGCAGGTGATCCGCAATACGGCAGGGGCGACGACTTAGTTTTTTTGTTTGCTTTTCACGTTGACGAGCGTTCGTCTTGCGGCGGACGCTCTTTTCTTTTGCGTGGAAATGGGATGTACCGGAAAGGTTAATTCTTCGCGAAGGCGGCGGGTGGCTGGTCGTTACAGGGAAGGTTATGCTTTGCTATGCTGCTTCGTTCCCTCTTGCTGACCTTTGTATTTGTATGCGGTCTTTTTGCGCAGGATCCCCCTGATTGGACCACTCCCCATGAGCCTTTTCGTATCGTCGGCAATGTGTACTACGTGGGGGGCATAGACCTGGGGTCGTATTTGATCACGACACCGCAGGGACACATTCTGATCAATAGTGATGTGCCGAAAGACATTCCGCAGATCAAGAAGAGTGTCGAAGCGCTGGGGTTCAAGTTCAGCGATGTGAAGATTTTGCTGATTAGCCATGCGCATCGGGATCACTGTGGCGGAAGCAAGCTGCTGAAAGAGCTGACGGGCGCGAAGTATATGGTGATGGACCGCGATGTGCCGGTGGTCGAGTCGGGTGGGAAGTTGGATTTTCAATATGGCAAAAGATCGGAGAACTGGTATCCCGTTGCGAAGGTCGATCGCGTGCTGCACGATGGAGATGAGGTTCGGCTTGGTGATGTTGTGCTGGTCGCGCATCTGACGCCGGGGCATACCAAGGGGTGCACTACCTGGACCATGACGGTGCGGGAGGCGGGTAAGGTTTATAACGTTGTAATCGTTGGGGGCCCGAATGTGAATCCGGGGTACAAGCTGGTGAAGAGCTCTGTTTATCCGACAATGGCGCAGGACTACGAGTTGACGTTTCGGACGCTGAAGTCGTTGCCGTGCGATGTGTTTCTGGGAGCGCATGCGGGCTTCTTTGAGATGGATGAGAAGTTCGCGCGGATGAAGGCAGGCGATGCAAATGCGTTTGTCGATCCTGCCGGGTACAAAGCTTATGTTTCGGATCGGGAGCAGGCGTTTCGGACGGAGCTAGCCAAGCAGTCGGGCAGCGGGAAATGAATGTATCGTTGAAGCGAAAAGTGAGTGAAAGGGCGGAGCGTCGAAGAGTGGGCGCGATAGTGCGGGCGGGGAGCGTCGCCGGGATTCTGCTGCTGATGGCTGGTTGTCACTCGGACGAGCGAAGTAGTTCCCTTCTCGAGCATCTGTCGAGCACGGCGCAACCGAAGGCGTCCAACCTCGGGCCAAATCATCTGGCAGCTGAAGGCTTGGCATCGATCACGAGCGCGTGCGAGAAACAATCCTTTGAGAGCGCGCGGACCGGCATAATCGTGAGCCAGACAGGGTTGAACGAAGACGTCTTCGCGATGCGAAGCCGAACGTACTCCTCAGTCGCGTTCAGTCTGGACGATGCACTAAAACTTGAAGATGTACTGCGTAATGAGTTGAAAGCAAACAAGCAACCGGAGCAGAGGGAGTGCGTTGAGCAGTTTGAAGGATATTTGGAGACGCTGACCGATCCGTTGGTGGAGCAGGACAAGCTGTCCAAAGAGCTAGCCGCTTCGGCGTTTAAGGATTCGAGCAAAGAGGCGCAGGAAGAACTAAGAAGAGAAAAGGAGATAGAGGCGCTGGCCCCGAAAAAATAACTCGGGGCCAGCTCTTTGTCGGTTACTGGATCAGGCTCTCTTCGGAGCGCAGGCGCAGGATGCGGTCTACCGCGTAGGGTGCGCGGTGAGCGGCTGTATGAAAGTGCCTTACCTGAAGCTCGCCGAGCAGACCGATGCCCATCATCTGAATTCCGGCGAGGATGAGGACGCCGGCGATGACGAAGAGCGGGCCGTGGAGGCTCATAATGTGCTGGCCCGTGACGATTTTGAGAATGAGAAGCCAAGCGGACATGCCGAAGCCCGCGACCATGCCGAACGCTCCGATGGTGCCGAAGAAGTGAAGCGGGCGCGTCATGTAACGCAGCAGGAAGCGAATGGTCAGCAGATCGAAGAAGACGCGGAAGGTGCGGGAGATACCGTAGTGGCTCTCGCCAAACTCGCGGGCAGGATTGGAGATGGGAATCTCGCAGATGCTGGCTCCGTACCAGGAGGCGAGGGCAGGGATGAAGCGATGCATCTCGCCATAGAGGGGAATGTTCTGGATGACCTCGCGGCGGTAGGCCTTAAAGGTGGTGCCGAAGTCGTGGATGTCGACGCCGCTGAGAGCGGCCATAAGCCAGTTCGCGGCTCGTGAGGGGATGCGACGCATGATGAAGTTGTCGCCGCGCTGGGAGCGCCATCCGCTGACGACGTCGTAGCCTTCTTCAAGTTTGGCGAGAAAGCCGGGGATCTCGTCGGGGTCGTGCTGGAGGTCGCCGTCCATGGCGAGGATGAAATCGCCCTGGGCGTGATCGAAGCCGGCGGCGAGGGCCGAGGTCTGGCCGAAATTGCGGCGGAGTTTGATGACGAGGACGCGGCTGTCTACTGCGGCGATCTCTTCTAGCAGGCGATAGGTGCGGTCGCGGGAGCCATCGTCCACGAAGACGAGCTCGAAGGTCTCGTTGACGTGCTCCATGACGGCCTTGAGGCGGTCATAGAGTGTGGTTACATTTTCTTCTTCGTTATGGAAGGGTACAACGATCGAATATTTCGGCACTTTTCAATGATACTCCTGTGTTTGTCCTACTTGGATGACCACAGGAGGACAAAAAGATCAGAATTCTTCGACTTTCCGGCAGGCGGCTTGCGACGCAGAAGCTATGCTACCGCTTTTTTCAAGCCCTAGAAGCTGAATCTTAGGACGTAATCCATATTTTGCGGTTTGCCCAGGTAGGAACCTGCGACGAACTCGGCTTGTTGGGCAGCCGCGGTGGCCGCCTCGGCCAAGACGGGGTCGCCTAGCTCAACCCTTATCTCGCCAACTTTGCCATCTGGGAGGACGTCCACGATAAGACGGACCTGGCCATGAGTTCTGTGGCAGGACTTTCCTGACCTGCAGTCCGGATTCGGGATGCTGATCAGCCTGGGCGGCACGACCGAAGGCATGCTTTGAGCCTGCAGCGTCATAGTGACGGGCGCCACAAGAAAGATCACGAGAGGGGCGCAGGCTGGATGCATGGCTCATCGTCTCACGAGTTGGCCTGCGCAGAACGTTCATTTTGCTGCTGGGGGCTGGCTCGCGTTAGACGATGATCATCCTTACCTGCTTTCGCTGAAACGCCTCAACGAGTTTTGGATCGACGCTGTCGTCTGTGATGATGGTATGTAAATCGGTGGTGGCGCAGACCTTTGTGGAGGTGAATATGCCGAGTTTGCTCGCATCGGCGACGGCAATCACCTGCCTGGCGTGCTTCACCATCTCCCCTAGAATCAAAGCTTCCTCGGATTCGATGACGGTGAGACCGTGCTCGGGATGGATACCACATGCTCCCATGAAGACTTTGTCGAAGAAGAGACGCTGTAGGGAGTCGAACGCTGTTGCACCCACCATGGAAAAAGCGCCTGGCCAGCGGATGGAGCCTCCGGTGAGGGTGACGCGAGCATTCGGGAGGCTTGAGAACTCCATCCCGATGTTAACCGCGTTTGTGACGATGTGGATTCCCTCGCGATGACGGAGGCTGCGGGCCACCTGCGTGGTGGTGGTTCCGGGTGAGAGGGCGATGGTGTCGCCCTCGTTGACCATCTCCGCCGCAGCGATGGCGATGCGGCGCTTTTCGTTCGAAAAGCGCTCTTCGCGCAGGGGAAAGGCAGCGTCAAATCGGAAGGGCTCGTAGGTCATTTTGCCGGCGAGTTCGACGCTCCCGTGGGTGCGGTTTACCAGACCGCGCTGTGCAAGTTTGATCAGGTCGCGCCGGACGCTGGCCGGAGAGGCATCAATCGTGGTCGCCAGATCTTCAACGCAGCTCTGGCCTTTCTGCAGCAGGAGATGAAGTATCTGGTTTGCTCGATCCTGGGTTTTCTGGGCCATGTCCTGTCCATTCTAATCACTCACAAATCTGCAAATAGTTGATTATGTGTCAGACGAGCGCTTTTATTTTGAGTATTTGAACTATTTTTCTTCAGAATTATGAAAGTAATGTTGACAAATGTTTAGATAGATTTCTATGCTCTACCAACAATTTGATTTTTCTGACCGCACTAACGGGATCTTCGGCAAAGGCCAGCCGTAATGCGTAATGCGGATCTTCCCATCTCCCATAGACACCCTGGAGTCGCTCAAAAATGATTAAAGCAGCGCAAAAGATGAAGTTTCTCAAACGTATCTCCGGGATTGTGCTCGCCCTGGCAGTAGTTTTCAGCGCGCCGGGCCTGCTTGCGCAGACGGTTACCGGAACCGTCACCGGGGTGATAACGGACCCGAGCGGCGCTGTGGTCGGCGGAGCGAACGTAACTGCCCACAACACCGACACCGGCGTGGACTCAAAAGTGACAACCAATGCGTCGGGACTCTATCGAATTCAGTTTCTGCCGATCGGTCGCTATGAGGTGACGGTGGAAGCGAAGGGTTTTGATAAAGAGACGATCCCGGCGTTTCAGCTCGAGGTGTTGCAGACGACTACGTTCAATGTCACGCTTACGGTCGGATCCTCGGCGGAGGTGGTGAACGTATCCGAGGCTGCGCCGATTTTGAATACCAGTGACGCCACCTTGAGCGGTACCTTTACGTCGAATACGATTCAGAACTTTCCCTTAAATGGCCTGGACTTCTCTGCGTTGACTCTGTACGTTCCGGGCTCTGTAAGTACGGTAGGAACATCTGGCACGACAAGCATTGAGCGCAGCACACAATCTACTGACTCCATCAATCTGAACGGCAACCGTGCCCAGGCGAACAACTACACGCTGGATGGAATCGATCTGAACGAGACGTTCAATAACCTGATCGCATATAGCCCAGCACCTGAAGCTTTGCAGGAGATCAAAGTACTGACGGCTAACTCCCCGGCAGACTATGGGAACGTGAATGGCGCCGGAGTGGTCAGCATTCTGAAGAGCGGAACCAATCAATTCCATGGGTCGGTCTACGGTTACGTGCAGGACTACAGGCTCAATGCCAACTCGTGGACCAACAATCACGCTGATCCAATTATCCACACCAACCCTTTCTCCCAGTCTCAGTTCGGGGGTACGTTTGGCGGTCCGATCAAACGCGACAAACTGTTCTTCTTCGTCGACTATCTGGGTTCGCGTTTCCACCAGGGAGGAACTGCGCAGGCGAGCGTCTTCACTCAGGCTATGCGCAGCGGAGACTTTTCGGCGCTGCTTAGCAGTTCCAATCCGATTCAACTGTACGATTCTCAGAACGGCTTCGCACCGTTCGTTGGGAATAAGGGCGTCCCGATCAACAATCCGGTTGCGAAGTATCTCTTCGCTCATCCAGAGGTATACCCGTTGCCAAATGCGACACCATCAGACGGAATCGCGGCAAACGATCTGCAAGGCCCTCAGAGAACGTTTCGAGCCAACAACCAGGGAGATATCAAGATCGAGTACACCCCGAACGCGGCGGATAAATTCAGCGCGTTTTATTCGAAATCAGATGCCTTCGATGGTGCGACCTCGGTTCTGCCGGTTTCGTTCCCGAACGGAAGCACATTTCCGTCGCAGCTTGGGGGCCTCACCTGGGTTCACATCTTCTCTGCCTCCATTGTGAACTCGGCGCGCATCGGCTATACGCGCGTCAATTGGAATCAGGGACTGCCAATCGATGGAACCGGTTTGTTTGGCACCAATGGCGATGCGGTTGTCGGCATCACCTTTCCCAATCAGGCTTTTCAGGGATTTACCGCGCAAAATCTCCAGAACAGCACTTTGAGCACACTTGGCAACCAAGCTTCGAATAATGGAAGCCTGACTGATAACACCTTCAGCTATATCGATAACCTGACCTGGCAGCACGGCAAGAGCACGTACAGCATGGGTGTGCAGGCGCTTCGTTATCAGAATAACTACCCTACCAGCAACAACAATGGTTTCCTTGGATCACAAACCTATAGCGGTGCCTTCACCAGCAATCCTTCGCTGTCTAACGCAGGCGGCTATAGTGGTGCGGACTTCCTGCTTGACCGAGTGAGCACGGCAGCCGCCACGCTTTCGAGCGTCAATGTCGGACAGCGGCAGTGGCGCATAGCCGGATTCTTCGGCGATGACTACAAGGCGACGCCACGGCTGACCCTGAACGCGGGCCTGCGCTACGAATTTGATCAGCCCTGGATCGAATCCAATAACAAGACGGGGAACATTGACATCGCCACGGGCCAGGTGATCTACGCCAGCAAGATTCCCGTCGGTGCGCCTGTTGGCTCTGGCTTATGCAGCAATCGTGCCTGCTATGACGCTAACTACCGCCAGATCATGCCACGCTTCGGCTTTGCTTATCAGGCGACCGATCGCTTTGTCATTCGCGGTGGTTATGGCGCTACCAGCTTCTTTGAAGGTAACTCCTCCAACCAGCGCCTGACCTCGATCACTCCGTTCATTCAGGCGGTCAATGTCAACGTGGTGACGCCGACACCTGGCAACCCGGGAGCTCCGCGAACGGCAGAGCAGGGCTTCAGCGGTAGTGCTATTACAGGGACCGGAACCTTCAATGTGTATCCGCACAATATTCAGCCGGCTTACGTGCAGGAGTTCAATCTCACGACGGAGTATGCGGTTACCCGCTCCTTATCATTGCAGATCGGTTATGTCGGCGAAATAGGCCAGCATATCGAAGACTACGGGAACCTCAACCAGTGGCTGGTGAACGGAGATCCCACCTCAGCGCCCTACTACAACAACCAGTTCATCGGGATCAATGCGATCGATCCGACGGTCAGCATCGGCTCTGGTAACTTGTTGATCACGGAGTCTCGTGCAGCATCGAACTACCAGGCGCTCCAGACCATACTTCGTCAGCGCACCAGTCACGGGTTGGAGTTCACCGTGAACTACTCCTATGGCAAGGCCTTGACTAATAGTGCGGGTAACTATGCGGTGAATACTTCTGGCGCCAGCAACTTTGGTCAAGGCGCGTTCCAGAACTACTATGACAGCGCTGCGGACTGGGGTCCCGCTGCTTATGATGTGCGTCACAACTTAAGCGGGACGGGAGTCTATTCCCTGCCCTTCGGCCACGGGAAGCAGTATCTCTCGGGAGTCAACCGTGCGGTAGAGGAGGCGATTGGAGGCTGGAAGATCTCGACGGCAGCCGTGGCCTACAGCGGATTTCCAGAGACGATTCTGGGCCCCGGGAACAACTCCAACAGCGATGGCAATGCGCGGCCTAACCAATACCGTGCTCTGAAGATTGTGAATCGCAGTATCGATCACTGGTATGGCACTGATCCCTCGGCGATTCCCTGCACTACTCCTGGAGTCGATAACGGTCTATGCGCCTTTGGAGCGCCTGCCCCCAACACCTTTGGCGATGCGAGAAACGGCAACACACGCAGTCCACGTTATCTGAATGTCGACATGTCGGCCTTCAAGGACTTCGCTATTGTCCGTGAGCAGACTCTGGGCTTCCGGTTCGATGCCTTCAACGCCTTCAACATCGTCAGCTATGGCAATCCGGATACAAATATCGGCGACGCCAACTTCGGCAATATCTCAAACCAGGGAACCGCTAATGGGATTCAACAGGCTGTTCGTTCCACGGAACGCCGGTTGCAGTTCTCCGCAAACTATCGGTTCTAGGGATCGTTTTCAAACGGCCTCTAAAATCGACCATCGTATCCATCAACATCGCGGGGGCAGGGCTTCGGCTCTGCCCCTGTCATTTGCTGGCGAGTGTTTCGGAAAGTTTGCTGCACATGATGTGGCAACAACGTCGCGATTAGAAACAAATATCCTGCCCTCGTTGCTGCTATCTTTTTGAAGTTACGGAAAGAAGAGGAATCGGCTTGGCGTTCTATCTTGCACTGGATGTAGGCGGCACAAAGACGGAATATGTTTTGGCAGATGATACCCACGAACTCGCTCGGGTACGTGGGGGCACGATCAAACGTATGCGCACCGATGCACACTCTGCAACACAGAATCTTGAGAAGGCGCTTGCCGAGTTGACTGCGTTGACTGGGGTTTCAATGAAGTCGGTCACACGCAGCTGTGTCGGTGCCGCTGGCATAACTGTCGCACTGGTAACCGATTGGATACGGGACGCTTTCGCCGAACGCGTCGGCGGTTCGCTGATCCTTGTGGGGGACGTCGAGATTGCGCTCGATGCCGGCTTCTTTGGCGGACCCGGTGTGTTGGTGATGGCTGGAACGGGCTCCAATGTTGCTGGGCGCACCATCCATGGCGAACTGACCACGGCCGGCGGATGGGGCCCCGCTTTGGCTGACCAGGGTTCAGGTAGCAGAATCGGCCATCAGGCGTTGCGCGATACTTTTTTTGCCATCGATGAGGATCGCACGACTGCACTGCTGCCGGCGATTCTTGAGCTCTGGCAGCTTTCCGATCTCGAATCACTGATTGGCTATGCTAACCAGATTCCCTCCCCCGACTTCACGCGACTTGCGCCCCTGGTCGTGAAGTGTGCCGCAGAAGGAGACGCTGTTGCGCAGAACGTTCTTCACCGCGAAGCAGAAGAACTCGCCCACCTTGCGCATCTCGTCATTGAGCGTCTGCGACGGGATGCATCCAACCTTCGTCCTGGGTGGGTTCCTGAGCTTGCTTTTACCGGCAGCATCCTAGAACACGTAGCTCCAATCCGTGAAGGAATCGTTTCCGCCCTGCGCCGTGACCATCCATCGCTGATGGTTTTGCCGGGTACTGTCGATCCCATACTCGGTGCGCTCTGGCGGGCGCGTACCGGCTCGCTCCCGATAGCAGGTTAAGTTGGGCTGATATTATCAGAATAATGATTAATTGGAGTTCAATTTTTCACTTTTTGAAGTTATCCTGTACCTGTAGGTTCGATAGGGCTCCTTATCGGCTCATTCGCTTCGGGTCGTAGCGACGACTATTTCAGGATCGGAAAGCTTTTGTGGGTTGTGTAATTTGATGCGCAAAATCATCTTCGAACTCTGTGCAGAGAGTCTTCAGGCCTGCCTCGCCGCGCGCGAAGGCGGTGCCGATCGCATTGAGCTTTGCACTGCCCTTAGCGAAGGGGGCCTTACGCCGAGTCATGGTCTCACCCGCGCTGCGATTCTTCATAGCGGCCTGCCGGTTCACGTTTTGTTGCGACCACGAAGCGGTGACTTCCACTACACGGACGATGAGTTCTCCCTGATACGGGAGGATCTCCTTCACGCGCACAGTCTTGGAGCCAGCGGCTTTGTCCTTGGGATTCTTCGGACCGATGGTACGGTGGACATGGAACGCACACGCGAACTCGTCGAACTCGCTGCGCCACTCGAGATCACCTTTCATCGCGCCTTCGATTACACGGTCTCGCTCGAGGAGGCGCTCGAAGACGTCATTGCCACTGGCTGCAGGCGCGTTCTTACTTCCGGCGGCGAACCCGATGTGCTCGCGGGAGCGGACAAGCTTGCGCGGTTGGTCGAGATCGCTGACGGAAGAATCGATATAGCTGCTGGTGGAGGTCTGCGCATCAAGGACGCTGCAGCCCTGGCTCGGGTTACTGGTGCCAGCCACTTCCATGGTTCTTTGCGGCGGAGTGAAGCCAGCAAGATGCAACGCGAGCGCCGCTGGGTGTTGGAAGACCCAGATTCGCTGGATGGCACATCGCGTTTCGTGGTGGACGCCGGCGATGTGCGGACTATGATCGGGAATCTGCGTAGTTCATAAACTTCTGGGACATTCGACGCGGATCGATGCGGGTTGCAAGCGTGCTGAATCACTAATCCGGAAGGCCTCTAACTTTGCAGATGGAGCAGGTGCGACGGTGCTCTATAAGAGTCTTCCTAGCGACAGCGTGTTCGCGCTTTACGGTCCGCAACCTTGCCTCGCGGACTAGACGCGGTGATGCGTCTGGAGAAGTACTATCCAGATCGTTTTCGGCGGCGAGAAGTGTCTTGCTAGCTTCTTCATACTGCCGTTCAACTCTGTAGCATTCAGGGTTAGACATGATTAGGCCTAGAACGTCAGTGTCCTTTCAGCGATCGTTCGCATCCTTGCATTCAGGCATCCATGTGAGCATGGCGGATAAACCCCTTAGTCATGCGTCACAATGATAGGTGAGACTTTGCAAGAACGCGCGGAGCGGGCATCCGGCCAATGTATCCGAGAGGCCCAAGATCTGTCACTCGAGAAAAATGTCTGGACTCATACTGTACTCATCATGACAGCGAAGTGGTGGACCGAGGCCGTCTCAGGACTACTCCGAAGGCGATAATATCGTGGACTTTGTTGGAGTAATTGGGCTTGGTGGGCAGTGAGGGACTCGAACCCCCGACATCCTGCTTGTAAGGCAGGCGCTCTAACCAACTGAGCTAACCGCCCATTGCGGTTCTGTGAAACCTAAGACAGTGTATTGGAGCGGGGCGATGGATGCAATGCGTCTTGGGTAAACGTTCGCGATATCCTGTTTTTTGCGGAGTTAGGGGGGTGTAGAATATTTTCTTGAATACCCCCTGGGGGTATTTGCATCTACTCAGTGGGAGGAGAAATTTGGTGCGGGAAGCAGTTGCATTGTCGATTGAAGGGATGCATTGCGGAGCTTGTGTTCGCAGGGTTACCGATGCTTTGGGAAAGATGGAAGGAGTTCAGGTGAATTCCGTTGAGGTCGGGTCGGCCAACGTGACCTTCAATCCGGAACAGATCACCGCGGAGAGGATTGCCGGTGCAGTCAACGAGATCGGGTTCGAGGCACGCACCGAAAAGTAAATGCGAGGATGCTATGGCCGGTAGTTTGATGATCAGAGACAAAACTGACGGGAGTACTGTAACTCCGGCAACAGTGAAGCATGCCACGATTCCCGTTACAGGGATGACGTGTGCGGCGTGCCAATCCTTTCTTCAGCGCGAGCTTACCAACCAAGCTGGGGTGAAGGATGCGACGGTAAACCTGATGCTACATAACGCCACGGTGACCTTCGACCCAGGTGCAACATCGATCTCTGCATTGGTAGAGGCGATTCGTGGCACCGGGTACGGCGCGGATCTTCCTCTGGAGCACCAGTCGGTTCTTGACGAACAGGAGGAGCACGACGAGACGCAGTTGAAGGAGTATCGGCAACTGCGACAGAAGGCGGTGGTAAGCCTCATCGCCGGTGGCGCTGCCATGCTCTTGTCGATGCCTTTGATGACGATCAACAGTGGTGCCGGGATGGAGCGGATGAAAGATCCGCTGATGAATTGGACCATGCGAGTGGTTGATCCGCTGTTGCGCAGCGCGCTGCCCTGGATGTACGACCTCAGTGCGGACGCGATTCGCTGGTTCCTGTTTGTTCTCGCAACGTGCATCCTCAGCTGGGGGGGACGAAGGTTTTATATCAAAGCATGGGCTGCTCTTCGGCATAAAACGGCGGACATGAACACGCTTGTGGCTCTTGGTACGGGAGCGGCTTATCTCTACTCTGCCGCCAGTACGATCGCCCCCGGTTTTTTTGTCGCCCGCGGCGTCCCTCCCGATATTTATTTTGAGGCCACGATTCTTATCGTCGGATTGGTGCTGGCTGGCAATACGCTGGAGAGCAGGGCGAAGGGGCAGACGGCAAGCGCACTGCAAAAGCTCGTTCAACTGCAGCCGAAGACCGCGACTGTTCTCCGTGATGGAGTCGAGAGCAACGTACCGCTTGAGTCGATTCAAAACGGAGATCACGTGGTGGTGCGACCCGGCGAGCGGATACCGACAGATGGCGAGGTGATCTCGGGTCGGAGCGGTGTCGATGAATCGATGCTCACAGGCGAGTCCTTGCCGGTTGAGAAGACGACGCGGGACAAAGTGATGGGGGGAACGTTGAACCAGCGCGGATCGCTGCAGTATCGAGCGACCAGCCTGGGCGCAGACAGCCTGCTGTCGCAGATAGTTCTGCTCCTGCGCGAGGCTCAGGGATCTCGTGCTCCGATTCAACGTATCGCAGATCGCATCAGCGCTGTATTTGTTCCGACGGTTCTGGGTATTGCGATCGTCACCTTCGCTGCATGGCGTGTGTTGGCTCCGCACTCAGGAGTGATGCAGGCGTTCGTGGCTGCCGTTACGGTGCTCGTGATTGCTTGTCCGTGCGCGATGGGTCTGGCAGTTCCGACGGCAGTGATGGTTGCAACGGGACGGGGAGCCAACTATGGAATTCTCATCAAGGGCGGCGAGGCTCTTCAGCGATTGGAGAAGATCGATACCGTCGTGCTGGATAAGACGGGAACCATCACAACTGGCCGTCCTAAGGTCACAGATTTTCTACTCATTTCAAGCGAAAGCAATACGACAATAAGCCAGAGTACGGGCGTCGCTGAGGATCATGTCCTTCGCGCTGTCGCGGCACTGGAGCGCGCGAGTGAACATCCTCTCGGTGAAGCGGTTGTTCAATACGCAGCAGAGCGTGGTTTGAATCTGCCGCAGGCGCATGACTTTGAGTCGCTCCCTGGACTCGGAGTCGTGGGAGTTGTCGGTGGCGAGACTGTATTTATCGGCAACCCTGCGCTAATGAAGAACCACGGCGTCACCATTGAGCCGCTGAAGGCAGCGGCAGAACGAATGTCAGAGGAAGGAAAGACTCCGTTGTGGATCGCGATCGATGGCGAGCTCGCGGCCATTCTCGCTGTTGCAGATACGATCAAACACAGTTCCGTCGAAGCTATCCGCAGGATGCATGACGATGGACTTCGTGTAGTGATGCTTACAGGCGACAATGAATCCACCGCTAGCGCCATTGCACGGCAGGTGAACATCGAGGAGGTGATTGCGGGCGTGCTTCCTGCTGGCAAGGTTGAAACGATCAAGCGTTTGCAAAGAGAACATCGCGTGGTAGCCATGGTAGGAGATGGAGTCAACGACGCTCCTGCGCTGGCACGGGCTGACGTGGGACTGACTATGGCCAGTGGCTCCGACATCGCAATGGACTCTGGGGACGTGACGCTGATGCGGAGTGACCTCAATGGCGTCGCGGCAGCGGTGATTCTCTCGCGCCGCACAATGCGAGTCATGCGGCAGAATCTGTTTTGGGCCTTCGTTTATAACGTGGTTGGAATTCCAGTTGCTGCTGGCGTACTCTATCCGGCTTTTGGAGTGATGCTGAGCCCGGTGATAGCCAGCGCGGCCATGGCGCTCAGCTCTTTCAGTGTTGTCACAAATAGCTTGCGGTTACGCCGGCTGCAGCTTGACTAAGGAAAGATATGCCGACTACGAAGAAAGCAAATCCTAAACACAACGCCGCGATCGTGGAATCGTGCGGCTGCGAGATAGGCAAGTCGGACCGAAAGGCGGTTGGAGTCGATCCTGAGATCAAGGCCTCCAACCTGCGTCGGTTGCGACGGCTCGAAGGGCAGATCCGCGGTCTCCAGCGCATGGTGGAGGAAGATCGATACTGCACCGACATTCTTACTCAAGTCTCTTCAGTCCAGGAGGCTTTGCGTTCCGTGGCCAGAGCGTTGATGAGGAACCATCTCTCTCATTGCGCAACTCAGGCAATTCGCACCGGATCCACAGAGGAGAGACAGGCAATGTACGACGAGTTATTGGAACTTATCTACAAAAACGCACGCTAATCAAAATAGGCGCAAGAATTATCGGAGATGCACTCCAAATTAAGGGCAGATAGACATAACACCAAACCCAGCTATCTGCCCAAACCGATGCCCAGATAAGTCGGCAAGACGCAGCAGCAGTTTTGGGCCTAAGTAGGCGATCGATGCAGCGAAACTCTACGATCAGCTCTGGTCGATCGGCGGCTTAAGGTTGTCTTAAGCTTCGTGTGTTGAGATCTACTTATGCGTGTCTTACTGGTTGAAGACGAGGTCCGCCTGGCTGAAAACGTTGCGCAGGCGCTGCGCGATGGGCCCGGCTTCGCGGTGGATCATGCCGAGGATGGGCAAACGGGGTTGAGTCTGGCCGAAAATCTCTGCTATGACCTAATCATTCTCGATTTGATGCTACCGAAGCTGGATGGTCAGACGGTTCTTCGCAGACTTCGCGAACGAGGGGATATTACGGCGGTCCTGGTCCTGACTGCTCGAAGCGAACGATCTTCCATCATTCAACTTTTGAACTACGGCGCGGATGATTACGTTAGCAAGCCTTTCGATCTAGGAGAGCTGATTGCCAGGGCGAAGGCGCTGATACGCCGTGGCAAAGGTACGGCGAGTCCAGTACTTCGCTTAGGTGATCTGGAACTCCACACTGGAGATCAAAGCGTTTTACGTGCAGGTACGCTGATTGTGCTTTCTCCCATGGAGTACAGGATTCTCGAGTACATGATGCACCGTCCTCGTTCTGTCATCTCAAAGCGAGAGTTATTGGAGCATATGTACGATTACAACTGGGCGCATCACTCTAATGTGATCGAAGCACACGTTTCGAACCTGCGACGAAAACTCGGGGAAGGGGCGAATCCGCCGACAATCGAAAATCTGCGTAATCGGGGTTACAGGCTCGTACTGGAGCCCGCCACTCCTGCTGAAGTCGGGAGCGACCGAGCATGAAGACTTATTCGCTAACCCGTCGCCTGATAGTAGCTACGCTTTTGGTAGAACTCAGCTCTCTTATGGCTTTGATAGGTATAGCCAGTGTCTACGAGGGGATTTCACATTTTAGAGCTTTGGATGTAGCGCTGCGTGGTCGAGCGGACTCCTTACTTGGTGCAGTCCAAGACTCAGAAGATCCCGAAGATAATGTCATGCTATCCGGAGTAGAAGGGCTTGCTCCACGATGGGACATTTATATTGTGCGTGACGATCGTGGCCGTGTGATCGGGTCGCAAGGATGGCCAAATGGCGAACGGGAGTTGGTCAGCAGTGACACGAGAGAGTTTCGTAATCTCACGGTGGGAGGAATTCGATATCGAGTGATTCGTAGACTCGGTTTGCGAATCGTCGATCCGGGGGATGCCAAAGGCGGAGTTGCTCGACATGTCACTATTCTCTACGGTTCTCGCACTCACCCGGTCTGGGAACGTGTCAGGGACGCGATTGCTTTCTATGCTCTGTCGGGTCTTCTGCTTCTGCTAGTAACCGGATTCGTCCTCCTGCACCTATTGCGCCGTGGGCTTCAACCTCTATATGAACTAGCCGAGCAGGCGGGGGGGATCTCTATTAACTCCTGGAACCTTGGTCCCTCGAGTCGGGCCCGCTATGTCCGGGAGCTCGAACCGCTCGTCTTGGCGATTGAGTCTGCGCTTCTTCGACTTGAACAGTCTTTCGCGCAGCAAAGACAGTTTGTCGGCGATGCGGCACACGAACTGAAGACCTCAGTGGCGGTTATGAAGTCGTCTTTACAGCTCCTAACGATGCGGACGAGGTCAGCGAAGGAGTACGAAGAGGGACTAGAGCGAATTAGAGTCGACTCCGAACGCATGGAGGAGCTTGTCGCAAAGATGCTGACCTTGGCGCGGCTCGAAGATAGCGCCGAACAGCCCGAGTCTAATCGGATCGTAGAACTTGGCGATGTCCTCCGTGACGTTGCTGAGCACTTTCAAACAATGGCCAGCTTCCGCCACATCACTCTGGTGGTTAAAGCAGATGATCGGGTCCTTGTTCTGTGTAATCCCGGCCAACTTCGGCTGCTTTGCTCCAACCTAATAGACAATGCGATTCAGCACAGCGGGGTAGGCAAAGCAGTCCGCGCAATCGTCAGTAAACAGGGCGAAGTGGCTGAGCTAGTTGTAGAAGACGATGGTGAAGGAATTCCAGAAGATGTCCTTCCGCACGTCTTCGATCGATTCTATCGGGGCGATCCTTCACGCAGCCGGAGGACGGGTGGCACGGGTCTGGGACTCGCAATCTCAAAAGCAATTGTTCTGCGATACCACGGATCGATTCGGCTAGAAAGTCGACCGGGGCATGGCACGAGCGCCATCGTGACTTTGCCACTGAGTCAGAACGCAACAGAAAGACCAGAGCATTGGAGCGCACAAACACCCGAAAAAAAGATTGTGCCGTCTTAAGCTTGGCTTAAGCCAGCTCTGCAATATTTGGAACAACAGATTTCTTCTGTTCTGGAGTGTTTTTGACATGTGGAGAGCATGCAGACGAGTAACGCTTTCTTTCATCTTGGCCGCTTCGACGTTAGTTCCCTTTTATTCGGCAACGTCTGCTACAGCGGAAAAGCTATTTGAGATTGAAAAGAAATGGGTCATCGGAGGCACGGGAGGGTGGGACTACCTGATGGCCGATCCGACGACACACCGTCTTTACATCGCTCACATGACGCGGGTCGACGTCGTTGATACCACCAACGGAAAGGTCATCGGAGCCGTTGAAGGATTGACTCGATGCCACGGCATCATCATCGCTCCGGATGGCAAGACTGGTTTTGTTTCCGATGGCGGAGCAAACAATGTTGTGGTCTTCGATACTTCTAATTTTGCGACGCTAACGAAGATTCAGGCTGGAACGAATCCAGATGGCATGGCCTACGAGGCTTCCACTAATACAGTGTGGGCGTTTAACGGAGCAAGCAAGAACGTCTCAGTTATTGATGCAGCCAGTCGTAAGGTGATAGGCACTGTCGCGCTGCCGGGCAAACCGGAGTTTCCCCAAAGCGACAACCGGGGAACCGTCTTCGTAAATATCGAAGATAAAAACAGCATTGTCCGTCTCGATGCGAAGGGGGAAACGATTACAGCCACCTGGCCTTTGTCTGGGTGTGACTCTCCGTCGGGACTGGCCTTCGATAAGGAAGGTGGACGGCTATTTTCGGTCTGCGACGGCAAGAAGATGATAGTCACCGACTCGCGCACGGGGAAGTCACTGGCTACGCCGACGATTGGCGATGGGCCTGATGCCGCTGGATACAATGCTGATAAGAAGCTGGCTTTTTCTTCAAACGGGGATGGAACGTTGACCGTAGTTGATGCAAGCAAGGCAACGTATCCAGTGGTGCAGACGCTTCCTACGATGAAAGGCGCTAGAACGATGGCGATGGACTCCGCTTCCGGAAAGATCTACACCGTATCGGCGCAGTTCGGAGCCACCCCTCCTGCAACCGCCGCGATTCCCCACCCGCGACCGCCTGCCCTACCCGATACCTTTACCGTCCTAGTGATCGGCCAAAAATAGAGCGGATATATCTCTCTTAAGGGGCGTGTGTGAAGTAAACCATGAAGCAAATATTTCAAATCAATGCGATCTTCGCGTTTAGCTGGATGATGGCTTTTATCATTACGCCATCACCAGCTGGTGCGTGGCAGATAGCGACTTCCGGAATGGCTGCCCCGAACCTTACAGCGTACTCGCAGAACGGTGCCTCTCCGATCAATGCCGCAGCCACACAAATTAGCGGCGGAGTTGCGGTGCAAGGTAGCGTACAGAACGCGACTCAAGCCGCGCCAGCGATCACGCTCGATCAAGCCCTCTTTCTGGCAAGAGCGAATGAACCCACATTTGCCGCGGCGGTGGCGGCGAGCAAGACCGCACAGATTGACCGCTCGATCGCCCGGGCGGCGTTGCTCCCTTCCGTCGTGTACCACAATCAATATCTCTATACTCAGCCGAATGGAGGGTTAAATCAGGCCGGTTCCACCGGAACACAAGCTGCCCCGAGGTTCATCGCCAATAATACGGTGCACGAGTACATCAGCCAAGGGGTTGTTTCGGAGACGATCGGGCTTGCACAGTACAGTGCACTCGCTCGCGCAGATGCAGCTGCTGCAATCGCCAGTGCGGAGATGGAGATCAGCCGAAGGGGATTGACCTCGACCGTTATTGGACTTTTTTATAACTCGACCGCTGCGCAAGCACGGATTGTCATTCAGGAGCGAGCCGCCAACGAGGCTGCTGACTTTGTGAAACAGACTGAGCAACGCGAAGTAGCACGAGAAGTGGCACATGCAGATGTCATCAAAGCACAACTGACATTACAACAACGGCAGCGTGATCTTGGGGACGCTCAACTACAGTCGCAGAAGACTCGTCTTGATCTCGGTGTGCTGCTATTTCCCGATCCGCGCACGCCGTACAGAGTGACGCTTCCTGCGGCTGCGCCGCTTCCGGAGCGAGCCGTGGTAGAGACGCAGGCCGCAGCGAATAATCCGGAGTTGAAGAGCGCCCTGGCAACGCTGCGATCAAAGGATCTCGACATCACGACGGCACGGGCTGCTTATCTACCCGACCTCGCGCTCAACTACTCGTATGGTATCGATGCCCCGCAATTTGCGGTGAACGGACCTGATGGTGTTCGCAACCTTGGCTACTCAGCTTCGGCGACACTCGACATTCCTGTGTGGGATTGGCTTGCGACGCAGCACAAGATTAAACAAGCCCACATTCTTCGCGATGCTGCGAAGGTGGCGCTTACCTCCACGCAGCGCACACTGATCGCTCAGCTTGAAGAGTTCTATGGAGAGGCTTCTCTCGCTCATGACCAGCTTGCTTCACTTGAGTTGAGCGTACAGACGGCGCGGGAGAGCCTACGCCTGACCCGAATGCGTTACTCCGCCGGCGAGGCAACGGTCCTGGAGGTCGTAGACGCGCAGAACTCCTTCACCACTGTAGAGCTTGCTCATCAGGACGGAGCCGTTCGCTATCAGCTTGCGCTCGCAAATCTTCAACTACTTACGGGGACAATTTAACAGTGGCCAACAAAATGCCAACTACGGCTATGCAATTTGCTGGGGCACCGGCAATGGCCGCATCTTTGGTGTTGCTGTCCGCTTCCCTACTGCTTCAGAGCGGCTGCAAGAAGTCGGACGATACGGCCGATAAACCAGTCGTCACAGTTCAAGCCGTCCATCCCGGCAATGGTCCGATCACGGACGAGATTGAGTCCGATGCCACTCTATATCCTGTTGCGCAGGCCGCGATTTTGCCTAAGGTGACTGCACCTGTGCGTAAGTTTTATGTCCAACGGGGAGACCATGTGAAAGCCGGCCAGCTCGTGGCAACGCTTGAAAACGAAGATCTGGCCGCGGCCGTTATGGACAACAAAGGTGCCTACGACGCGGCACAAGGAACCTATGCAGCGGCGATGCAGTCTGCGATCCCTGAAGAACAAACGCGATCTCGGCTTGATCTGGAACAAGCCAAGGCTACCCTCGATCTCGACGATAGCATTCTCGAAGCCCGCAAACAGTTGTTGTCTCAGGGTGCGATACCGGGCCGCGACTACGATACTGCGCGAACAACTGCGCTTCAGGCACAGGCAGCTTACGATATTGCGAAACAAAAGTACGAAGCTCTGGCCAAAGTTGGAACCAGCGCTTCGCTGGAGTCGGCAAAGGGGCAACTCGCTTCCGCCAAGGGAAAGTACCTGGGCGCGGCGGCGCAGCTTAGCTATACCAACATTAAAACGCCGATCTCTGGCGTCGTGACGGATCGGCCACTCTTCGCGGGGGAGACAGCCTCCGCCGGAACTGTGATCGTAACGGTGATGGATACCTCTTTCGTGATCGCGAAGCTGCATATTGCTCAGATCCAGACGCAGCAGCTGAGCCTCGGTTCTCCGGCCACGATTGCGGTACCAGGAATAGAGGAACCGATAGATGCCAAGGTTTCGCTGATCAGTCCGGCACTCGACCCTGGCAGCACGACGGTTGAGGTATGGCTTCGAGTGCCCAACCCCAGGGGCAACCTGAAAACCGGGACTTCGGTGCACGCCTCTCTGAAGGGAAAGACTGTCGAAAACGCACTGCTGATTCCAACAGAAGCAATTCAGCGGTCGCCAGAGGGCGCGGGAAAGATCGTTATGGTGGTCAGCGCGGATGGCGTGGCTGCAAAACGAGCTGTGACTGTCGGCATACAAACTGGCGAATTGACCCAGATACTCACCGGTCTTAAGCCGAGCGATACGGTGATTACCGCTGGTGGCTATGGGCTGGATGAAGGCACGAAGGTGAAGGTGGAACCAGCTGAGAAAAAAGGTCCGGCAGGCAAGAGCGACGACGACACGAGAGGCAAAGAGTGAGTCTTCCCAACCCACTTACTGTCGACGAAAAAAACTTCTGGCTAACACGCGCCGCCAAGCCGATCTTCTTTTTTCTTATTGTGCTCACAATTGCCGGCATCTACGCGGCCTTCCAAGTGCCGATCTCTGTCTTTCCGGATACTAACTTTCCGCGCGTGGTCATCGGTGTCGATAACGGTGTGATGCCGGTTGAGCAGATGCAGGTCACGATCACAAAGCCCATTGAAGATGCAGTCAACACTGTCCCGGGGCTGATGACAGTTCGTAGCACCACCAGTCGTGGATCTGCAGAGGTAAGTCTGTTTTTTGACTGGAACGTCGACATGTTCCGCACCTTACAACTCACCGACTCTGCGCTGGCGAAGATACAGTCGAGTTTGCCCAGCACGGCGAAGATCACCACGAATCGACTAACTTTTGCAACCTTTCCTATTCTCGGGTATGCGCTGACGGGGGATGATCGTGGCCCTAATACGGTGTCTCAGACGGAACTATGGCAGATCGCTACCTATGATCTAAAGCCTCCTCTGAACCGCGTGAAGGGAGTCAGCACCATCGTGGTTCAGGGCGGCAAGATCCCGGAGATTCATATCACACCAGATCCTGCTCGTTTGCAGACTGCGGGCGTTACTGTTCCCGACCTCGTCAATGCAGTCCAGACGTCAAACATCGTAGATTCTCCTGGCCTCTACGAGGCCGATCATCAACTTATTCTTGGGCTCGTCGGTGCGCAGGCGCACGACGTGAATGCGCTAAGCCAGCTAGTGGTGAAGACTACGGCTTCCGGTGCGCCGGTGCGTATCTCAGATGTAGCAACTCTTGGTCCTGCGACTCTACCTGTCTACACGGCTGTGGACGCCGATGGGAAGCCGTCGGTGCTGCTTAATATTGCCCGCCAGCCTACGAGCAACACTGTTGCGGTGGCCGAGGCGGTTGCTATCGAGATAGAGCGACTCAGTAAGACTCTGCCACCCGGCGTACACCTGAAGGCGTTTTACGATCAATCGGAGCTCGTTCGCGAAAGCATCGCCAGTGTGCGCGATTCGATTCTGATTGGCCTTCTGCTGGCGTGCGTCATCCTGTTTCTCTTTCTTCGTGATTGGACTTGTTCACTGATTGCGGGGCTGGTGATACCTGTTACCGTCGCAGTGACAATCCTCTTTCTTTGGGTTATCGGACAAAGTTTCAACTTGATGACGCTGGGGGGTCTTGCGGCTGCGATCGGTCTGGTTATTGATGACGCTATCGTCGTCGTGGAAAATGTTGTTGTGCATCGAGATCGCGGGCAAACTCGCATAGAGGCGGTACGCTCAGCTCTCCGCAAGATCACAACACCGCTGATCGGATCTACGATCACACCGGTAGTCGTCTTCCTTCCTTTGATTGCCGTGTCGGGTGTGACCGGCAGCTTCTTCCGGGCCCTAGCAGTAACGATGACTGCAGCGCTTCTCACATCTCTTCTCCTGGCTCTGACCTTCACACCGGCGCTATCTCTCTCATTGCTACGGGAAAACAGCGAGAAATCAGCCAAGAAAGAAACCTCTGGTAGTTCTGTCAACGGCCACGATGAGCACAGTCCCTTCATGCGTCGAGTTCTGGAGCTTCATAGTCGCGCGCTAGATTGGACTATTCGGAGAACCTGGGCTTTGGCAGCAATTGCCGTAGTCTTAGTGATAACTGGATATTTCGCTTACGGTACCCTCGGATCGAATTTATTGCCGGAGATGGATGAAGGAAGTTTCATCCTGGACACCACGTTTCCTGCCGGTAGTTCTTTGACTGCCAGCCAGAAGATGATCGATAAAGTTGAAGAGATTCTGCGCGACACTCCCGAAGTACTTATCACCTCGCGGCGCACGGGCCTGCAACTCGGTCTCGCCGCGGTCACCGAGTCGAACTATGGCGACCTTACCGTTCGGCTCAAGCAAAAACGCTCACGCAGTGTCCAGGAAGTGATGAACGACGTTCGGGAGCGAGTGAAGGAGGCTGTGCCGCAGCTTGACGCCGAGTACACTCAGATCCTGCAAGATAACATCAACGATCTGTCTAACTCACCCGAGCCAATCCAGATTAAGCTTTTTTCTCCCGACATCAACCTTCTCAACAATCTTGGCCCCAAGGTGCAAGCTGCAATTTCAGCAATCCCGGGAATTGTCGATACGCAGAATGGTGTGGACAACACTCTGAGCGGCCCTGCGACTACGTTTCAGGTTGATCCTACTCTGGCCAGCCGGTTGGGATTCACGGTTCAGGAAGTGGCTGAAGATGCGACTTCGTTGCTTGATGGCCTTCCTGCGACCGACCCAGTGATTATGGCCGGTCGACCCTACACCGTCCGCGTACGGATGTCAGATGAACATCGCGCTTCATTGAGCGCCATCGAAAACACAGTCTTCAACTCCGCTACTGGGCACACCGCTACGCTGGGCTCACTTGCCGAAATCAAAGAATTACCTCCACTGAATGAGATCCGCCGCGAGAATCTCGAGCAGGTCGTTCTGGTCAGCGGTCGATTGGAAGGCTCAAATCTTGGCGGCGCCATGGTTAAGGTTAAAGACGCCGTGGCTAAACTGAATCTTCCGGCGAGTGTGAGGGTAGAATACGGTGGGACGTATGAGGAGCAGCAGAAGTCCTTTCATGAACTCCTCCAAGTTCTCATCCTTGCACTTGCGCTCGTCTTCGGCGTTCTGCTTGCTGAATTTCGAAATTTCTCCGCTCCGATCGCAATCCTTACAAGTTCGATCCTTTCGATGGCAGGAGTCGTTCTGGCACTCCTAATCACCAGAACCGACTTCAATGTCGCAAGTTTTATGGGTCTGATCATGGTAATCGGGATCGTGGCAAAAAACGGAATTCTTCTGCTGGATGCAGACGAGCGGGCGCGGGCGGAAGGCGCTGAGGCGTTGGACGCGATGATGCATGCTGCGCAGAGGCGGCTGCGGCCGATCGTAATGACGGCGGCGGCGGCGATGTGTGGGATGCTGCCGTTGGCTTTTGCGCTAGGTGCTGGGTCGCAGATGCTGCAGCCACTAGCGATCGCTGTGATTGGCGGTCTTTTGATCTCGGTGGTTCTGAGCTTGATCGTTACTCCTGCGATGTACTACCATCTGACCTCCAAACGCGAGCGGACAGACTTGGAGAATCCGCAAGCGGTTGTTTGAACCTCCTACAGCCAAAGATCTGCTGTCACCAAATAACCTGTCCGATTGCTGGAAGATCCCTCCAGAAGGACTGCTTCGGCTGTTGGAGAGAGCGATTGCCATTTGGGTCTTCCACGAGCGTGAGCCGTTCACCGCGGAGAGCTCCAACCATTTTCCAATCTACAGGCCGACGCATTGCTACGAAGATTTGGAATATGGAGAATCCAGGCGACATTGAAACTTCTCAACGAACTGAGCCACATGCAGGCCATCGATTAGAGCGTGGTGCACATGGATCGATACGGGCATAGTGCAGCGGCCACCCGCCTCAGTAATTTTACCGAACGTGATGCGAGGCGCGGAGTCTTCGTGGGAAAAGTCGCGAGCATGTGAAATGGATGTAAAGTCGAACCAGGGAAGCACCGAATAGCGAATCAGGTTCGCTTCCGGATAGCGCTCAATGTCATCTCTCTGCCGCACCCGGTCGAGTTCGATAGCCGCCTCCCGCACGAACACATCGATTTGCGGTCGGAACTGATAGTGTCCCAGGCCAATGGTGCCATTCTCACGTCCGACAGCACTTCCGGCATTGATCTGTTCATAGCTCCAGACGGCGCCGTCAACAATACGCGTCTTGAAGTTCTCAACCTGGTGCGCAGCGACGAGTGAGCGATGCAGCAGTGACAAAAAGACTGACAGATGATGCTCCTTGGCGTAACGGTAAGTCTCCGTGCAGTCAACGCGGAGGCAGACGCCATGATAGGGCTCGGTAAAATTCTTGAAGAAATGAAAGCTCGCGCGGCGCTCCCACGTCTCCAGGTTGATCTTCTGTCTACTGCCAATCACAATTTCTTGCATGCTCTCATGTTAAATCGAAGAAGCCTTCTCTATCGTGCTGACGAGAAGAGCATTTATCGGGACTGATTTGCGGAGTCGTGACTAACCCAAGTCAATGAGCGCATTTGCCTCTTATCGTCAGACATAAATAGCTGTGGGTACCTGTTCCAGGGAAATTCCTACGGCAGTCTTCTACGGCGGACGGATCAGGAGCAGGGGTTAGAGTTGTTTTCCCGTTTCTCGCGCACAAATGAGCCATTTGTACCGGCTGTCACCTCGATCAGCCAATAAAATCTGATCGAGGTGACGCGGGCTTTGCTTACCACCCTCCCCCGGATGCGGAGCAACGGGGCGCGCTGAGGTGGCCGGTGGAATAATACTCATCGTTGTACTGAATCGAAGTTCCTCCAGACGGGGAGTAAATGTAAATCCCGATGGAATCCCTGCCGCTTCCTATCAGCGCTGCGCGGTTTTTGTCGTCTGGCGCGAAGTTGAACACGGGAGGATTGCCATCCATGAAAGGAGCTTGCACGTCCGTGCTCCCTGGGGAGAGATTGAAGCTCGTCGTGAGTGTGCCTGAAGTGACAGTCAGCGTTCCGGGCTGAACGAGGTTTGCGGTGACGTAAATCTTATCTGCGATCGTACCGTTCAGCGTTCCCAGGGCCGGGATGCCACTCGTTGCGTTATCCGCGACCGATTGTGTGCGATAGGCCCAGAAGACGGAGTTCTTGTCGATATCCGGCCGAGAACCGGTCTTATACCACTGGATAAAGTACGGCAACAACTCCCAAGGCCCTGCGTGGCTACGGAAGTACCTCGGAGGACCCGGTTGGGTGGGAAGTCCACTCTGAACGAGGAAGTTGGCTAATGGATACTTGTTCGGGTCGTCGATCGGGCTTACGTAGGTGCCCTCGATAAAGTCGTTCCAGGTGATGATCTCAACCCATTCCGGATGGGTGACGTTAATCGCGTTCATCCACATGTCGCGCATACCCTGGTATCCGCTGTACTTGAAATAGCGAGCCGCATCTGAACCCCAGAACTGGAAAGCGATCGGCGCCATGTAAAGCTTACGGGTACCGTGAAGCACGGAGGCATATGCTGCGCTGCTCTTGAGTTGGTCCAGTGGCCCGCCAGAGCCGGGCACGCCCGCGATCCCCAAGTAGAACAAGCCGTCAACCACTGGTCTCCAGTGTTGAATCCACTTTGTATCTCCGGCTGCGTAGGGAGTTCTCCGCCAAATGCAGCAAAGAATGCCGGGACCAGGAAGATCGAGAAAGGGGTATTGCTGGGCGGACCAGCTACGTCGACGGTCGTCGAGGCCCATGAAGGATCAACAGTTGCGGTTGACGGATTGGCATCGGTTGCCAGGTCCGATTTGATCTTCTGCCATGTTGCAACGCCGAGTGATATTCGGCCCCTGCACCGGAACTGAGCCAACTTCCGACGTCGAGCGCGAAACCGTCAATTCCGACAGCCT
>CAZZZG010000018.1:26588-53287 GCA_964658525.1 uncultured Edaphobacter sp.
CCGGAACTGAGCCAACTTCCGACGTCGAGCGCGAAACCGTCAATTCCGACAGCCTGCGCTTGCTGGATCTCTTTCATGTAGGCCCGTACCTTCGCCTCACTGGTGCTGTTGCCTGATAATTCTGGTTGGTAAGTAGATAGTGGGCGAAGACCGTCCGTCTTGAGTCCTGAGCCGAGGCTTGCAGAGCCAATGTTAGAAACAGAGTGGCGCACAGCGCGCCTACTATCCTCACTCCCGTCTTTCTCATTTGAGAGCTCCCTATGGCATTACGATGATTGAGGCCGCTGGAAACTTCGCCAGAGGCCTTCTCTTTGTTGTCTAGAATCGCGACGATCGGACAATACAGTTAGGAATGGTCGAACGAGGGGCTGACTGCCCAGCCAATCGCATGAGATTTGCTTCTCGAGGGCTGAGTAGGTCTTGCAGGAATGCGGTCAATCCTTATCGGTATGACATTTTGGGCCACGGGAAAGAGGCTGTCAACTGGACCTCCGCCGGCTCGTCTGATATGAGGGATGGCTTAGACAGAGGGTTAGTCCGGGAAGTCCTTTCTCCATCGTCCTCTATGCGCTTGGGATAGGCTGTACTTGCATTAATACGAATGGTACGGTGAATGGAATCTCTACTTGCGCTGATTGGCATGGCGATTGTGCTGTTTGCCTCAACAAATGTTGATGATGTATTTGTAATCGTAGGTTTTCTCGCCGAGAAGAGGATTCTCACGCGAGACATTGTGCTCGGTCAATATGTGGGGATTACAGCTTTGTTCAGCGGAAGTGTCGCGACCTCCCTACTTCTTTCGTGATCCCTCGCGCCTTCATTGGCCTGCTGGGAGTGATCCCTGTTTTGATCGGCGGAAAGAAGCTCTTCGAGTTGTAGCAGCAGCGTGACCGGGCGGAAGAAACTCTAGAACATCACTCCGATGCCAACAAAAGCGGCCGAGCCGCAACAGTGCGCTCGTGCCGGTAGCAAATGGTGGCGACAACATTGGAGTTACACGCCTTCGTTTACTATCCGCTCAGCTCAGGAAATCATCGTAATTGCTCTCGTTTTCCTCGTGATGACAGCACTATGGTGTCTCGTTGCACACGCGATATTAAATCATCCGAAATGGGGCCCGCTCATTCGCCGGTACGGGCACCGCATGACTCCCATTGTTCTAATCGGACTTGGAATACTGATCCTCTATCAAGCGGGAAGTTTCGGATTGTTGCTCCGGGTCAGGAGGTTTTAGAGAATGTCCCCCTTGGCCAGGCTCGCAATAACCACTCAGGTGTGGATTCATCCTCATCGTGAAAGTCGTTATTTTCACTATGGCGTTGGACACCAAAAGGAACGAATTATCTGGTAGACTCAATCTTGTCGTTGCGGTGATGGTTTTGGTGTCCACCTACCGGAAACATCCAAAATCCAATCCACAGCAGCGAAATTGTAGAAAAGAGCGAAAGATGCGAAAGGCTTGATTCTATGTGACGTATAACCAAATTGTTGAAAAACAATCTGGGGACGTAGCTCAGTTGGTTAGAGCGCTGCCCTGTCACGGCAGAGGTCGCGGGTTCGAGCCCCGTCGTCCCCGCCATAAACCAAAGAAAATAAAAGGTTTATGGCACAGTGACAAGATCAGTTGAGACCCGCGAGGGTGCGGAAGGGTGCTGAGAGTTTCCGGCACCTTTTTTGCTGCCTTCTAGTAAGCGAGGCTCCCGTCGCGAGGGTGCTGGCGAGGGTGCTGAAAGCCTGCTCTTGCCGGCCTCAATCACCATCTCCATGACTTTATTGTTGGCCTCACGCTTATTCGCTGAGATCGCTCGCGTGTAGATGTCGAGAGTGATCCGCGAGTTCGCGTGACGCAGGAGTTCCTGGGCTGTCTTCAAGTCCGCTCCAGCCGATCTCAGGTTTGTCGCCAGAGAGTGGCGGAAGCTGTGCCATCCGATTCTTTTCCCAGTGATCTTCGCCCGGACGAGTGCTGGGCGAATGACCTTTTTCAGAATCATGTCGGGAGTCACCGGCGTTCTTCCCTCATTTCGAACTGACGGAAAGAGAAAATCGTCGTCGCCGTTGTAAGGCGACTCTTTCCTCCAGGCGTCGAGGCACTCGATGACTGACGTGTGCAACGGAACTGGTTTGCGGCTCGCCTCGGTTTTGGTGTCCCCGAAGCGGCCCCGCGCACACGAGTGGAGAACATTGACCTGCATCAGGACTGGATCAGCATCTCACCATGTAAGAGCGACCAGTTCGACCGCCGCAATCCTGTACTCCGCGCCAATATCACCATCGTCTTTACGCGAAGTGGCAGTTCGTCAACCAGGGCCGCGAACTCGGCTGGAGTTAGCACATCTGGCTCCCGCAGACGTTTCGACGAGGCCCGGACCTTGGTGATGGGATTGCGATGCGTCCACTCACCGGATGGCATGATTGAACACTGCAGACATGATGTTCCTGATTTTGCTCTTTGTTGCCGGAGCATATGGCAGAGCGTGCAACCACTCTTCGACTTCTACAGTCCGAACATCCGATAACCATCTCTCACCCCACTTCGGAGCGATACGGTTCGTCGAATAGATAGATGTTGACGCTATGGTGGCGAATGCTTTCTTGTCCTCGGTTAACTCGTGTTTGCGATAATGGGCTATGAGTTCAGAGACCGTAACTGGAACTCTGATCTCGACGCTGATGTTTGCGCGAAAGTCGGCCACGGCCTGCTCGGCATCCGGCGTGAAGGAAGATCCTTCACCGTGCCGAGGTTGCGTTTCTCGTATGTGCGCTTGCCGCTGCTCTCGTCATACCAGCGAAACACCCATACGTCCGGACCACATTTACGCTTCTGTTTCAAGAGACTTCCTTGTTGAAAACGGCTCATGCTGTTCTCCTCGCATGAGCGCTGATGGCTGTCTCGATGGTACTCCCGGGCGGTCGCCGTTCCGAACTGATTCTACGGGCTTCAACCCACTGTAGAAGCTTATGTTCTACGAAGCGCCAGAGCTTCCGTTTGCCCTCTCCCATAGGATGAGCCGGGACTTGGCCGAGACGTGCCCATCGAACCAGAGTCCGCCGATCCATGCGGAAGGATTTGTGCAGCTTCGCGTGCATCGAGAAGGTAATCCGTCTGGGCCATTGTGCCACTCCAAAACCGAGTGTTGAAATGCGTCATCAAGATTTCTGAGGTCTATCGCCCCTACACTCGAATTGAGCCAATGATCGTGATAAGTATGGCGACCCGTCCAATGAAAACTAGGGTGGGCGTTATTCCAATCAGAAATACGAGCTGTATCGAGCACAGCAAAAGTACTAAAAAGGCTACGGTCGTGATTGACCATTGATTGCCGTTGATCTGCTTTACCGTCTCCACCCATCACTATGGACCGTCGTTAAGGGTCTCGTATGCGAGTCGTGCAATAGGCTATGCACGATTGCCGATAGGCTCTTGGAAGAATTTTTGGACTGCTCCCCTCGACGGGTTCAGCCCAAATCCGCTCGGTAGGTTTGGTAGCATCGATAGCCGATTGGGCCTGGTTTGCCGACTTAGCCGATTTATAACCGCTTGTCCTCAAGAACTTGAGGATCTGCTCAAAGACGCCCGCAGCCGTACAATCCCAGGCGGCACGGAGAGGAAGCGTCCATTCGGTGATCACGCACCCATTAAAGGAGCGCGCACCCTCAAGGCACTGCGGTTCTGGCGGACTGAACGAGGCGTGAATTCGGCGATTCCGTCAACCGGCACCCGGCAGAGCCCCACTCCTTCCAGATTCTATCGAGCGTGAAACCTGCGAGCCGCTTGTATTGCGCAATCCGTTTAACGCGTCTGAATGTCTTTACTCGGCATGATGGGCTTTTTAGGACCGAGATCGGCTTTCTATTCTGATGGATCTGCAGACTTCGGCAGAAGTTCATAGCTCACGAAGGCGAGCTTTGAGCTGTCCGGTGACCAAGATGGCACGTTGATGGTGCCTTGGCCACCGAACAGCTTCGCCAACAGATGCACCTTCTTGTCGGCGATCGACATAAGATAGAGCGCTACATCTTTGTTTGGCGGATGGCCGCTGACAGTCTTCTCGTAGGCGAGAAAGACCATCCACTTTCCATCGGGTGAGATGTGTGGAAACCAATCATTGGTAGAATCCGAAATCACCTGTTCTTGATTGCTTCCATCTGCGCGCATACGCCAGATTTGCATCGGCCCGGCGCGCTCCGAATTGAAGTAGAGATATGCCCCATCAGGAGAATATTCAGACCCATCGTCGAGACCCGGTGCTGACGTTAGGCGAGTCTCAGCACCACCTGCAACCGGAATTGAATAGATATCGAACTCGCCGCCCCGTTCCCCAGTGAAGGCAAGTGTCTTTCCGTCAGGGGACCAACCATGCCAATAAGAGGGCCCGTCTGACGTAATTCGCCGAGGCGTGCCGCCACCTATCGGAGCGATGTAGATATGGGATTGCTTTCCCTCGCTCTGATCGCTGATTGCGATTAACTTGCCGTCAGGAGATAGGCCATGATCGTTATTGCAGCTGTCCTGCGGGGCGGTTGCAATGAGGCTGGGTTCGCTCTCGCGAAGTTTTAGCTTGAAGAGCTTACCATCAGAATTATAGAGAAAATAAGAGCCGTCCTTCGACCAATTCGGCGCTTCAAAGTGGGCTGGCGCGACGTACTCAACGTGACGATCGGTGGAGGCAATCGTTACTGTCTCGAGCGTACTAAAGAGCGTCGTACTCTCAATTGCTTGCGTAAGCTTGTGCAACTTGACGTTCGAGAAAGTTGCGTGCTCCACGACATCCTTGTCGTGAGCGGAGACGCCAATACCAATGTAGAACGGTCCGGTGAGTTCTAGTTTTGTGGATGCTCCCGCCGGTTGAAGTTTACCGTCTTTTCCAGAGATGAATGCATAAAAGTAGTCGCCTCGCTTTTCCAGTCTCACCGTGTGGGGCGACGAAACATTTGATTCCACCTCGTGGGTGTTTCCGCCCGTCTCATCCCGATACTGAAGAGATGTGAGTCCGTCTCCATGTCTCGCAATGTCGACGGTCTTTGAGTTTCCATCGAGACTCTGGCGGATCATCAGAACAGCCTTCCGATGATTGTTACCGGTAGTGCCCTGGAAAGCGATATCGGCCGTGATGGAAACGTCGCCGGATATCTTGGTCCAGACGAAGTGAAAATCGTCTTCGCCGAACCACATGTTGTCTCCGCTTCCCGCTATCGTATAGCGCCGGTTCGTGGGATCGTACGCTGCCGATCCAGCATGCAGGACGGTTCCGACATCCTGATGTCCTTCGAATATGCCAAGAGTTTGTGTTTTGGCGACGGAGGATCCCGCCAACGCGAGTGCCACAATGCAACTCGGAATCATAAATAATCGACCAAACGCCATTTTCATTTCTTCAATCCTATGTGCGGTATCTTCAGAACCTGCTTATCGTTTGCTGATCTGAACTGTCAGACCTTATCTTCTCGTGCGCGGTGGTCGGTCTGTCTTGTCATCTGTTATCTTCACCGTCTGTGTAGTGGCGTTCCAACCGCGAATTACAATCTCCGCTTTATCCTTCAAGGCTCCCGCTGGACACTCAATCTCCACGAGTCTCGTCTCGCCTGGAAGGAGGGAGATATAGTTGTCGGAGAAATACGCGGGCAGGATGCGTGTTTTATCTTTGACTGTAATGAGAGTGAGTTTGTTGGCGAGGCTGACGACACTACCTGGATTTGTCAGCTGCACGCTAAACCGTACTGTCTCATCTTTCATAGCCGAAGTGGCACTCGCCTGCAAAGTAGATTTACTCAAGCGCGTCAACTCGCGATAGGAAGAAGACTTTTCGCCAAGCCAATAAAGATTTTGTGAAACTACCTTCCCTGTTGAGTCAGACAGTTCCAACCGGACGATCACCATTCCGCGACTGAGTAGAGGAGCGAGATCCAGCTTAAGGTTACCTGCAGATGCATCGGCACTCAGGTCAGTCTTCTCCTTCGCTTGAAGGAGAAGAGTGTTTGCCAGCGAATACACCTGAGCGCTAACAGTCATAGCTTTCTGCGAATCTCTGGTCGTGTTGATAATGTCGACCTGGTAGGTCAACAGGTTAAGTTGGACGTGCAGGGGTTCGCAGGCCTTCATCGTTCCGTAAAACGATGCTTGGGTGTCATAATCGGAGCTCAATATCTGCCACATGGTACTTGGCCACGCAGGCTGCGTCATCCACAAGAGCCGTCCGCTGTTTGGCGTCCATAGGTTCGCATTCATTCCTTCGAAGATGGCCCGGTGATTGACGTAGTTCAACATCTGCGCCTTACGCTCAAAGTCTTCAAGACTGACGGGAGCCCCGAATTCGGCTTGAATCTCCGCCATGAACGGTGCGACGTCGCCATTTCCGCTCTGATGCCAATCGTGGTAAGCCCATGCATCACCGATGGGCCACTGATCCTCTTCCGCGGTCGTGCTTTCGAAAGATTCAAGGGTAGACATCGAGGGCGTTCCCGTCTCCACCGAAAAGCCGCGATTGAGTGAAGAGAAATAGAGTGCGGGCGACTGGTAGCTATACGGTCCGCTTCCCTGCAGGTTCACCTGATTAGAACTTGGCGAGTAATACCGAGTTCCATCGAGCGTGCGAACCAACTCGTCAAGACCCATATTGATGATTGGCTGAGGCACGCCTTCATTTCGCCCGCACCACAAGACGATCGAAGGATGATTTCGAAACCGCTTGATCGTGTCGGTTGCGTTTGCGAGAAAGAGCGCGGGGTCTTCGGCTTCAATGTTGTAGTTCTGAGTCGACTCCCAGAAGTCGTTCCAAACCAGCATGCCATACTCGTCTGCTAAGTCATAGAATGTCTCTTCTGTGCTTTGTCCAACCCAGTTACGAATGATGTTGAGGTGAGCATCGTGATTGAGTCGGAAGAAAGGCTCCAGGTGTTCGCGTGAGACGCGTTTGCGCGAATCGTCCATTCCCCAGTTTCCACCTCGGGCCGCGATGCGAACACCGTTCACTTTGATGACGAGATACGGGCCGGCACCCGTATCGGCGATGGATTGGATGGAAGGCGAAAGCTCCGATCCCGTTGCAAGCGAAGCTACATGGGATTGATACTTGCCAATGTTGTCGTCCGAAATATGAAGCGCCGCAGCATCAGCTGAGGGAATCTCCCGCATTCCTTCATGGCTTATGTCGATCACTGGTTTTGCTATTCCGCGAGCAGCGGTCGGCGAAAACTCTACGCGACGAAGATGTCCGGCACTGTCGAGGAGACTGAGTTCGTAGCTGATTTCACGGATGCCAAAGCGAACATCTTTAACATCGGATATGCCGGTGTCACCTGTATTGCGAAGTGAGAGATTCAAGCGATAAAGGTACGGCTCGCCGTAGCCGTTTGGCCACCACAGGTGAGGATGCTGCATAACAAGTTGGGGAAACTCTGCCGGTAGAAACCGAACTTCGTTTTCGCCTGGGGCCAGCGTTACCGCCTTATGAAGGGAGATATCTTTGATGGAAGCGTCCACTATCGCCTCTACCGGTTGGCTTAGGTGATTGGTGACGGGTACATCGATCTCGACTGCAGCGTGCGAGATATCATGATTCTCGAAAGAGGTCACAACCTGAGCATCACCCAACTTCAGACTCCCGGTTACCGTCAATGTCACAGGCTGCCATATGCCGCTGTTTCGATCCCTGATGGCTGGAATCCAATCCCAACCTTCAGTAGCTAGAAAGGTTGGACCGTCGAGTTCCATCGTTCCACCGTTTTCGCCGGGGCCGCCCAGAACAGATTGTTCCTGGGGTATACCAGGATGTGGCGGAGGGGAGATCCGAATGGCTAAGACATTTTTAATTCCAGGCTTCAGCAAAGAGGTCACGTCAAATGTGCCGCGGCAAAAAGCTCCCTTCACGGAGCCGAGAAGTGTTCCGTTTAGCCACACCGAAGCTTTGTAGTTGATTCCCTGAAAAGTGAGTTCCACGTGATGAGCGTCGCGGTCTGTCAACGCGCTTAGGGAAGCCGGAAGAACGAATTCGTTGCGATACCAGTAGTCTTGCTTATTGAGTGACTCGGGAATAGCCAGGTTATTGAGGCCGAAGTCAGGGTCGGGATAGATCCCATCGTCAATCATCGTCGTCAGCACGGTACCCGGAACAGTAGCGCGCATCCATCCAGCCCCATTGTAAGAAGCCTTAGCAAGGGTTGCACCATCGGCTTCAACCTTGGGAGCTTCGCGTAATGTCCATCCATCCGAGAAGGTCCACTGCTGCGAGGCCGTCTGGATGAGAGAGTCGCCTACGGGTGCTCTCAGCTTGACAGTAGGACGAGAAAAAGAAGCACGGCTTCTGGGCAACGTAGAGGGGTCTTGTGGTGCGCGATATCCCGCTTGGGCGCGGGTCTGCAGGGGCCACGGCTTCGAACCTTCTTCGAAATTGATCAACGAAAAGTCTGGCGGCGTTTCATGAAGTTGACGAACTTCACCATCCGAGAGCGCATGTCGGACGACGGTGAAAGCAGCGATCTCTCCCCCGAAGTGCCTCTGCGGAGACTCTACGGCAAACGATGGAGCCATCTGCAACAGAGGTTTTACTCCGCCTAGAACCAGGCTGCCTGTCGCAACCGATTGTCCATCGCTATAGAGATGAAACTGATGTCCATCGAACGTTGCAGCAATCAGATGCCACTCGTTCGACGTCGCTTTCATCGCTCCCCTGAGAAGACTGCCGCTGCCGACGCTCAATGTTACTTTGCCTGCATCTATGCCCAAGTAGCGATACGATTCATCCGTGGTTGCTCCAAATCCGGCAACCAGCTCAGGTCCTTCGACGGGTTCCGCTGTCTTGATCCAGCAGTATAGAGACCAAGGAGAATCCGCAAGTAACACAGAGTCATGCGTGTTGATGATTGGCTTTCTCAAGCCGAGTCCGTCGGCAAGAAAGATTCCGCTATAAGGACCGTACTGTGGAGGATCATTCGTAGATACAGGCTGTGCGAGAACATTTCCAGGGACCACACAGAGCACAACCGCCAAAATGAGAAGCGGTAGTTTTCTTCGCAGACAAACACGAGGGAAAGACTTGGATAGAAGAGTTTTATGAGTGGCACACATTATTGAGGGAGTAACTCCTTACGCGCGATAACGATACCATAGGTTTTGAGTGCTCTGCTGGGAACACACTCTCAAGCTGCGTTAAGAAAAAGATACTGAATTGTTGTGTCTTGGAAGTGCTTTAGCAACGCCTCGACGGTTGCAGCCGCACGACTGCCGAATCACCAACTCCACCGGCATTACGATTTGCTGTCCGGAGAGAGACACTTCCTTATGCTCCAGTCTCGCAAACAGCAGCTCCGCGGCCACTCGGCCGAGTTCATGTGAGGGCTGGCGAACCACTGTAATCGCTGGCACGAAGATGTCAGCCATCTCCAGATCGTCAAAGCCAATGAGCGCAATATCATCCGGTATACGGATGTTTAGTTTAGAAAACGCATGCAGCGCATGTCTCATGACGAAGTTGTTGCTCACGAAGAACGCTGTGGGCTTTTTGCGTCCTGACATCGCTTTTTGGATGAGGACACGGGTAGCCTCTTCGGTAACGCCCCCAAAGTATTGATCCGGGGTCAGATTGAACTGCAACATCGCTTTTTTATAACCTTCGTGGCGTGCCCGAATGGTGTAGAGCTTGTCGGAGAGTCCGAGACAACAAATTCTTTTATGCCCATGATCAATGAGGTGTTTCACCGCCTCAGTCGAACCCTGCTGATTTTCAACTAAAACACTATTGAAGCGATGGCCTCGAATTGGCCGATCAAGAGTGACGATATGAGTTGAGTGGAACTCCGGGCGATCAAAACAGGACTTTCCGATCGCTGCGGGGATGACAGCAAGTCCTTCCACATGGTTTAAAACCATCAGATTGGCTTCTGTAAATTCGATACCAGCGTCCTCATCGGAGGTGCTTACGCTGACGGAGTAATGGTGTTGTTTAGCGACGAGACTGATCGCATGAGCGCATGTCGAGAAAAAGGGGTCGTAAAAGTTCGGAACAATGATGCCGATGGAGTTCGATTTGGCCTGACGCAACGAACGCGCAACCGGATTCGGCTGATAATTGAGCTTCTTGATCGCCTGGTAAACGCGCGCCTTGGTTCCTTCGTTGACAGGAGCACTCCCGTTAAGAACGCGAGACACCGTCATCGTGCCCACGCCTGCCAACTTTGCCACATCACTCATCTTTGCTTTTTTGGCGAACAATCAAACCTCTTTCAAAGTGGCTCCAGACTAACGTGTATCTGCGCTTGCGTTAAGAAAAAAAGCTAAGAAGTCTTAAAAATTACGACTGCAAGCTGACAAACGCTTGTCGCCCAAGAAAAGCTGTCACGGCTTCTCGCACTTGCCAATGCGATTCACCGGTAAGAACCTTGATGCAACCTGATTTTCAACACGTGCTAACGATATCGATATCACCGCCGGCCTGATTACCGAACTTTGGTCGACACAGCCCTGGGAGTGGAAACCGCCGATTCCATATTTGCTCCTGCGCTGAGGTCGAGATCCTTTATGAGGCTAATAATTTGTGACATTTTGGTCGCTTCTCAATCGTGTCCTGCGTTCTTAGAATCAACGGTTTTCATTCTTTACTAAAAATAATTGGACATTTTCGTTGACATAAATCTGCTTAAGGTTCTATCGTTCGTCGGTCACCTGATATCGATATCATGAGAAATCTGAATTCAGAGGATGAAAAATTGAAGGGCCGGAGCAACGTTGGACTTACTGGCTCCCGCAACAGATGCAATAGAAAACTATGAGGACAGCGATGACAATTAGAAAGCTAGTGCTGCTAAGCACCCTGCTGTGCGCCCCAATGTTTGCCCAAAGCCCCACCGGTGCTCTTGAGGGTGTGGTCTCCGACAGCACGGGCGCCGTTATTCCCAACGCGAAGGTGATTGTAACTGACACGGCTACCAACTCTTCAAAAGTGCTCTCCACCGACAAGAGTGGACGTTTCCAAGTGCCTCTTCTTCCTCCCGGAACATATAGCGTTCAGGTGTCTGCGCCCGGATTCAAGCAAGGACGACAAGACAACATCAATGTTGAAGTGTCCGAAAATCACCCTGTTGACTTTGCATTATCTCCGGGGGCAGATAACCAGACTGTCGAGGTCACGACCACTGCGAACCTTGAGATAGACACGTCCTCCACAGGTGCGGTCATCACCGAGAAGAGAATTGTCGATCTGCCGCTTAACGGTCGCAATCCTTTTGATTTTGCTGGACTGGCGCCTGGCGTGAATATCACTGGCAATTCGAATGGAGCCTCCACGCCCCACATCTCGGGTTCGCGTAATGCAAACAATGAACAGCTTTTGGACGGACAAACAAACATCCTCCCCGAGAACAACGTCGGCAACAGTTCCAGCGCCTACACGCCTATCGTGGACTCCGTTCAGGAGTTCAACGTACAAACGAGCGTACTACCCGCAGAATATGGGCGATTTTCAGGAGGCGTCATCAGCCTCATCACGAAATCCGGCACCAACCAGCTTCACGGCACGGGCTTTATCTTTGCAAGAAATTCAGTGTTCGATGCTCGAAACTACTACAACAATGGTGCGGTTCCGCCAGTAAGTCGCTACCAGGAAGGAGGAACTCTAGGCGGTCCATTGGTTATTCCTCACGTATACAACGGTCATAACCGTACGTTTTTCTTCGTTGCCTACGAAAAATCGAATCTCACTCATGGCGACACTGCGAACTTCCTGGTGCCGACGGAGGCAGAGCGCGCTGGCGACTTCTCAGCCTCGGGCTCAACGATCTACGACCCGACCACAGTAACCTCCTCAATCGACCCAAAGACCGGAGCCACTGTCTTCAATCGCGCTCCCTTCTCGTATCAAGGCAGGCAGAATGTGATCGATCCGGCTCGATTCAGCAAAGTCGCGATTGCCTCACTCGCTTACTATCCAAAGCCAAATGTGGCCGGGAACGGATACAACTTCACCTCCACCGGGACCGACACTGATAGCTACTATCACTTCGACACAAAGATCGATCACAATTGGACGCCCAACTGGCACACCTTTGTTCGCTTTTCTCATTACGCAGACTTCAATGTGCCGTTCAGCGGCTTCAATAACGTCGCCTCTGAAGGATACGGTGGCCCCACAACTTCAGGCTCTTACAGCCTTTCTTACGACAATACCTTTACCTTCTCGCCCACACTGTTGGGAGAAGTTCGCTATGGCTTGAGCCGTTCGTCTTCAGTACGCTTACCCTTCGGAGGGTCGTTTCCCCTGACCAGCCTCGGTTTCCCTCAAAACCTTGCAAATGTCGCCAACGTTCAGGTCTTTCCAAACTACAACTTCGGCAATGGCTTCTCGAGTCTTGGTTCGAGTGGCTACGTTGCCTTGCTAGAAAATCCGCTTGCGCACGACGTGAACGCTAGCATCATCAAGATCACGCATGGCAACTCACTCAAGTTTGGCGGCGAGTTTCGAAAACTGTTCCTTAACTTCCACCAGTATGCTCAGCCTTCCGGCAGCTACACCTTCGGACAAAGCTGGACACAGGCTCAGCTCAATAACAATCAAGGCAGCTCCGACGGGAACAGTTTCGCGGACTTCCTTCTTGGGCTGCCGGAGAACGGATACATAACCCACGACATCACGACTGCACAGGCATCCTCGTACTTCGCACTGTACGCGCAGGATGACTACAAAGTGAATAGCCGACTTACGCTCAACGCTGGTTTGCGTTGGGATGTCGAACTTCCTCGAACCGAAAGGCACAATCAGTTCTCTTATTGGGACATCAATGCGCAGTCGCCTATTCAAGGAGCGGTTTCAGCAACCGGAGTCTCCGCTACCCTCTGTCCGGCATGCTCAAATCTCCACGGAGCGCTGAACTTCGTTGATCAGCCCGGTTCACCCTATGGACGCAGGCAAGCTCCCACGCAGTGGAAGGGATTTGCTCCCCGAGTTGGGGCGTCGTTTTCTGCTAATGAGAAAACTGTTATCCGCGCTGGGTTTGGGATCGTTTATGCTCCTTCTTCGCTGCAGGCGGCAGGCACTACAGGAGACGCCGGCACCCAGGGGTTTGCGGGTCAAACAAACTTCTCCTTCACCCATGATCAAGAACAGACCATCAACACGACCCTGGACAATCCAGCCAAAGATGGATTCAGCCTACCGCAGGGTGTCGCCGGCGGCCCAGGAACCTACCTAGGAAATGCTATAGGGGATTCGTTCTTCAGTTCCGTACGTAATCCATACTCGATCCAGACGAACTTCAACGTACAAAGGTCGTTGCCGCTCAACACTGTTCTCGAGGTGGGCTATGTTGGTAATCGCGGCCTATTCCTTCCCGACGGCGATCCCGGTACACCCTACGATCAACTGACCACAAACTATCTTGCTCTTGGCGATCATCTGTTCGATCAGGTCCCAAACCCCTTCTACGGAATCATCACAACCGCTGGCTCGAACCTTTCCAATCCCACTGTCTCCCGGAATCAATTGCTTCGCCCGTTTCCGCAGTACTCTAATGTATCGTCAGTCCGTAAACCGGATAAGCAGTCCAACTATCAAGCTGTTACGGTTAAAGTCGACAAGCGATTTTCCCAAGGCCTTACCGTGTTAATCTCATTTACCGGCTCCAAGGTCTTGGACACCGCCTCTGCTGCTGTCAATTACCTTGGGCCTCAAAGCGCTACCTACGCAAATCAATACAACCCCTCCGGAGAATATGCTGTTTCCGCTTTCGACGTATCAAGACAGCTTGTGTCAAGCTTCTCGTATGAACTTCCGTTCGGCCGCGGTCGTCACTTCCTGTCAGGGTTGAACGGAATCGGTAACGTGTTGCTCAGCGGATTCCAGGTCGATGGAATTATCAACTGGAACACTGGTACACCCGTAGTGCTTGGTGCACTCTCGTCGGATAAGACTGGTCTTCTTGGCGGAGGCCAACGCCCAAATCAGGTGCTCCAGAGTGCGAAGCTCTCTCATCAAACAAATAATGAGTGGCTCAACACTGCGGCCTTTTCACTCCCAGACCAGTTTGTCATTGGCAACGCACCTCGCACGTTGCCGAATGTACGCAACCCGGGCTTTACCAATGCGGATCTCTCGATCTTCAAAAACACTTACATCGGCGGGAAAGAGCGTTACAACCTGCAGCTTAGGCTTGAAGCGTTTAACGCGCTCAACCATCCCTACTTCGCAGCTCCGGATGCAACCTTCACAGATGGTTCGAACTTCGGCAAAGTTACCGGCACCAACGGCGATCCGCGCGATGTTCAACTTGCAGCTAAGTTCATCTTCTAATGACCAGTCATAGGACCGGGCCTGAAGGCATCTCGCTTTTGGGCCCTGTTACATCTCATAGCTGCTCATCCGCGGATCAAGTCAACACTCAGTTCGAGAGCCCCTAAAATTCAATCCATGTTCTCAAAAGCATTTCGGTCGCGCCTGATAAATCGTCGCCAGTTTGCTGGGCAGCTGAGCGCCACAATCTCAATCGCTGCCGCCTCATCACCACTCTTTGGGCAGTCCGCCAATCGGCCCTCCCTCTGGAACCCAATTACCTTCGGTGCACGCGGCGATGGTCGCGCAAACGATACGCATGCTTTGCAGCGGACGATAGACGCGTGCGCTGCCAAAGGTGGGGGAGTCGTGGCTCTCCCCGGTGGCCACACATTCCTTAGCGGCACGCTTATTCTGCGACCCAATGTGGAGTTTCACCTCACGGGTGGCAGCACTCTAATGACCAGCCCGAATCGTGATGACTTCCGCACCCTCGGCGCTCTCTTTTTCGCAAAAGATTCGGCAGGCATTCACATCAGCGGTACCGGAACTATCGATGGTAACTTTCAGGCTTTCTTTCCGCCAAAAGGGCCCGACGGCTACTCTGTTCCGCAACCTTTCCTCGGGCCCTACGACCCGCTTTATGACTCCTCTTTCAGAAACCCAGCCGACGGGCGCCCAAGGATGATTCTTCTTGTGAACTGTCGCGGCGTGAAGCTGGAGTCTTTCACCGTTCGCAACAGCCCCACCTGGACGATTCATCCGGTAGGCTGCGAGGACGTGTATATCTCAGGCATCTCCATCCTGAACAATCTCGATGTGCCGAACTGCGACGGTATCGACATTGACCACTGTCGACGCGTTCGCATCGAAGGCTGCAATATCGTCTCAGGAGACGATTGTCTCGCGTTAAAAGCTTCGCGCAATTTTGGCGAGTACGGACCCTCCGAAGGCATCACGATCGCGAACTGTACCCTTGAGTCCTCCTCTGCCGCGATCAAGATCGAGACCGAAGGCCCCTACCCTCTTCGATCGGCCGTCATCAGTAACTGCTCGATTGTGCGCAGTAATCGCGGCATCAGCTTTCTCAACAGAGACGGCGCCACCGTCGAAGACCTGCTGTTCACCGACCTCATCATTGAAACCAGGATGCGATCCATCAAGTGGTGGGGATCGGGAGAACCTATCGCCGTCTCGAGTCTTCCCCGCACTGCCGGAGGACCCGCAGGGACGGTTCGAGGTATTCAGTTCGCGAATATTCAATGCAGAAGCGAAAGCGGCATCTATCTGCGAGGAATGCCAGCAGCCCCTCTTCGGGACATCAGCTTTCGTGGAGTCGAACTCTTAATCGCTAAATCAACGCCCGTCGACGGAGGATTCTACGACACGCGGCCAGGGGATGCATTCGGAGAGAGCGGTCTGGACAAGCGAGACACCGCCGGCTTCTTCGCCGCCGACGTAGATGGGCTGCGACTCGATGACATCGACGTTCAATGGTCAGGAGCAACACCTAGTTATTATGGCGCTGCCTTCGAACTGCACTCTTGCGTAAATGTATCGATGGCGGAACTTACCGGGCGAGCTGCTCACGCCGGTCAGACGCCCATGCTATTGGAAAAGGTTAGCTACGCTCAAAGTCTGGCATTCCCCGCGCCTAAACCGTCGACTCCATAACAACTGGCTCGAAAAGGGCCTAGCACCATCGCAGAGCTTCATCCGGGAGGTTGGTGTTGAAGAGCATCTTTGCAGTTTGTGTTCTAGCCCTGTTTTCCAGTGTTCTTCAGGCGAAGACCGTCATATTTTGGCAGTCTGGCTTTCCTACCGTGGCCAGCGAGCCAGTGGATCAGGCTTCTCTGCGCACAGCCCTCAGCGAGATGAGTCCAGTATTCGCAGACATTTTCGCCCTTAAAGAATCAAGCACTCTATTGAACGCGGACCTGCTCGTCCTTCCTTACGGTTCTGCGGTACCGACAGATGCCTGGAAGACTATTCAGAAGTATCTCGAAACTGGTGGCAACTTGCTGCTTCTGGGGGGAGAACCGCTGCATGTTCCGGTGAACATGACCGCTCACGGCTATGAGGCATCAAGACCACAGGATAGCTATGCGCGTGTGCTCGGATTGCGCCATGTCTACGAAGTCCCGATGCCAGTCGATGCTTCCTTCACCTGGAGATCGGGCTATAAGTTTGGACCTCCGCCACAGGTAAAAGCGAAGCGTTTCTTCGCCGTTGAAGGTCGCCTGAATGGTCTTGGTTACATGGAAGATTCGACCGGGCAGCTTCTCGCCGCTCCGGTGATCGTGATCGATCATACAAACGGCCCTATGCGCGGAAGCCGAAGTGTTGCATTGGACTTTACTCCGGAGCCCGGCTACTGGTCTAGTCCTGACGGGATGGCGCTCATTCGACAGTCTGCGGACTACGCGCGTCACGGAACAACGGAGTTCTCCGTGGAATCCCTCTTCTCTCTGCTACGTCCCGGAGAGTCGCCGCAACTAAGCTTGCATCTTCATCGCCACGCCGCGAACTTGGAAGATGGTGAGGCAAAAGTGGAGCTCCTGTCGAACGGCAAGTCTATCGAATCTGCTACGCTTCACCTCTCTGCAGCGGACACCATCGAGATTCCCGTCTCCTTTCATACGCCGCTTGCTCCCGGCTTCTATCAAATCTCGGCTACTTACAGTCAGCACCAGCGAATTCGCGAGTTCTACCAAAACGGAATCTGGGTGTCGCCTCCGGATGCTTTGCATAGCGGTCCTTCCCTGGGAGTACGCGGGGACTTTTTGACAAAAGATGGAGTGCCTTTCTTTCCGGTCGGGACAAACTACTTCACCACAGAAGAGAATGGCTGGGACTTCTCGGGCCCACGCAATGCCGCGGTATGGGAGAAAGACTTCGCAGAGATGGAGGCACACGGCGTCAGCTTCGTACGAACTGGTGTGTGGATGCCCAATACAAGATTTATCGATGGCGATCTCGGAAGCGCAAACGAACGTTTTCTACGCAATCTCGAAGCGTATCTGCTCTCCGCGCAGCAACATAAGATAGCAGTAAATTTCACATTCTTTGCTTTCTCGCCTAAGTCGGGGAATCAGGGGCAGGACAACAGTACCGCTACCGCTCCCAATCCATTCCTCAACGCAGATTCCGTGCGGGCTCAGCAAGCGTATGTCCGCTCGGTAGTGCAGCGTTTTCGCAATGTTCCCTGGCTCTCCTGGGATCTGATCAACGAGCCGAGCTTCTCCAATCCAAACCATATCTTTAAAGGAAATTATCCGAACAACGATCCCGATGAAATCGGGGCATGGCACAGTTGGCTTCGACAACACTACGCAACTCTTTCGGCGTTGGCAGACGCCTGGTCGGTTACACCGGAGCAGCTTGTCGCTTTCGACAATATCCCGCTTCCATCGATAGCAGACCTGACCTACGAGAGATACGGAAATCAGGCGCAGGTCCGAGCCCTCGACTACAACCTCTTTGCACAGGACTCCTTCAGCGATTGGGTAAGATCGATAGTCTCTACGATCCGAAAGACAGGAAGTACCCAACTGATCGATGTTGGTCAGGACGAAGGTGGCGTCACGGATCGCGTCCTCAATCAGTTCTATGCCAACGCCGGTGTTTCGTTTACAACGAACCATACCTACTGGCGCGATGATGCTTTGCTTTGGGACTCCGTCGCCGCAAAACGTCCCGGCACGCCGAATATCACCGGAGAGACTGGCTATCAGCCGGCGTGGGAACCGGATGGAACCTGGCGCTACGACGAGCTCACAGGACTTGGCTTGACCGAGCGAAAGTGGGCACTTGGATTCGCCGACGGCAGCAGCGGGGCTATGCAGTGGGATTGGGCGAGAGAGGTGGACTTTGGCATGCAACGCAGTGACGGATCGGCCAAGATCTGGGAGAACATGATGCGTGATCTGGCACGGTTCGGCACCGCGGCGTCGCCCCATGCAACCGCGCTGATCCAGCCGCAAATCGCGATCATCCTTCCCCAATCCATGCAGATGTCTGTTCTGAACTCGTATGCGCTCGAGGCACAACAAACGGCTGTTCGTGCTCTTTATCAAGAGGCCCACGGTCAAGCGTATGCCGTCGGCGAGTATCAGATCGACAAGCTGGGAGATCCAAAACTCATTTTGCTTCCCTCGCCGATGGGTCTCACGGAACAGGCATGGAGCGTCATAGAGCAAAAAGTGCGGGAAGGAGCGACGCTGCTGGTCACGGGGCCGTTTGATGGCGATGCTCATCTTCATCCCACCCATCGCCAGGACGAAGTTGGCTTGCACTACACCACGGAGCCAATGGGTTTGAGGGAGCAGAGAGTGCGCTGGCCGGGCGGCGACGATCTCTACATCTTCGGCGGTCAACTGACGACAGTGCTGATGAATGCGAGGCTCGACGATGGAAAAGACTGGGACGAGGTGCCGCTCGGAAAGGGGACCATATTATTCTCTTCCCTTCCGTTGGAGCTGGGCGGAAATCTACAAGCGCTCGGTCGCGTGTATTCCTATGCAATGCAGAAAGCGAAGGTCTCGCCGGCCTTCACAACTGCCCAGAACGATCCAGGGATTCTGATCTGTCCGACGTCTTATCCGGACGCCACCCTTTATGTTCTTACATCCGAAACACAAGAGCGCGTGGTTGTGTTCAGAGACGCTCGCAGCGGGAAAGAGTTTTCGGGTCAGCTCGCCGCTGGACGGGCGGCTCTCTTATTGGTAGGAGCTGATCGAAAATTGATCGCAAGCTATCGCTGGTCACCCGTACCACCAAACGAAAAATGAGCCACACAAAATACAGTCGTCCCCGTTGTCTAACTCAAGAGCGACATGTCTTTCTTGAAGACGTAACGGTGTCGGCTGGGGGACCAACCTGTGAAACCAGCTCTCGCCGGTATGCGTGGAACATCAAACCAGGAGAAGGCGGTGCTCGAATTGCTCCTGGCCAAGGCGCTGAGTGTGACGTTTACCTAACACCAGCCAACATGATGGACGCAAAGAATCTATTTCTGCCTCCAACGACTCCTACAACGGTGGTGCAAAATGAGTAACAAACATGAAGCGCGAACGATTCCTGCAAAGGAATTGCGCATCACTCCACTAGCATCGTTGTAGAGCTGTACCAACTCCTTGCCCCAGAAGACGAGCGAGCTAAAAGCGCACGAGAGCATGAGGTTACAGATAGAAGAAAGGACTCAGACCACTCTTCGATTCGTCCCAGCGGCGTCGAACTCCAGTCATGAGCCCTGATTTGCTCCGCCGTTCGACTCATGCCGTGTATCAGGCGTCCGGGATTGCTTTCAGTTTTGTGATTCCCTGACGTTTCGCTTAGCATCGAATCGAATTTGAAAGCTGAACAGAATTGAAAGGCTGAATACAGTTTATTTCAATTGAGGCGACTCGCAAAATCTTCAGCGGTTACTGTCAGCAGATTGTTCATTCGGTCCATGGCGTGTTCCAAGGATGGCCTGTCAGTCCAGTCGTGTAGATGCCTCCGGGCAATCCTTCCCTCCCACCATCGATTTGCATCAGAATTTTTGTAGGTGGCACGCAAATCAAATATGGAGTCACCCAGCGTACCATCACGTCAAAAACTGATGTACACAGTGAATATCGGGCAGCCCGATGTGAAATTCGGCAACATGCTTCTCTTGACAGCGGCAAGGACTCTAAAGCAAAGCTTTGCCTTCCGCACAACCCGGATCAGGGAGATCAAAGATATGTTTTCGCAACAAGCGTCCGGCTATGGCTCCTTTGCCCTCGTCGAGCGCACTGATAACGTTCCAGTGGTCCTCCTGAACTCGGCTGAGATTTAGCTTGCCTTTGGTTATCCGAATCTGAATACGAGCCTCAAAGGCGATAGAGTCCCAGCTTCTTAGCAAAATCCGATTCTGTGCTGCTTCGACGATCATGCGATGAAAGTTGTGGTCATGTTTCGCGTATTGAGGAGTATTGTTTTGAGCGGCTGCTTTTTGAATTGCCTCTGCTTCCTTCTTGAGACGGTCCACCTTTCCTTGCAGAAACTTGGCTGCCAGTTGGCCGCCCAATTCCTCTAAGGCGGCTCGGACCATATAGGCCTCGCGGATGTCCTGTTCGCTTACTTCGCGGACGTGCGATCCCTTGTATGTCTCGGTGACGATGAGTTCCATGGCCTCAAGCTGGCGCAGCGCCTCACGAACTGGAGCCTGGCTAGTGTTGAGTTCCCTTGCAACCTGCAATTCGATCAAACGTGTCCCCGGCGCCAATTCGCCAGAAAGTATCCTCTTTAGCAAAATCTCTTTTATGCGCTCCGCCATCGAATTGCGTTGAATGCCAGCAGCCAAAGTGAACCTCCCATAAGGAATATTACTCCTTTTGCAACTTTTTCGATTATCGATAATCTACTATAACGGGAGAAAAATATGGCAGCTAATACGACAAACCGCGAGAGAGATGCCGCACTTGCCTACTTCCTGTTGCGGGTCACGATCGGAACCAACATCTTCATACACGGATTGAGCCGAATCCTGGCTGGTCCGTCTCACTTTGCGGGCGCGCTTGTTCCAGCGTTCCAACATGCACCCCTTCCCTCCGGCTTCGTACGCCTCTTTGCACTCGTCTTACCTTTCGCTGAGAGCATCGTTGGGTTGCTTGTACTGGCTGGAATCGGAACGCGCATCGCACTCGTTGCAGGGGCCCTTCTCATTCTGACGCTAACCTTCGGCGCAACGTTAAACCAGGACTGGGAGAGCGCTGGATTGCAATTGATCTATGCGGCTGTTTACGCAGCGTTGCTGGCTTTCCGTCATCACAACACGTTTTCGGTAGATGCACTGCTTAATACAGACTCATTCAAAGGAGATCGACCGTGATATCTCGTCGAAATTTCATGAAGGCAGGTGCCACGTCTGCATTGGCCGCAGGTTTACCCCTCGCATCCGCGCTAAGCGAACAGACGGAGGCGGCTGAAATGAATCAAACCAACACTTTCTGGCCCAATGGGGCTCGCATGGTGATCTCGGTATCGATGCAGATGGAGGCCGGTGCGCAGCCGTCGAGCGGCGCTGAAAGTCCAATGCCGAAGATTGATCCGAAGTATCCTGATCTGCCGGCAACTAAGTGGTATGAGTATGGCTATAAGGAAGGGCTTCCGCGGTTGATGGATATGTTCGATCACCGCCAGGTCAAGGTTACTTCGCATATGGTAGGGGCGGCTGTCGATCTTCATCCGGCGTTGGCGAAAGAGATTGTGCAGCGTGGCCATGAGGCAGCCGGACACGGGCAGACGTGGACGCCGCAATATGCCATGACGCTCGAGCAGGAACGCGAATCGTACAAGCAGGGCATCGCAAGCATCGAGCGTGCGACAGGGACAAGGCCGGTTGGCTTCAATGCATTCTGGTTGAGGGGCACACCGCACACGCTGGAGATTCTGCAGGAGCTTGGCTTTATTTATCACATTGACGATGTGAGTCGTGATGAGCCCTTCCTGATCAATGTCAAGGGGAGACCCTTTGCTGTCGTACCGTACACGCTGCATATGAACGACATCGTGAACTTCGAAGCCCGCAACTTCAGCACGCAGGACTATGCCGGCGATCTGAAGAGAGAGTTCGATATGCTCTACACCGAATCAGCGAAACGGCGCCGCATGATGTCTGTGAGCGCCCATGATCGGATTGCAGGGCGACCGGCGCGCACACAGGTGCTGGAAGAGTTTATCGAGTATGCGCAGAGTCATCCTAGAGTCGTTTTTATGCGCAAGGATGAGATTGCGAAGTTTGCACTGAACAGCGCCCAGACTATCCGCGAAGGAATCTAACAGTAAGACAGTGCAGGGAGCGCAGTATGTCCCTGTCTGCAGGCGACAAATTGGGGTGAATCTCGCGCATTGAACGAAGACGGGTGCTGCTCCCCTTTAGTTTTGACATAGAAAAGGACCAGACAACCATGCAATCTCTCAGCAATCAGCGCATTCTTATCATTGGCGGCAGCTCCGGCGTTGGTCTTGCAACAGCCGCGGGTGCCATTGACGCGGGAGCAACTGTCACCATCGCCTCCCGCAATCAGGAGAAACTGGACGCGGCGGCCGCGACGCTTGGCGGTGTTGCTCGCACAGCTCTATTGGACACGGGCGATAACGCTCTTGTTGAGAAGTTCTTTCAACAGGAGGAGCCCTGGGATCACATTGTCATCTCGGCGGCGCAGACCAAGGGAGGTCCTGTGCGCAGCCTAAGCCTTGGGGATGCCGAGGCTGCCATGGAGAGTAAGTTCTGGGGAGCCTACCGCGTTGCTCGGGCTGCGCGTCTGAAGGATAGCGGGTCACTTACGTTCGTCTCAGGATTTCTCAGTGAGCGGCCGTCGGCTACAGCGGTTCTGCAGGGAGCCATCAATGCGGCGCTGGAATCTCTCGCTCGCGGGATTGCACTGGAACTAGCTCCGGTTCGCGTGAATGCCATTTCGCCGGGAGTGATCGCGACTCCTCTCTGGAATTACCTGCCTGAAGAGAAGCGCAACGCAATCTTTGAAGGTGCAGCATCGAAGCTGCCGGTGCGCAGGATTGGCCAGCCGAAGGACATCGCGAATGCAGCTCTCTTTCTGATGACCACTCCCTTCGCGACTGGGTCTACAGTACGCGTCGATGGGGGTGGAGTCATTGCATGATAGCCGTTTGCATTCGTTTGATCCGGAGCTTGCTTCGTAATTGCCACAGCTTCGACTGTTTGATGAAGAGAGAGGAAGAGTGAGGATGTCCGCAAAAAATACGGTGCTGGTTGCTGGCGCTCAAGGTGTCAGCGAAAGTGCTGCGGTTCGGCACTGGAGCGCAATCCCTGATGCCAGGGTCTATGGCTTTCCCGGCGCAAAGTTGATGCTGAAGATGGAGCAGAACATATCTCGGTGGATCTGCTCGACGTGCAGGATGTCCGGCAGAAGCTGGCTAACATTCGAGATGTGACGCATATTGTCTTCGGCGCACACATTGAAAAGCCCACGGCGACTGAAAAGTCAGAGGTCAATGTCGCCATCCTGAGAAAGCTGCTGGACGTTGTTGAGTAGACGTCCCCCACGTTGAAACACATCACCATCTATCAGAGTGGAAAAGCATACGGAGCTGACCTCGGGCCATTCAAGACACCTGCACGTGAAGACGATCCCCGTCTGATGCCGCCCAACTTCTACTACGACCAGGAAGATTTTCTTCGACACCGTCAGCAAGGCAAGGCATGGTACTGGACGGTACTGCGTCCAGAGGCGGTTTGCGGTTTCGCCGTCGGAAACCCGATGAACCTCGCTATGGTGATCGCTGCATATGCGGTCCTGTCAAAAGAGCTTGGCCTGCCGCTCCGCTTCCCGGGGACGGAGAAAGCTTATAGAGCGCTATACCAGGTCACCTCCGCAGACATTCTTGTAGAGGCAAGCGTCTGGGCAGGTGGCAGCACGTCGGCACACAACGAAATCTTCAATATCACCAACGGCGACTACTTCCGCTGGCAGCATATGTGGCCGAGGATAGCAAAGATGTTCGATATGGAGATCGCGGATCCGGTTCCAATGCCGCTCGCAAGTTACATGGCAGACAAAGCTCCCTTATGGGATGCCGTCGTGCACAAGTACAAACTGCAGGCGATTCCATACGAGCAGGTTGCCTCATGGGCTTTCGGAGATTTCATCTTCAACAGCGGATTCGACAACATCACAAACACAATCAAAGCGCGTCGGGCAGGCTTCCACAACTGCATCGATACGGAAGACATGTCCCGGGAATTCTTTCAGGGCCTTCGTCAGCGCAATGTATCCCAACTCCAGGAGTGAAAAAGTAGGCAGTCGTGTCCGGGGCAAGTGACTCCATTCAGGAGCGCATTCGCCCTGCTGACAGACTGCAATGAGTAGCCGCCTTGTATTTGCCGTCAGTCAATGTCCAAAGCCAACTCGTTCAAAATCTCCATTTGCTCTACAGCGCCACCTGATCTCCGGTCAGCGCCTTACGCTCGGTTTGTCGAAGCTGTCGCTCGGATGGATGAACTTGGGATCGTACATGAGCGAATTCAAGCCGGCCGACCGCAACAAAATGGCCGCCACAAGCGGATGAATCGCACGCTGAAGGAAGACACGACGAAACCACCTGCTGCTTCTCTTCGCGCAGCAGAGCCGCTTCGATAACTTTCGCAAAGTGTTCCATAACGAGCGCCCGCACGAGGGCCTGAACAACCAACCTCCTGGAAGTCTCTACGTCTCCAGCTCGATACGACTGCCGCGTAAGTTGCCAGAGTGTCCGTACCCGAAGGGTCCCCTGCTGTGACGAGTCAACAATGACGGCGACATGCTGGCACAAGAACAGAGTTTTCAACAGCGAGGTATTCCCTTTCGAAGAATTGGGAGTCGAGTTGATTACACCGGGGCTTTACAGAGTCTTCTTTCGAGACATGGAGATCGGCGAAGTCAATTCCGAAGAGCTTCGCTTCAGAGCCGATAACGGCGTGTTCCGGGAACGACGCTTACCTACTGAAACAAACGAACTTTTACATAGGGAGCGTTATCGGCCAGCGCACAACGATAACTCAGGGCCGACACTGGCGGGCGGCATGGTCCATTCTGCGCGAATGCGAATATGCTTTGGCCGTAGTTATGAGGGCTCTAAGGCCGCAGACAGGGTTGGACCTTCTGCTTATTAACCACGAGCTCCGCAACCGCCCCTGCAGTTTCGGGGAAAGGAGAGAGGCTCAGACTGCCGTTGCAGCAGGTTTTGCCGACCCAAGTCACTTTACCAAGGTCTTTCGCCGGAGAATTGGAGTCGCGCGCGGAGTACCGTAATAAGGCTGGATGACTTGGATACCAAGGATGTCCCACAAAGGCCGGTCTTTCACCGTGGCCACCATTTGGGGTCAACAACACTCGCTAGACTCAAGGTCGCTCTGGCGGCTATGAGGGCGCCATTGTCGAAAGAAAGCACTGCACAGCGAGCCACCGCGATAAATCCGATTTATAAAGCGCGGTAAACGGCCTATTCCAGGCCTAATATCCAAGCATCACGTTCTACGAGTGCATCAAACGATATTGGAGAGAACTATGCCAACCTTGATGCTTCGACTGTCTCGCACTCCCTCAGATGGGTCTTGGTCGCTATCGTGCTCGACTATGGGCGAGCACGCACGCGCACTCCGTGAACTTCGATCCGGCGGGCAGGCATCTGTTGGCTTGCGATAAAGGAGCCGATCGGATCTACGTCTATCGTCTGGAGGAGAACAGGCCCCGATTGAAACGACTCACCGTTTTCGACACTCCTCCGGGTACAGCGCCGAGACATTCGGCCTTCCATCCGAATCGACCGTTTGTCTCGTCATTAACGAGCTGATGGCCACTCTGAGTTCGTACCGCACCACTCCGCCGGGCGCTCTGTAGTTCATCCAAACCGTACCCACGGTATCCGGCAACGCGGTTCCTTCACGAAAGCGGAACATGCCGTCGGATGTTCATGTGCATCCGAGCGCTTCTGATAAGGCTTTGAGTGTTTCGATCTCCCGACAGGGTTGCGAAGAACAGGAAATTAATTCTTCGAAATCAGGAATTAAGCTCTGTCATTTGTGTACTTGTGGCGATCTGCCGCACTAAGTTCGTTTTTTCCTCTACGCTATGGACAATCAATGTTCGTCCTGGTGTCGTTGCTTTGCCTTTTGTACCGCTGACCAAATCTGGCTGCTCTAAACGTCAAATTGGATCGAGACTTATCGGCTAAGTCCACGGTTCGCCGTTGCCGAACGACCAATCTGAACGGTCGACAAATACCATGTTGATCATGACGTCATCAGGACGAACAGACAGCTTGCTCTTCAGCTCGTCGGCGATGTATCTGTAGAAGGCAAGTTTAGACTCTTTATTGTTTCCGACGGTGCTGGTCACCTGGATCAGAATGAAGTCAGCCGACCGTTTCCAACCGAGAAAGTGCGGATCGTAGATTAGATTATCGGGTGAATGCTCACCGACAACTATGAAGCGATCCCCGTCTGGCGCCTTCAGGACATCGACGATCCCTCGGTACACGATGTCAGCCAAAGTGGCGCGATATTCGGAAGTCTTCCCTTTCAGCAGGTCTATGCGGGCAAATGGCATGGTGATTCTCCTTTGGATGCAGAGCTGCGTGCGGATCTTTTGTATTTCTTATCGAAGCGGGCGACAGATGATGTTGCGCGTGCCCTCGCTCAAACCGAGCATAGATCGCTGTGCGATATAGTACATGATTTGAGAATGGGACCTAAATCGGGGACGAATCTTGGGCGTGAATGCGACGAGTGGAAACTGATCAAAAAATGACTAATCACTTTATCCGCTCCCCGAGGTGGCTTCAGTTTTTTGCAATGAGTCGCTTAGTTTTGCAAAACGCGATTCTCATCAGGGTTGTCTCTGGATTTGGGGACAAATCTCTAGTGCCGTATCGGCAGTGCTCCGCTGCGAGAACTTCCGC
>CAZZZG010000019.1:0-50955 GCA_964658525.1 uncultured Edaphobacter sp.
CAAAGGCTATTGCAAAAGAAGAAAAGGCAAAGGAGATTGCAAAAGAAGAAAAAGATAAAGGCAACAGCAAAGATCAGATGTGATGCGTTAGTCGGGGACCTGCCAGCCTACTGGGCTTTGGGCGAGGGTGATGGTGTCGGTGGCCTGGCTGGTGGTGGCGCGGGCCATCGCTGGGAAGGCGGCCTGGACATCGTGGCTTTCGGCCCAGACGGGGACTTCCTTCATCGTGTAGCTGTAGGTGACTTTTGTTTCTTTGAAGCCGTTGGTGACTTCGACGGGAGTGGAGCTGTTGATGCCGGTGACTTCGCGGTGGCCGTAGCAGAAGCGTGGAGCGTAGCGGGTACCGGCGGGCGTGACGGTGTAGCGGCTGACGTGGATGCTGGTCTCGACAGACTTTTCGAGGAGAAGATTTTTCACGAGGGTGTCCATCTGCCTGGTTTTTTCGGCGTCGCTGGTCTCGAAGGGGAAGCGCGTGTCGGTGAAGAGGCACTCGGGGTGATCGAGGTAGTGGTTGTTGATGCCGATGGTGAAGTTGGCGGGGGTTGCGGCGGCTTTGCCGGTGTCATTGCAGCCAATCAGGGCGAGGGAAGCGACAATTAGGGCGGCTGCGAGTGTGGTGAAGGCTGACCTGCTTTGAACGATTTTCATCGCTTCTCCTATTTGATCTGAATAGTTGGATGCAGATGCGTGGGATGAGTGTTTGTATCTTGTGGGTGTCAGTTGTTTTTCTCTTTCGATACCGGGCCGGGATCTATTCGGCGAGGGCTTCGTCGGGGACAGGGTCGAGCTCGCCGATGGTCTTCATCGTGGCGAGCGTCTGTAGGTTGGCCTGGACCTGCGCCCATTTTTCCGGATTCTTTTTCGTCTCGATAGGGGATTGAGGGTCTGCGTAGTAGGCGACGAGGTCGTGCTTAAGTTGAAAGGGAACGACGTTCGCGGGGTTTTTCGTGATGGTCGCGAGGAGTTTGGCGTAGGTCTCGTCGGTGAGGCGGTATGCGCCCGGCTTGACGACGTCGCCTGTGTCGAGATCGCGGTTGGCGATGTAGTGGTCGATCTTGTCGTAGTTGGTGAGGACGAGGCGCATGGCGCTGATCGAGTGATTCACGCTCTTGATGTAGAGGTCTTCGGTCTGTTGGGTGGGGCCTTTGATGGCGAGGAGTTTGAGGGCGCCTACCTTGGGCAGGATGTAGATGAAACCGGCGTAGAGGTGGCTGCGGACGCCGGGCTTTTTGCGGTAGGCCTCCCAGTTGTTGTCGGCTGAGGCCTGGCGGAGGTCGGCAGTGAGCGTGTCGAGATCGGGGCTGGGGAGATCGGTGGGGAAGTCCTTTTTGTGGAGGATGGTTTCGGCGCGGGCGATGTTGGGGAGGAAGCGGCGGACGGCGTACCGATAGATGTGGATGGAGGTCTCTTTGCTGCCGATGATGTCGGGGAGGCGGAGGCCGTAGGTTTCGAAGAAGGCCTTGCGGAGCAGAGGCGTGGGAACTTCGAGGCCGACGTACTTGGTGTAGGCGGAGGGCGCGAAACGAAGTTTGCTGAGTTGGTTGATGTCGAAGGCGAATTCGGTTTGGACGTGGGCGTGTGGGTTTTCAGCGTAGTTGACGGAGGGGCCGTACTTCTTTTCGAGCTTGGGGAACTCGACGGGGACCGACTGGTTGACGGCGTATTTGTGCCCGAAGCTGTCGCCGATGTAGTGGGAGAGGGAGCCGATGGCGAAGGCTAGTTCGTCTGGCGTCTGCGCGTTGTGGAGAAGAGAGAGAACGAAGTCGCCGGAGCGGACGTAGTGGGTGAGTTCGGAGAAGAAGGCGTTGCCGAAGGGGTAGTAGCCGAAGTCCTGAATGGCGCTGCCGCCGTAGGCGTAGGCGTGGGCCTCCTGAAGCTGGGCGTCGGTGAGGTTGGGGAATTTCCTGAGCAGGAGGGGGCGGATGGTCTGCTTCCAGGCGAGGTCGATTAGCTCCTGGTGGGTCTGAACGGAGTAGGGGACGGCGGGGATTGCCGTTAGCAACAGTGTTAGAAGGGCTATGGTTTGGAATAGGACGCTGCGGGTGTTGGTGCGAATGATGTCTTCCCTTCTGGCTGCTGACTTATCTGCACCTTTCACACTGTACATAGCTTGGATGGTGGAGGAAAGAGTCAGTTCCGTTGGGAGTTGGGGATGTATCCACCTATTTTGTATCGGCATCAAATGTAACGCTGATCCAAATAAAAAAGGAGCCATCATGCAACGCCTTATCGGTAACCTGTCATTGAATGTGGAAGAACGGGGAGCTGGGGATATCTCCCTCGTATTTCTGCACTACTGGGGAGGCACTCACCGGACCTGGAATAAGGTCATCCGTGAGCTTGAGAAGTCATTTCACACTGTCACGTACGATACGCGCGGCTGGGGCCAGTCGGACGCAGCGGAAAGCGGGTACTCGCTCTCAGAGTTGGCGGATGACGCTGATGCACTGATTCGGAAGCTGGAACTCAAGAAGTACTTTCTGATCGGGCATTCGATGGGTGGGAAGGTGGCCCAGCTTCTCGCGTCGCGACATCCGAAAGGCCTTGCCGGACTTGTACTGGTAGCACCAGCTACACCGACCCCCACACGGTTTCCTGAGGAGGCGCTTCAGCAGCAGATCCACGCCTACGACAATAGCGAGACGGTGCTTCAAACCATTGCGTTCCTGAGCGCTCGTACACCTGAGCCGGAGGTTGTGCAGCAGATTGTTGAAGACAGTCTAAGCGGCGTCCCGGAAGCGAAGCTAGCGTGGCCGACCTCGGCGATTCTTGAGGACATCTCGTCTGAGGTACCGAAGATCGCCGTCCCAACGCTTGTACTTGCCGGAGAGCAGGATCGCCTTGACTCGATCGAACAACACCGACGCGAAATCCTTGAAAGAATTCCTAACAGTCGCCTAGAGGTTATTGCCGACAGTGGGCACCTGATTCCAATCGATGAGCCGGTCAAACTCGCTCACGCTATCGGGCAATTTGTAACGGAGTTGCAATCTTGAACTCATTGATTTGGCGATAGACGGCGGTAATGTCTTAACCGTCTTCTGGCGCGCAATAAGGGGTGGTGTGGCATGCCAAAAAAAATAAGTAGGTTGACCATGTTGGTATCGCGTCAACGAGATCATAATTTCTCCTTAGGACCCATGCACAGATTCCCTCCGTGGATTCCATGACACGGTTCGATTCGATTCGTGGCTGGCTGTCCGACGGACATCTCACATGCAAAAGAGGCGAACCATGAACTTCGACAAGAACGACACCGCAGTAGTTTTTATTGACCCACAGAATGACGTGTTGAGTGAAACGGGACTCAGTTGGCCGCTGCTCCATGAAAGTCTCAAGGAGAACAACACGATTGAGAATATGGAACGTATCTTCAAAGCTGCTAAGGCCCATGGATACGAGGTCTTCATCTCTCCTCACTACTTTTACCCAACCGACAAAGGATGGAAGTTCAATGGGCCTCTCGAAACCGATGAGGTGATTCATAACGAGTTCGGCCGGAAAGGAGCCTTGACTCTCGATGGCTTCAAAGGATCGGGCGCGGATTGGCTGGAGCGATTCAAGCCTTACATTGAGGATGGCAAAACCATTGTGGTTTCGCCGCATCGCGTGTGGGGGCCGGAGAGCAATGATCTCGTTCTACAGTTGCGGAAACGGAGGATCAGCAAGATCATCCTGGCCGGGATGCTGGCTAATATGTGCGTTGAATCGCACCTTCGAGAGCTGGTTGAGCAGGGCTTCGAGGTTGCTGTCGTGAAGGACGCTACGGCAGGGCCGAAACACCCGGAGTGGGGATACGGGTACACGGCGGCGCTGATTAACTATGCGTTTATTGCACATGCAGTTCCGACGACGGACGAAGCGGTGAAGGCCATGGAGCGCGGTCCGCAGTAGTTCAGAGTTGTCGAAGCGGAAGATCGCTGAGACAGCTAAACGCTGAATTTTAGTAGGCGCCTTTGCGCAGGTTGATGCCGTACTCGAGGAAGCCCTTCAGGGCGCAGCTCATCTGGGTCCATCCGTGGCAGTTGCCGTATGAGCCGTCGAGACCCTGCTGGGTTTCGCGCCAGCCGGATTCGGATATGCGAACGAGGGTGTTTTCAGGGCCCAGGGATTCAAAGGTCATCTCGACGGTGGTCTTGTAGTCGGCTGGGGGAGGCAGCTTGTTTTCGGTGGGCGGCTCATAGGCGGGCCACTCGAAGATGATCTGCTGGTTGGGAGTGACTTTCTTTACAGAAACTGGGCAGTCGCCGGGGTAGTCTGCGAAGCGCCATATGACGGTGGTGCCTTCGTCGAGTGGTGCGCTGGCGCCGCCGGTGGTGAAGTAGGCGTTGAGTTTGGTGGGGTTGTAGACGGCGTCGAAGACCTCGGCGAGGGGCTTCTGAATCTTGGTCTGAACTTGAAATTTGAGTTGCATGGGTTGGTTCACCTCGTGGTGGAGTGGCGATATTTATATGTTATGTTTTTATAACATGTCAAGAAGAGACTCTCAGGGTGCGGTGTTTAAGGCGTTAGCAGATGACAGAAGAAGGGCGATTCTTGATCTGCTGAAGGATGGGCCGAAGACTACGGGGGAGCTTTGTGCGCACTTCAAGCGGGTGGATCGTTGCACAGTGATGCAGCACCTGGGAGTGTTGGAAAGCGCGGATCTGGTGATTGCGAAGAGAGAGGGGCGGGTTCGGTGGAACTACTTGAATGTGGTTCCGGTGCAGGAGATCTATGACCGTTGGATTAGTCAGTATGCGCGGCCTTCGGTGGAGTTGCTGACGAGGCTGAAGCGAGATCTGGAGTAGAGATTATTCGCTGAGGATCTGGGGCTTCTTGTCGAGGTCGTGGCCGAAGACAAAGTGTTCGACGAGCATACAGAAGATGTGTTCGAGGGCGAGGTGGGACTCCTGAATGTTCATGGTGACGTTGGAGGGAATGACGATGGTGTAGTCGCAGAGGGGGCCCATGAGACCGCCGTCGCCGCCCGAGAGGCCGATGGTGGCGATGCCGATCATCTTGGCCTGGTGGAGGGCTTTGGCGATGTTTTTCGAGTTGCCGGAGGTGGAGATGGCGAGGAAGACGTCGCCGCGCTGGCCGATGGCTTCGATCTGGCGGGAGAAGAGATGGTCAAAGCCAAAGTCGTTGCCGGTGGCGGTGAGGATGGAGGTGTCTGTGGTGAGGGCAATGGCGCGGAGGGCGGGGCGGTTGACGGTGAGGCGCACGACGAACTCGGCGACGAGGTGCTGGGCGTCGGCGGCAGAGCCACCATTGCCGGCGACGAGGAGCTTGTGTCCTGATTGCATGGCTTCGGCAGTGAGTTTGGCGATGGAGACGAGTGTGTCGGAGATGGCTTCGTCGGTCATGACGGCCTTCAGGGTTGCGATGGATTGAGCGAGTTGTTTTTGGACCAGCTGCTTCATGAATTCTCCGATGCGCGATGAAACCTGATCAAGGGTACGGGATTGGTGGAGAGATGTCGAAGACGGACTTGGCGCTGTCTGTGAATCTTTGTGGAAGTTATGCGGCGGGTGACGGCGTTACCATTTTCTTGTTGTGATTTGGTGGGATCCAAAGCTGATTCAGGTTGGTTCGTCAGGAGGTGGGTATGACGGTGGAAGAGTTTGCGGCGGCTGGATCATCGGAATTCGAAGGAGCGTTGCTGGCGTTGTGGTGGGACGGCAATGGCAATTGGCAGAAGGCACATGAGATTGCGCAGGACGTGGCTGGCGCGGATGGCGCATGGGTGCATGGTTATCTGCACCGCAAAGAGGGGGATGAGGGAAATGCCGGCTATTGGTATCGCAGGGCGGGGCGGATGGTCGCTCGCGGCGATCTAAGGTTGGAATGGGAGGCGATTGTGCGGGAGATGCTGGAGCGAAGGTCTTGACACTGCTGGGTGCTACGGTGCGTTGCGACCACCCTTCGCGACTCACGATGATGCAGTGAGCCGCGAAGGGCGGAGATGATTTCGTTAGCGGAGATAGCTGTCGTCTCTGTCGATCCAGTCCTGGCGCGGTGGGGCGAAGATGTCAAAGTCGATGGTGTCTTCGAGTGCGGTCGCGGAGTGGTGAAGGTTGCCGGGGATGACGAGTATCTCGCCTGCTTTGACGGTGTGAGAGGTGCCGTCGTCGTAGTCGAAGCGGAGTGCGCCCTCGGTGATGAAGGTGATCTGCTCGTTTGGATGAGAGTGGCGCGGGACGACGCAGCCTTTTTTGAGAATGATGCGGGCGAACATGGCGAGGCTGCCGGTGACGAATTGGCGGGTGAGGAGTGGGTTAAGCTGTTCGGGCTCTATTTCGCTCCAGCTGTGGAGGGTTGCGGTCGACATGGTGAGTGCCTTTCAAGAGAAGTGACTACAGCGGTATGAATTTCTTGCTTTGTGTTGCGCGCTGCCTTGTGTAGAGTAAAGCGAACCGGAGCAGTGCAGAGGTGCTCTGCTCCTTTTGATGTGTGAAGATTGAGTCGTAGGCTGCCAGCTCGGCGAATTGACGGCGTATCTCTTCTCTCCTGCTACTTTCGTTTATTTTGAAATGACTAATTTTGAAACGGGTGATTGAACCATGCGTCTTCCTGTAGCGAAGGTGTTTCTGGCATTTCTGTTTGCGCTGATAGTTGGCGGATCGGTATTGGGTGGAGTGCGCGTGATGGCGCAGACGGCTCCGGTTGCGGGGCCGAGTGCGACGTTGAGCCAGGCCGACAGGATTGCGGCGCTCGAGAAGCAGAATGCAGATAATGCGGCGTTGATTGCGGCGGCGCAGACGGCGGGCGATAACGGGTGGATGCTGGTTTCGGCGGCGCTGGTGTTGATGATGAGCGGTCCTGGATTGGCGCTGTTTTACGGCGGGTTGGTGCGGAAGAAAAACATTCTGGGCACGATGATGCAGACCTTCGCCATGATGGCGGTGATCACGGTGCTGTGGGCGCTGGTGACGTATTCTCTGGCGTTTGGCGAGGGGAATGCGTTTATTGGTGGGCTTCACAATGTGTTTCTGCGAGGAGTGGGACTGGCTCCGGATCCGAAGTACGCGGCAACGATTCCGCTGCAGACGTTCATGGTGTACCAGTTGATGTTTGCGATTATTACTCCGGCGCTGATTACTGGTGCGTTTGCGGAGCGGATGAAGTTTTCCGCGATGCTGTTGTTTATGGTTCTGTGGGCACTGATTGTGTATAGCCCGATGGCGCACATGGTGTGGGGTAAGGGTGGGTTGTTGAATGCTTCGCTCGGCGGGCGGTTTCCTTGTCTGGACTTTGCGGGTGGGACCGTGGTGCATGTGACGTCAGGGGTTTCGGCGCTAGTGACGGCGCTTTATCTGGGTAAGAGGCTGGGGTATCCGAAGGTGCCGATGCCGCCGCACTCGGTGGTGCTGAGCTTTATTGGGGCTTGCTTGTTGTGGGTGGGCTGGTTTGGGTTCAATGCGGGTTCTGCGCTGAGCTCGGGGACGCTGGCGACTTCGGCGTTTGTGGCGACGCACTTTGGCGCGGCGGCGGCGGCGATTGGCTGGAGCGTGGCGGAGTGGATACGGCAGGGCAAGCCTTCGGCGCTGGGTGCGATTTCGGGCGCAGTGGCGGGGTTGGTGGCGATTACTCCGGCTTCGGGGTTTGTTACGCCGATGTCGGCTCTTTGGATTGGGCTGATCGCTGGGGTGTTTTGTTATTTCATGGTGGTGAAGGTGAAGGCGGCGTTTGGATATGACGATTCGCTGGATGCATTTGGAGTGCACGGTGCGGGCGGGACGATGGGAGCGATTTTGACTGGCGTCTTTGCGAACAGCATCGTCAATCCAATCTTTGGGGCGGGGAAGGCGACGGGCTTGCTTGAGGGGAATGGTCGCCAATTGCTGAATCAGTTGATTGGCGTGGTGATTGCGTGGGTTCTCTCAATTGTGGGAACACTGGTGATTTTGTTCATCGTCGATAAACTGATCGGGCTTAGAGTGAGCGAGGAAGATGAGCGCGAGGGATTGGATCTTTCGCAGCACGGCGAAGAAGGATACGATTGGGCGCACTAAGATTTGGCCGGTAGTACGACGGGTTGAGAGGAAGATACAGATATGCAGAAGATTGAAGCGGTGATTCAACCGTCGAAGCTGGACGCGGTGAAGGATGCGTTGGTGGAGATCGGGGTTGAAGGGATGACGATCACCGAGGCTAGAGGACACGGGCGGCAGAAGGGGCATACGGAGTTTTACCGTGGACGGGAGTACTCGGTTGATCTGCTGCCGAAGGTGAAGCTTGAGGTTGTGGTCGCGGACGAGATGCTTGATAAGGCGATTCTGGCGATTACGGGCGCGGCTCGGACTGGGACGATCGGGGATGGAAAGATCTTTATCTCGAAGATTGATGAGGCGATTCGAATTCGTAACGATGAGCGTGGCGAGATCGCGCTTTAGAGGTGAAGACGGGTCCTGCCGGACGAGCCCGCTGCGCGCGGTGCGGTCACTTCGTGACTTGTGTATCCCTTCGGTTGGCGCTCCCGTGGGAGGCTCAGGGCGAAGTCCTGAAGTGATCTGGCTGTATGCTTAAAGTTCTTTCGAGCAAAAATGGCCATGCAGGAGACTGAATCCACAGGGAGCGGCGGAGGACGCGCGGCGTACCAGCGGAAGATGCTGGAGGTTCGTGGTGCGTTTGAGGCCGGGGGCGCGTCGGGCTCAGTGACGATTGCGGCTCGGGCCGCGGCTCTGGATGAGTTGGTGCGTGGACTGTGGGCGCAGGCAGTGGAACGAGATTCGAGGCTTGCAACAGGGATTGCACTGGTTGCGATCGGCGGATATGGACGGGGGGAGTCGTTTCCGTATTCGGATGTCGACCTGCTCTTTTTGTTGGGCGAGAAGGTGGGGGAGAAAGACGTCAAAGACGCGCTGCGGCGAGTGAATCAGGAGATGTGGGATTGTGGGATTCGCGTCTCTCCTGCGACGCGGAGATTGTCTGAGTGCGAGAAGTTCGATCCCGAGAATGCTGAGTTCGCGCTGTCGTTGATGGATCATCGCTGGGTGACGGGCGATGCGGCGCTCTATGAGAGGTTGTCGGAGCAGAGTCTGCAGAAGCTGTTGCAGCGGGAACACAAGGCGATGATGGTTCGACTGCTGGAACTGACGCGGTCGCGCTACGCGAAGTATGGAGATACGCTTTTTCACCTGGAACCGAATATCAAGGATTGTCCGGGTGGATTGCGGGACGTGCATGTCTTTGGATGGATGAGGAAGCTGCGTGGGGTCGCGGCATCGGCGCAGAAGAAGGGCGTTGCTGTGGCGGATGGAGCACCGCTTGTGGATGAAGGGGAGTTTCGCAAGGCGGTGGATTTTCTTTGGCTGGTGCGATGTTTCCTGCACTATCGGCATGAGCGCGATGACAACACGCTGGACTGGCAGGCGCAGGATGCCGCGGCGCAGACGATGGTCGGGATGACGGGGCGCAAACCGAAAAAGGCAGATGCGGCGTATTGGATGCGGCTTTATTTTCGTCATGCTCGGAGCGTGGAGCGGCGGGTGGGGCAGATGCTGGAGGAGCTGCCTACTTCTTCTTCGTCACGGCTGCTTGGATCGAAGCGCGACAGGAAGGTGGAGGTTGAGCAGCGCGGGTTTCGCCTGGAACGCGGCCGGGTAGTGCTCGAGACTGCGGCGGAGTTCGGTCATGATCCAGCTGAGGATCCAGATGTGGTGCTGCTGGTGTTTGCGGCGATGGCGCGGACGGGAGTGACGCTGCGGAGAGATGCTGAGGAACGTCTCTCGCAGGGCCTGCCGTTGCTGTCGGCACATCTGGAGGAGGGGCCTGCGCTGTGGCATCATCTGCAGGGAGTTTTGAAGGGTGCGTATGCAGGAGATGCGTTGCGGTCGATGCATGCGCTGGGCGTGCTGGAGCTGCTGATTCCGGAGTTTCATGGCATCGACGCGCTGGTGATTCGGGACGCTTATCACCGGTATACGGTCGATGAACATACGTTCGTGCTGATTGATACGCTGCATGGGCTGGAAAGTACGCAGTCGGGTGGAATGGCGGAGTGGGCGACGCGATTTGGTGGTGTGCTGCGAGAGTTGCCTCATCCGGAGCTACTGTATCTGGCGGCGTTGCTGCATGACACCGGTAAGGGGCGGAGTGCGGGCGATCATACGCGGGAGAGCGCGCGAATGGCCGAGAGTGTTCTGGAGCGGCTGGAGCTGGATACGTATGAGAGCGGGCTGGTGGTGAACCTGATCGCGAATCACCTGGAGATGTCGGCTGCGCTGCGGAGAGATATTTTCGATGAGGAGACGGTGAGCGCGTTCGCGGGGAAGATGCAGACGCCCGAAGCGCTTCGGATGCTGACTTTGTTTACGTACGCGGATATTAACGCGGTGCATCCGGATGCTCTGACTCCGTGGAAGGCGGAGAATCTCTGGCGGCTTTACATCGCGACGGCGAACTATCTGGACCGTAGCGTGGATGATGAGCGGCTGGGAGCGCAGGAGGAGCGTGAGCTGGTGCATCGTGTGGTGGCGCTGCTGCCGGGGCAGAAGGAGGCGGTGCTGGAGTATCTGGAGGGGTTTCCAGAGCGCTATGTGCTGACGCGAACTCCGGAGCAGGTGCGAACGCACTTCAAAATGGCGATGGGATTTGCGAGCGATCCGGTGCAGCTGGACTTTCGTTATGCGCCTGCGGTGAGCGAGTTGACGCTGGTGACGCGGGACAGGCCGCAACTGTTTGCGACGATGGCCGGGGTGTTGGCGGCGTGGGGGATGAACATCGTTACTGCGGATGCGTTCTCGAACCGGCAAGGAGTGGTGGTGGACACGTTCCGGTTCACCGACAGCTTTAGAACGCTGGAGATGAACGCTTCAGAACATCAGGCGTTTGTGAAGAGCGTGCATGATGTGATGACTGGCGCAGTATCGGTGGAGAAGCTGCTGAGCGGAAGACGGAGGGGAAGGCGAAAGGCACCGCTGGTTGTGGTGGAGACTCGGGTGGAGTTCGACGACGAGGCTTCGTCGCACAGCACGCTGCTGGAGGTGGTGGCGCAGGATACGCCGGGCCTGTTGCGTGCTTTGAGCCTGACGCTGGCGGCGCAGGGCTGCAATATTGAGGTGGCGCTGGTGGATACGGAGGGGGAGACGGCCATCGACGTCTTTTACCTGACGCGCAATGGTACGAAGTTGGATGGAGGCGAGGAGAAGCAGCTGCTCGAGGTTATGTTGCGAGCGATCGAGGAGAATGCACGCTAGCTAGAATTCGTTTCTTTACGCCACATCGCCAGATTTCAACGCATCACGAGGTAGATGTCGTTTTCGCAGATCAATTTGGCCGGGAAGCAGGGCGAAATAACCCACACGAGGGCCGCTAAGGAGTTTTATAGTAGATGTATGAGCACACCTAGCAGCGAGAACACGAGCAACGGCCGTCCGACAGGAACTCCGCAGAGGAACGATCGCTATATCTTTGGGACCCTCGACAGCTCTGCAAAAAACCATGAAAAGGTGACCGAAGTGAGCTGGGGGGATCAGCAGCCAGAGGGTGTCGTGCTGGCTTCGGTGGACGCTGCGATCAACTGGGTGCGAAAGAACTCGATCTGGCCGATGACCTTTGGTCTGGCGTGCTGCGCGATCGAGATGATGTCGATGGGTGGATCGCGGTACGACATTGCAAGGTTCGGTGCGGAAGTCTTTCGTCCGTCACCTCGTCAGAGCGATCTGATGATCATTGCTGGGCGGGTCTCACAGAAGATGGCGCCTGTGATTCGGCGGCTTTACGAGCAGATGCCGGAGCCGAAGTGGGTGATTTCGATGGGAGCATGCGCCACCTCAGGCGGTGTTTTTAACAACTACGCCCTGCTACAGGGTGTCAACCAGGTGATTCCGGTGGATGTGTACGTTCCCGGGTGCCCGCCTCGTCCGGAGCAATTGCTCTATGCCATCACGCTTTTGCAGGAAAAGATCCAACAAGAGCGCGGCACAATACGAAAAACCCTCAATTTGAGTTAATGCACCAAGAAAAGTGCGGTTTACTGGATGGGTTCCTCCTTCCCAGCGGAGTGAAGTTTTGCCTTTCTCGCTGGTAACCTATTGAAAATAGTGTCATCGAGGAGTATTTTTTTTCCGGAAGCATTAGCAACTGAAGTATGCTGTAAGGAATCGAACCAACAAAACGATCCCTGTAGATGACGTGAAGGCTCGTAAACGTAAGACTTTGAGTGGAGGAACTCGTATGGTTTATCGCCCGTTTCGTAATACACGCCGGTTTGTACTGGCTGCATGTGCAGTCGGCCTCGGAGCTGCCAGCCTTAGCGCGCAGACTGCCGGTCCAGCCGCCCCGGTGGGGCCGAACCCTTCACGCATCGATGTATTTCTCGGCTACTCGTACTTCGGCGCTCACGGCTCAGTGAAGCCGCAAGACATCAACTACTCGTCAATCGACTTAGGTGCGATTGGTAGCGGCGCGTACTACTTCAACAAGTGGGTTGGCGGCGAGATCATGTTTGCGGCCCATCCCGACGGGAATAACGATGGGTTGTACGCGGCGTCCGCGGGCCCAATCTTCCGTGCGCCTATGCAGAACTTCACTCTCTTCGCGCATGCCCATGCGGGTGGCGCACGGCTGGGCGGCCCCAACTCTGAGGTGGGTCGGTATCACAATCCCTACCAGTGGGGACCAACCCTCACGGTCGGCGGCGGTATGGACTACGATCTGCCGTTCTTCGATAACAAGTTTTCTCTGCGGTTGTTCCAGGCAGACTATCGCTACGTGCATGCAGACTACGGTCCGCCGGTATTTCCCCCGACGGGTGGAGCGATTGGTGGACGCACGAACCTGGGCGGAGCTGAGCTGAGCACGGGCATTGTGGCTCACTTCGGTCATATCATTCCTCCTCCGCCGGTGACCTACTCCTGCGCAGTCTCTCCTGCAACGGTCTACCCTGGCGACCCGATTACGGTCACAGGAACACCGTTGAATCTGAATCCGAAGAAGACGGCGACCTATTCCTGGACAGCCGATGGCGGCACAATCTCGGGAACATCGACCACAGCCAACATTGACACGAAGTCGGCGAGCCCCGGCACCTACACGGTGAAGGGTCACGTCACGGAAGGTCCAAAGCCTGGCGAGATGGCAGACTGCTCGGCCACCTACACTGTGAAGCAGTTTGATCCTCCGACGGTAAGCTGCTCGGCGAACCCCTCCACAGTTGCTCCTGGAGATTCTTCGACGATTACCGCAACTGGTGTCAGCCCACAGAATCGTCCTCTGACCTATAGCTACAGCTCGACGGCTGGATCGGTCACTGGAAACACTTCGACCGCCACGTTGACCACGACGGGTGCAGCTCCTGGAACGATCACGGTGACTGCGAATGTGGTTGATGACAAGGGCCAGAGTGCTTCGTGCACGACGACGGTTACGGTGAATGCACCGCCGGCGCCGCCAGCACCGACGACCAGCCAACTCTGCTCGATCAACTTTGATCGCGACAAGAAGCGGCCGGCTCGTGTTGATAACGAAGCCAAGGCCTGCCTGGACGATATCGCTCTCAACCTGCAGCGCACCTCCGATGCGAAGGTAGCTGTGGTTGGCGATAAGGACAGCTCAGAGAAGCGAGGCGACCACCTTGCTGCCGAGCGTGCGGTCAACGCGAAGGCATACCTGGTAACGGAGAAGGGCATCGATGCCAGCCGTGTCTCGGTCTACACCGGTTCAGATAACGGTAAGACTGTGACGACGACCTTGATCCCCGCCGGCGCAACCCTGAGCACTACTGGCCTCACCCCCGTGGATGAAAGTGCAGTAACCGCCAAGCCACGGACGGCGCCAGCCACACACCACAAGAAGAAGCAGTAACAATTAGCTGTAGTCCGGCACAAAGGCTGACTGGGAACCTTCCCAGTCGGCCTTTGTATTATGGACAACCTCGTGTGCAAGATCGATAATCCGTACAGATAGGAACCCTCCGTTGAACAGATCTCTTCGTTTTTCCGTCAGGCTCGTTGCTCTTCTGGTTGTTTTATCCTGCCTTCAGTTACATGCGGCAAGCTGGCTGCCGTACGGTCCGGACGGAGGCGACGCGCGGGCTTTCGCGGTTGATCCTCATGACCGCTCCCATTTGTATCTGGGAACAGCAACGGGCTGGATGTATGAATCGCATGATGGCGGCGGGAATTGGAAGCGGCTGGCGTGGATTGGCAAACGGGACGATCTTGTGCTGGATTCGATTGTGGTCAGCGGCGCTGATTCAAAGCGCATTGTGGTGGGTGCCTGGGTGCTTGGAAGCCCAGATGGCGGCATATTTCTTAGTAAAGACGGTGGGGAGAAGTGGGAAAGCGTCAGCGATATGCAGGGTCAGTCCATTCGCGCGCTTACCCCCTCGCCTTCCGATCCGAAACTTCTGGTTGCCGGTACTCTGAAGGGCGTTTACCAATCCACCGACGGCGGAGAGCACTGGAAGCTGATTAGTCCTGCGGGAAGCCAGGAGCTGCACGAGGTTGAATCGATCGCCATCGATCCGGTCGATCCGCAGATTATTTACGCGGGGACGTGGCATCTACCGTGGAAGACAGTCGATGGCGGGCAGCACTGGGCCAATATCAAACAGGGCGTCATCGATGACTCGGATGTGTTTTCGATCATCGTCGACCCTAAGGACCCGAAGGTTGTGTATGCGAGTGCCTGCTCGGGAATTTATAAGAGCCAGACCGCTGGGCAGGTCTTTCAGAAGATTCAGGGAATTCCCTCGACGGCGCGCAGAACGCGTGTGTTGATGCAGGATCCGACCAATCGGAACATTGTGTTTGCTGGAACCACCGAGGGACTTTGGCGAACGGTGGATTCTGGAGCCACCTGGCAGAGAACTACAGGTCCGGAAGTAATTATCAATGATGTATTCGTCGACCCAACCAACACAAACCGGGTGATGCTTGCAACGGACCGGGGCGGCGTGTTGGCGAGCAACGACGGTGGAAATTCCTTCGTTCAATCGAACGCCGGCTTCTCGGCGCGGCAGATCACCTCTTACCTTGCTGATGCTTCCAACCCTGCGACTATCTACGTGGGTGTGGTGAACGATAAGGCACTGGGTGGAGTGTTCGCCAGCACGAACGGCGGGTTGAATTGGTCGCAGATGAGTTCTGGACTCAATGGGCACGACGTGTTTAGCCTGGTTCAGGGGCCTGATAACGATTTGCTGGCTGGGACGCGTCACGGGATCTATCGGCTCCAAGGAGCGGTCTGGAGTCGCGTGGACAACGTAACCTTCAATCCGCCGCCGGCGCCACCGGTGAAGACTGGAAAGAAAACTTCGGGACGGACTGCTACTGCTACAGCTGCGCACAAAGCGCCGGAGGCCTCGACGCATAAAACTGCGCAGCCGGCTCATGCCTTCGAAGCTGCGGTTAACGCATTTGCTCGAGGAGGAGACACGCTCTATGCCGCGACCTCGACTGGTCTTTTTGAGAGCACTACTTCGGGTCAAAGCTGGAAGGAAGTCCCGGGCTTCGAGCCGAAGAGCTGGAATTTTGTGGCTGCTAGAAATTCAACGGTTCTGGCATCAAATTTGAACTCCGCGGTGCTTTCCCTGGATGGTGGTCAGCAATGGACGGCCATCAAGCTTCCGGAGACGCTCGATCAGATTTCAGCCATGGCCGTGGACGATGCAGGCGGCCTGTGGGTTGGAGGGCGGCAGGGGATCTTTGTCTCCGACGATAAGGGAGCTACGTGGCAAACGGTCAAGGACCTGTTTCTCCGCGATGTCAACAGCATCTTTTATGATGTCGCCTCGCAGCGTGTCCTGATTGCGGCGGGAAGCAAGAATACAATCGCATTCGCGGTTCACCTGCCTGACCGGAAGATTCAGTACTGGAATACGGGCTGGAATCTCAGGATGGTTCGTTCGGTTGGCGATCACCTGGTTGGAACGACCTGGTTTGATGGTGTGGTGATACAGCCGCGCATGGTTGATTCCAAGGAAATGGCGAGTCACTAAGGCGTGCTGCGGCGGCCGATGAGGAATAGAATCGAAGAATGAGTTCTTCCTTATCCGCTTTGCCGACGCGACACTCCTTCCAGACAGACGATGCTGCACTTTTGCCGATAGCGGCAAAGGTGCAGCAGGGAGAGCGTCTCAGCTTCGACGATGGGGTGGCGCTGTATCGAAGTGGCGATATTCTCGCGGTGGGCTGGTTGGCAAATCTCGTGCGGGAACGGATGCATGGGGACATTGCGTACTTCAATGTGAACCGGCATATCAATCCAACGAATGTCTGTATGGCCTCGTGCCGTCTGTGCGCGTTTGGACGCAAGAAGGGCGAGGCAGGCACCTATACGATGGCTCTGGAAGAGGCCTGGGAGACTGCGGCTACGGGGCTCACGGAGGCGGTGACGGAGTTTCACATCGTCGGGGGACTGCATCCGGATCTTCCATTTGAGTACTTCATGGATCTGGTCCGTGGGCTGAAGGCTCGGTTTCCGAAGGTGCATATCAAGGCGTTCACCATGGTCGAGGTGGCGTTTCTGGCTAAGCGCGGTAAGATGACTATTCCCGAGACCCTGGAGCGGATGAAGGCCGCGGGTGTGGATTCGATGCCGGGCGGTGGTGCTGAAATTTTTGCGGATCGGGTGCGTCATATCATTTGCGACCACAAGATCGACGGCAGCGAGTGGCTGGATACCGCTCGAATGGCGCATAAGATCGGGTTGCGATCGAATGCGACCATGTTGTATGGGCATGTGGAGAACGAAGAAGACCGTGTGGACCACCTGTTGAAGCTGCGCGCGGTGCAGGATGAGACGGGAGGCTTTCAGACGTTTATTCCGCTGTCATTCCATCCAGACAACACGGCCTTAGCTCATATCCCCAAAACTACGGGGATGCTGGATCTTCGTCAGATCGCTGTTGGCCGTTTGATGCTGGATAATTTCGCCCATATCAAGAGTTATTGGCAGATGGTCTCTCCGAAGATGGCACAGATCTCGCTGCGATTTGGGGCGGACGATATCGATGGGACAGTAATCGAGGAGAAGATCTATCACGATGCTGGAGCGACGACTCCACAAGGGATGAGGCGGGCGGATCTTGTTCGGCTGATCACCGAGGCGGGGCGGACGCCGTTTGAGCGCGACACCATGTACCGAGCCGTGACCCGTAGCGAAGACAGCTTTACCGTTGCCGTGTGAGATTAGAACTTAAGCGGACTCCAGCCTCTTCCAACGGAAGAGGCTTTTTCTTTGCGAGATTGCTTACCGCTTGTACCGGACTCTGCGTCGTGCAGAGAGTCGAGTTGCGCAATGCTTGATGAATCGAGCTTGAGCCTGGTTTTGTAACTTCTGGCATTTCAATTGCCCTCTGTTGTGTGACCAGGCCGGCTGGTCGTCGCTCGACGAATCTTCTGTCGCGAAGGAACATTAGCTCCTTGCGAAAGCTTGCAGCCCCAAAGTGGAAAAGATTTTCATTTTGGGCAATCTCTTGGCGCTACCACGCTGCTCCGTTGCATAGTTTCCCACAAACGATACCCAAAATTCCCATAAATCAAGGAATTCCGCCGTCTCCGTGAATTGGTTCGCGAGTTGCAATTAGCTAGAGCGAGGTAAGCAAACCGCCATGAATAGCCGGCATACAAGTACCAAAATGGGAATTGAGGCCGGTTCAACCAATCAACCTCCGTACGAATTCAGATACCTGGAAGCGGGTGGAATTTGTGGGGACAGAGTGCGGAAAGACTCTGGCAACAGTGTTTCTGGGAGAAACCCTCTTGAAGATAAAAATTGCAACACTTGTTCCAATCGTCTGTCTTGGCATTGCGTCCATGGTGGCGAAGGCGGATACGCTCACGCTCAACGAGGGGACGAATAATCCTCCCGGTGGCAGCGCCCAGATCTACCCGTACTCATTTCAACTTAACACTGCCTCAGGCGCATCGACGGTGAATTTGATGTGCCTCAACTACAACCGAGAGATCACTGCCGGCGAGACCTGGAGTGTCACCGAAGAAAGCATACCTACGGGGAGCTCCTTGACGGATCTTGATTATCGCGCCGATGCGATTCTCTACTCGGAGGTTCTCCACCCACCGGTCGGAGTGAGCGCCAGCGAGATTCAGTATGCCGAATGGAGCATCTTCGATTCGACGGACCTGAATGGAAATCCGCTTTTCGACCTAACGGCGCGAATTCTGGCGACTGACGCGTTATTTGAGGCAAGCAACCAGCAGCTGATTAGGTCAGGCTACTTCAATCAATTCGCCTTGTATATCCCTTCGAACGATACCCTTTCGGGACCGCAGGAATTTATCGGAACGGCGACGACTCCAGAGCCTTCTAGCTTGATGTTGTTCGGATCGGGATTGATTGGAATGGCAGGTATGATCCGCCGGAAATTAGTCCGTTCTTAAGTTGACACGAAGTTATTTGGCTTCGCAATTGCTTTGATACAGTCGTCAGCTTCAACGAAGACAGTTATGGGTCGGTTGATGCGCGGGTTTTTAGATCAAATTTAGTTACATAAATACAAAAGGAGGCAGTATGTATCTCTTGTTTGGACCGTCAATGGCAGCACTTCTCGTTATCGGTGTCATTCAGCTTCGCGATCATTTTGTGGCTGCCAAATAAAAGAGCTGCAGGTCGTTCCCGTTTCCCGGAGGGCAGGCCAAGCTAAGCTTGGCCTCTTTTCCTGCGGGTTGTATGCGAATGGATGCGTGCAATTCTAGCGAACTCCGATGGAGTGGCCGCCTCCGCAGCGCTTGAGAGAATGGTTAGCCCACGAGTCCGTCGGAAGAGGTAGGCAGATTTTTGGCGGTCGTGATGCCGGAGAGGAGAAGAAGAAGAGCAGCCCCTACGGCCGGAATAACCAGCCCGGCGCGAAGGCCGTGAAGGTAAGTGGAGCACAGGCCGGTGAGCCAGGGCAGCACCGCTCCTCCCAAGGAGGCACTGGCAAAGAGCGGGCCGAGTCTTTTATGGCTTCCGGTGCGGGCAAGCATGAAAGAAACTAGAAGCGGAAAGACGGGGGCGAGAGTGAATCCGCCGAGGATGGTGAGCGTGGTGACACCGACCGCTGACGGATGCGCGATGGAGCAGAGCAGCCCTTCGGTGACAAGAAGCAACGCCAGACAGAGCCGGTATAGAATTTGCTCGCTCAGGACGGTCATGAGTGCAGCCACGAGCAGGCGTCCGATGAGTTCTGCTGCCCAGAAGTAGAGTGCGATGGTAGATGCCTTGAGCGATGCACTGGAACGAAGAGCGTAGCTAGGTAGCCAGCCACCGAGCGAGTTTTCTACCCCGACATAGAGAAACATTGCGGTACAGAAGACGAGCAGAGGCAACAGCGGAAGAGGCCACGATGATTTTGTGGCTACTGGTCTTCGTCCATCCAACTCTGATGGTCCCAGGGCGTCCCTAGAGGGGGTTGCACGCGGTATCGCGAAAGAAAGCAGGGACGCTGCGAGGAGGAGTGCGGTCATGACTATGAAGAAACGACGCATCCCGTCGGCTAGAGTCAGAGAGATTAGCAGAGGGCAGGCGATGGCGCCGACACCCCAGGCAACGTTAAGTATGACGAGAAGACGCGCGCGAGCGGAAGGAAGCGTAGTTCCTGCGAGGATATTACCCGCAGTAAGACCGGTACCGAGGCCGAGTCCAATGCAGAAGAGGGCGATGTGCGCCGCGCCGAAGCCAAGCGACAGCAGAGCAAGGCATCCGGCTGCGGCGAGAATCGATCCATAGACGAGGCTGGCGCGGAGATTGTGCGCGGCGATCCAGGCACCACAGAGTTGTCCCACGAAGTCGGCGGTGAAGAGGGTGCCTGCCTGGGCATCCTGGATGCGCCAATGCTCCATGAGCTGCGGCAACAAAGGGCCGAGCATGACTGTAGCGGTGCCGGCCACAAGAAAATAAAAGTAGACGGGAGCGAGGGTGCGGATGATGGTTGCGCGATCCGGGCTCAGTTGGGGAGCCTTGGGCGAGATTGTTTGCAAAGCTCTCCTCTCAACCTTTGCCCCGCCGTGAGCTGGGCTGAGATGTGTTCTGGATGCTTGCGGTCGATTCTCTCACGACGAGTTCCGGCTCGAACCAGACTTCATGCGGATAGGTGAGGTCCGGGCACTGGATACGTTTGATGAGCATTTGTGCGGCGGTCCAGCCCATTTTGTGGAGAGGTTGGCGCACGGTGGTGAGGCGTGGATTGAAATACTCTCCCACCATGATGTCGTCGAAGCCGATGACCGAGATGTCGCGGGGACAGCTGAGCCCTGTATCTTGAATGGCGCGAATGGCGCCAATGGCGGCCGTGTCGTTGAAGCAAAACAATGCAGTGAAGTCGCGTGTGTGAGCAAGCAGCTCGCGCACTGGCTGGTAGCCGAGTTCGGGCGACCAGAGATTCTTCTCCAGGTAGATGCAAAGTTCAGGGCGAATCGTAATCCCGAGCTCGTTCGCTATGCTGAGGATCGACTCCCAACGGGCTTCGGAGTCGAGAGAGTAGCGCTGGCCCTTCATGAAAGCTATCTTGCGGTGGCCCAATTCGTGGAGGTGGTGAAGAGCCTTTCTTGCAGCAAAGTTGTGATCGAGCAGAATGTTGGAGACACTGGGCTCCTTACTGTGGGAGGAGACGCCTACGACCGGCGGCGAGACATTTACGGACAGCTCTGTGTTGACGAGCAGGAAGCCGTCGACGCGGCGGCTCATGAGGAGCTCCTGATATTCTTCCCGAAGGTCGGCGCGGCCCAAGTGGCTGACTGTGAAATAAAGAAAGCCTTCCTGAAGGAGATATTGCTCGACTCCAAGCATGACGCCGGTGAAGTAGCCTTCGCTGAGCTCTGGAACGATCACGCCGATGGTGTTGGTTAGCCTGGTGCGTAGCATGCGAGCGTGCAGATTTGGCCGGTATTCGAACTTCTTGGCGGCATCCAGTACTCGTTCCCTGGTTGCAGGGGAGATGGACTTAGCTACGGGTGAGTTGTTCAGAACGATCGAGATGGTCGCCGGGGACAGGTCAAGATATTCCGCCAGAGTTTTCAATGTTACGGGTTTGCCGGTATCCGGCTTGCTGTCTTTATTTAGCTCTTTCATCGCTCTCCGGCAGACTTATCCTTAAAGTATCGCAATAGTTGTACACCTTTGGTCTGCAGACGGGAACAGGATCTTATGGTTTTATCGGCTGTACTTAGCGAGTCGAATCGAAGTAATATTCCGGGGTTCAAAATCGATCTGGTTGGCAGTGTGCAGTTATCTTTAGTATGGTTCGGGGTGGCGTGGTGAGTGCGCAAGCTGAACTTCGGGGATATCTCAAAGGGGATTTGGATGCGATATACAGGCTTGATCAGCTGTGTTTTTCGAACGAATTCCGGTTTGGCCGGGAGTCGATGCGCGCGTTCGCCGAGGCGAATAATGCTGTCACATTAATTGCGGAGACGACAGAAGGCGAGATCGCGGGATTTGTCATTGTTCAGGTAGAACGACGTGGGGACGTCCTTCGCGGGTACGTTGTGACGTTGGATGTAGCGGAGAAGCGCCGAAGAAAAGGGTTGGCTCAAATGCTTTTAGAGGAGGCGGAGAACCGCGTTGCCGCTGGTGGTGCGTTGTGGATGGAGTTGCATGTGTTCACCGGAAACGAAGAGGCGATTCGCTTCTATGAGCGCTCGGGCTATGCGCGAACTGAGCTGAAACGCCGATTCTATGGTGGAGCCGGATTGGACGCTTTTGTGTATCGCAAGACACTGGAAGTCTCGTAACGATAGCAGTTACTTTTTTCCGAAGACGTCTCCCATGCGGCGAATCTGGGCGCCTACCCCGCGAAGCTTCTCCTCGAAGTGCTCGTAACCCCGGTCGAGGTGGTAGACGCGGTCAAGGATGGTTTCGCCATCAGCTACCAGAGCAGCGAGAACCAGCGAGGCAGAGGCGCGGAGGTCCGAGCACATGACCGCTGCTGATTGCAGGGGTGTCTTGCCGCGGACGGTTGCGGTGCGGCCCGAGATCATGATGTTTGCGCCCATGCGGATAAGCTCCTGCACGTGCATGAAGCGGTTTTCGAAGATGTTTTCGATGACTGTGCTGGTGCCTTCGGCCTGAGTGGCCAAAGCCATGTACTGGGCCTGCATATCGGTAGGGAAGCCTGGATACTCTTCAGTGGTGACGTCTGCAGCCTTGAGTTCACCACCGGAGCGGACGCGAACATGGTCGGCACCGACGTCGATCTTGACGCCACACTGCTCGAGTTTGGTAATGAGGGCGCCGAGGTGCTTGGGCTCGCAACAATCGACGTTGAGGTCTCCGCCGGTGATGGCTCCCGCGATGAGAAAAGTTCCGGCTTCGATGCGATCGGGGTTGATGCGATGACGCGCACCGTGGAGTTTGGAGACGCCCTGAATGCGAATAGTTCCTGTGCCTGCGCCTTCGATCTTTGCTCCCATGGCGATAAGTAGGGCAGCGAGATCGGTGACTTCGGGTTCGCGGGCGCAGTTCTCGAAGATGGATTCTCCTTCGGCGAGCGTGGCGGCCATCAGGAGGTCTTCGGTTCCGGTGACAGTGATCTTGTCGAAGACGATGTGTGCGCCCTTGAGGCGGTCGGCGCGGGCTTCGAGATAGCCATGATCCTGGGTGATGGTGGCGCCCATGGCTTCGAGGCCGTTGATGTGGAGATCGATGGGGCGGCCACCGATGGCGCAGCCTCCAGGCATGGCGACACGCGCGATGCCGGTGCGTGCAATGAGCGGGCCGAGAACCAGCGAGCTTGCGCGCATCGTCTTCACGATCTCGTATTTGGCGACAGGGTCGGAGAGGATGGCGCACTTGATGCGGGTGCGATGCTGGGCGCGACCGTATCCGAGCTCGACCTCGGCACCCATGCTGGTGAGCAGTTTGCGCTCGGTCTCAATGTCGTTGACCTGAGGGATGTTTTCGAGGACTACTTCGTCTTCGGTAAGGATGGCGGCGGCCATGCAAGGGAGGGCGGAGTTTTTCGCTCCGGAGACTTTGATGGTTCCGAGAAGGGGGTTTCCGCCGCGCACTACGAACTTTTCCATCTTGCCAGTTTACGGAGATTTCGCGTGGAAATGAGTAACGACGGTGGTTCTACCGCTTCCAGCAGGAATGCATCCTTCAATGTTGCTTCGAATTAGAGCTTAAATTGGAGGTTTATGGCTAATCACCGGACCTAACTTTATAAATCTAAAAGGCATACCTGCATGGTGCGAGATGAGAGTTTTCGCTCGCGCGAAGATAGCGATGGCAGTGGTCGGGCGACTTTGCAAAGTGCTGCACTCGTCTCCTCAATATCCGCAATAAGTGAATAAGATTTCACGTTCGATCAGTCTGGTAATAGCGATTTGGTTACCTATCGCATATTGTGGGAGCGGCCCGATTACCTTCGCTGAAAAAGATGGGTTACCGCATCTTTCTCTCAATCCAATGGCTAACCTATCGCGTGGATCGTGCATATCACCGGACATAAGTTGATCCTGCAAGGAGAAACCATGCGACTCAAAGCTTTTATACTTTCTGTGTCTGTCTGCCTTTTCAGCTCGGCCTTATGGGCCGTCGGTCCGGCAAATCCCGCCGCGGACTTCACGATCTCCCAACCGTCACACATTCCGGGGGCTACGTTGGAACCGGGCTCCTATACCATTCACGTTGTCAACCGTCTTTCGGACCGGGTCATCTTGAAGGTGGATTCGACGAAGGGCGATCTACACTCAACTTTTATTGGCATTCCGAACAGCGAGATTCAAAAACCCGGCAGCAGTGGTCCTGTGAAGTGGGCCAATCCTGCTGATGGTTCTCAGTACCTCAAGGGTTGGTACTTTCCGGGAGGCGCATCGGTGGTAGAGTTCGTCTATCCGAAGGCTGAGGCGGTTGCGATTGCGACGGCGAACCCATCGAAGGTACCCGCGGTTGATCCGGCCTCTGAAGGCAAGGTCACCGACAACACTCTGTCCCAGGACGACATGCAGCTGCTGACGCTGTGGCTTCTTTCGCTTCAGCAGGTCGGACCAAGCGACACGGCTGATGCTAAGCCAGGCATCAAGGCAGAGCGATATACGCAGGTGGCGAGCGTTCAGAAGCCGGTGATCAAAGCATTGCCCCATACCGCAAGCATGGTTCCGGTCATGTGGCTGGTGGGCTTCTGCTCTCTGATCGGCGCTGCTATGTTGCGTTTGATGGCGTCGCAGAGACGCTTCTCAGCCGTCAATCGAAGACCGCTGATGAGGGAGTAGTGAATGCGGATGCTCGCATATGCTGAACGTCTTCTTTGGACGTGTGGTCTTCTGTGCATTGGATACTGCCTGCTTCTGGGTGTTCAGGCAAGGGGCACGCAGAGGCTCGCTGATCGGATCGGCGAGCCTTTGCCTGCGGAAAACGTCGTGCCGGTTGGGCGCACGGCGGAGGATGTGATTGGGAGGATTGAGATTCCCGCGCTCGCATTGTCGGCGCCTATCACTGCCGATTATGATGGGAATAGTCTCCGTAGAGGGGTAGGTCATATTCCCGGAACTGCGGTGCCGGGCGGTCTTGGTACAGTGGGGCTGGCAGGACATCGTGATTCGTTTTTCCGGCCGCTGCGCAGGATTACCGCGAAGATGGAGGTTCTCCTGATCGACAAAACTGGCATCTATCACTATGTGGTTGACTCGACCGAGATTGTGAGTTCAGACAAAGTAGAGGTGCTCAATATTGTTGCAAGACCAGAGCTGACATTGATCACCTGTTTTCCGTTCGACTATGTGGGCGCAGCGCCGGAACGCTTTATTGTTCACGCTCACTTATTGTCCGCCTCCCCGGACGGGGTTTCTGCCATCCATTAGAAGTCGGAAAGGGGTGCCATGAAATTTGAGATCCGCGAAGCTGTAAAGAATCCGGATCCGGAAGTGGTCTTACGTGCGTTGGAGATGTGTTCGCGAGAGATTTCGGACGATGTGACGCGGTTTGACGATCGGATTCTAGTGCGAGGATTGGGGCCGTCGCCGCGATCGAAGAACAAAAATGACAACACTGTGTTCCGCGTCAATGCGGAGAATGGCGAGACTGTCATTGTGGGAGAGGTGAGCTTTCAGGCCTCGGCCCTATTGGGGGACGCGTCGCAAGAGGATGTTGTTCGATCAAAGCTCCAGGATCTGTTTGAACAGATGAAGGCTCAGATTGACCTGGACACTTTACGCGTAGCGACTTATGCAGCAGCGAGAAAGTCCGCGGCAGGAACGGCGGTTGTGGAAAGATACGAAGAACCAGATGTAGAGCCACTACGAGCATCGAAGCATTCAGATGGGAAGAGGGCTTCGTTTATAGCTCCCGAGACATTGACTGAGGCTATGACTGCGGCGCCGGATTTGGGATGGGGAGCTGCTGCGCTGGTGGCCGAGCCGCAGCCCGAGAATGTTTCGACAAATTCGAAAGACGAGCCCGAGAAAGTCATAGCGTCTAAGAAAACTCTTGAATCAAAGCAGACCGTAGATGCTGAACGAACTGGCAATCCGGAACAAAGGGCTCAACCGAGGTTTTATGGTGAGCCAGAGCTTCAGGAACCAAAGCTTTCGGAAGATGAACCAACGTGGCAGGCTCGGGAGGCTCCATACAGACTTCGTATAGAAGATGATGTAACTTCGGGATGGAAGCGATTCGCGCTGTGGACGACGATGCTGCTTGTTCTCCTGGCGGTGGCTGCAGAAGGCTATTTTTATTGGTCGCATGGCGACCTCTATTGGCCACAGCAGAAGTTCTACTGGCCGCATCACGAGCTCGCTAAATTGCCGGCCCCGGTCGCTGCACCGGCTGTCGGGCTCGCACCAAATCCTGCACCTAAACTTGATACGCGGAGGGCTGCTGAACCTGTTCCGGCACGGCCAGCCGCTTTGCCGGGGCCGACTCCCGCCTCTACTACTGCGACAAGTAGCGCAGAGTTGAAGCAGTGGCTGCAGAACTGGGCGGCCTCAATGCGGACCAAGGATGCAAATGCTCAAGCTGCCTTCTATGCGGATACGCTGGACCGATATCTTAATCAACGCAACGTGAGCAGAGAAGCGGTCCTGCGCGATCGCGAGGCGACCAACCGGATGCGAAAGGGATTGTGGACCGTAAAGATGGAGGGCGTCGTCATCGAACGGCAGACGGACTCGGAGGCTGACGTACGCCTGGTGAAACACTTTATGGATGAGCAGGAGACGTCCGAGATCCTAGAGTCGTTCGTACCGACGCGGCTGGCTCTGAAGCGAATGAACGGAGAGTGGAAGATCACATCGGAACAGGATCAGCCGTCTCTACAGGTCACTCCTTGGAAGAACAAAGGATGATTGGCTACGGGCGGGATGTCTTCGGATGGTGAGTGGAGCACGGTCCATCCGAAGATATCGCCAGCTAGCGATCAGAGTTCAAGGCGGGAGTCATCGATGGCGAGGCGAACGTTGCCGTCCGATTTCGTGAGGCGGCGTACAGCCTCCATCTTGTCTACGTTGGCCTTGAGCATGACGACTGCGATGGGAATCGATTTCCCTGCCGACTTGATGGTGCGGATCGCGGTGTCGCGGTCGATATCGCAGACCTTCATCAGGACGCGAATGCCGCGCTCAACCAGCTTCGCGTTCTTCATGTGCACGTTGACCATGAGGTTGTCGTAAACGTAGCCAAGCCGGGTCATGGCGCCGGTGGTGATCATGTTGAGCACCATCTTCTGGGCCGACGCGGACTTCATGCGCGTGGAGCCTGAGATGACCTCGGGGCCGACCTCCGTGATGACGGTAGTGTCTGCGACGTCGGCAAGGGGCGTGTTGAGGTTACAGGTGATCGCGGCGGTCTTTGCTCCTCGGGCGCGAGCGTATTCCACAGCGCCGACCACGTAGGGCGTACGACCGCTGGCGGAAACTCCTATAACAATGTCTTTGCGCGTCGGGCGTCGGCGGGCGATATCGCGCTGGCCGATCTCTGGGGAGTCCTCGTTGACGTCGGAGGCAGAGGCAAGGGCCTTCGGGCCGCCAGCCATGATGTACTGGACTTGTGAGGGGGCAGTGGAGTACGTTGGTGGGCACTCTGAAGCGTCGAGGGAGGCGATGCGACCGCTGGAGCCGGCGCCGACGTAGATAAGGCGGCCACCGTCGCGTAGAGAGCGGGCGACAGTATCGATGACGATGGCGATTTCAGGTAGCGCTTTTTTGACTGCGGCTGCAATCTTGGCGTCTTCGTGGTTGATGATACGGGCGATCTCGAGAGCGGACTTGGTGTCCAGCCCTTCCGATGCTGAGTTGGCGGTCTCCGTGGTGAGATCGTTGAAGTCTGGTGCGCCACGATTGACGGGTTTGGGAGTCGGGGCCTGTTCGAGCATCGTAAGGGTTGCCATAAATATCCTACTGTTCTGCTGGGCCAATTCTATTCCTAACCTTCTTAAATACGTCAAGAAAGGTTTGCCCTATGCGAGTTATCATAAAGGGTCGGGGTTTACGCCGCGTAATGATTGGAATGGCGAACTTGTTCGACCTGTGCCAAGCAGAGAAGTCTGCTTTAGACGGAGAGTTCTCATATGCTCTACGAGGCTGAGTTCTAGCCCCTGCTGGATACATGAGATGCATTTCCGCCCAATTGGTTACCCGCACAGAGCAGTCGTGTATTAGCTCGGTCTGCGGTCGGACCACGGGTTGCAACTCCGAGGGTGGTGCGTCTAAATGATAAAGGATTCGGAAGATCGCGTGGAGATAAACGGAAACATTCGACCTGAGCCAGAAGATCAAAATGTGGTCCAGCCAACGGGACCGCGCAAAGGGGCGATGCACTCCTGGCTGCGCGATTTGGTGATCTCCGTTGTGGTGTCGGCGTTCATCATCATCTTTTTGTACCAACCGGTTCGGGTGGAGGGAACCAGCATGCTGCCGATGCTGGAAGACCAGGACAGGCTATTCATCAATAAAGTGGCCTATCGGGTTGGTGAGATACATCGCGGCGACGTGGTCGTATTTCTCTATCCGCACGATCATGAGAAGAGTTACATCAAGCGGGTGATCGCGCTGCCAGGCGATACGCTGCGAATCGATCATGGACAGGTGATCGTGAACGGTGAACGTCTCAAAGAGAGCTACGTGCCGAAGCGGTTTGCCGATGACAGATCCCAGCCAGAGATGACGGTACCGGGGCACGAGTATTTTGTGATGGGGGATCACCGATCGATCTCGAGCGACAGCCGCGACTTCGGGCCGGTGGACCGCGATCTGATCTACGGCAAGGCAGCCTTTGTGTACTGGCCAATGGACCAGGCTGGGGTGGTTCGCTAGTTCACAGGTAGAACGACCTGCGTCTGACGTAGGCATCGCAATTTAGTGCGCTGGATTTTCACGCGCCTGTGGCATTAGAGACGATCTCATGGAAGGATTTTGCGTGCAGGCTGGCTCCTCCAACCAGCGCGCCGTCAATCTCAGGCTGACTCATCAGGCTGGCGACGTTGTCCGGTTTGACGGAGCCGCCGTAAAGAATGCGCATGCAGCTGGCGCAGGGGGCGCCCAGATGCCGGGCCACCTCGCGGCGGATGATGGCGTGGGCCTCATTGGCCTGCTCAGGTGTCGCGACACTGCCGGTGCCGATGGCCCAGACTGGTTCGTAGGCGATGACCAGTTGGCCGCAGGAGGCACCCTTGACGCCGTTGAGCGCTACCGCAATCTGCCAGCAGAGAACTGCTTCCGTCAGGCCGGATTGGCGCTTGTCGAGGGTTTCGCCGACGCAGACCACGGGAATGAGGTCATGTTCGAGCGCCGCCTTCAGCTTGAGGTTGACCATGTCGTCGGTCTCGTGGGCGTAGATGCGGCGCTCCGAGTGACCAAGCAGAACGCGTGTGCAACCGATGCTTTCGAGCATGGTCGGAGAAGTCTGGCCGGTGTAGGGGCCTTCGTTGAGCCAGTGCATCGTTTGTGCGCCGGCGGTCACGTTAGAGTCCTTGGTGGCTTCGATGACATAACCAAGCGAAGACATGGTGGGAAAGATTGCGATCTCGCTAGAGGTGTGGTCCTTGACCAGAGGAAGGAACTCGCTAAGGAAGGCTAAAGACTCTTTGGGCGTCTTGTACATCTTCCAGTTGGCTGCGATCAGTGGCTTTCTCATGTGCGAATCAGTATTCCATCTTCAAGTCGTTGAGGGAAGGGGAGAAAGAAAAACGATTTCCATCGATCGAAACACAAAGAGAATGACTCTTCGTCGTGCAACCGGTTTTAACTTTCCCCAGCTCTGCGGGTCAATTCGATGTCTGTATCTGTGTTAAACCAGAGAGTGGTTTCCTTGCCGTCTTCTCCTACTACTGTCATCTTGTCCAATGAGTGCGGTCCGTTCTTGACCAGTGCCTGAGACTTCGGTTTTAGTCCTAGAATGCGGATGACGAAATATTCTTCCGAGGTGCTTACGGTAAACCACGCCGTGTCGGCGGTCTTACCGTCCCCGGAACTCAGAATGGATTGCACGATTTGATCAACGATTTGCTTTTCTTTCGCGGTCTCTTCCTGTTTTCCAAGATGCTTCAGCGAGACCATCGCAAGAAAGTGTCCATCCCCGTTTGCGATGTTGTGTTGAATGATCTCCTGTCCTTTGCGGAGCGCCCCTTCGTAATCGCCCGCGTTGAACGCGGCTACGCCAGCTGTGTTCGCCTGATGCCAATCGAATTCGCCGTCGACATCTGCAACAACTGCATCCAGCCGTATCTCCCGCCAATCGATATTGATGTCGCCACCCAGGACTTTAGTCTTCAACGCATCGTATTTCGCTTGCGCGACCTTGGCGCTGTCGAGACCAAATGCGTTGGGGACGAATACACAGCCAAGCAAACAGAAGGTAAGACAAGACAATTTGTGGTGGCGAAGTCTCATCATTCCGGCCTTACTTAGATCTCTGATTCTCTGTCAAAGCGGCCACGCCCGGAAGGGTCTTGCCTTCGAGGAACTCAAGGCTGGCACCGCCGCCGGTGGAGATGTGCGTGATGCGGTCGGCAAAGCCCGACTGCTGGATGGCAGCGACCGAATCTCCGCCGCCCACGATGGTGGTGGCATCGTGGTTGCGCGCGACGGCCGCGGCGATCTCGTTGGTGCCGCGAGCGAAGGCAGGCATCTCGAAGACACCCATCGGTCCGTTCCAGATGATGGTGCGGGCTTCGGCGATCTCCTCTTCAAAGAGCGCGATCGAGTTGGGGCCGATATCGAGAGCCATCAGGTCTTCAGGGAATGGGCCGTCGCCGGAAAAGACCTGCGTTTTGGCGTTGGGGGCGAACTTGTCGGCGAGGATGTGGTCGATCGGCAGGAGGAATCGAACGCCCATGGCTTTCGCCTTTTGGAGCGCGGCTTTTGCGACGTCGATCTTGTCGATTTCGACGAGAGACTTGCCCGTTCTCTGGCCCCGCGCGTTGAGGAAGGTGTACGCCATGCCACCGCCGATGATGATGGCGTCGGCCTTTTCCAATAGGTTGTCGATGACCTCGATCTTGTCCGAGACTTTCGCCCCGCCGATGATCGCGACGAAGGGTTTGTCGGGCTCAGTGAGTGCCTTGCCGAGATACGTTAGCTCTTTTTCCATGAGCAGGCCCGCGGCGGATTGTTTTACGAAGTGGGTAATGCCCTCAGTGGAGGCGTGAGCGCGGTGAGCGCTGCCAAAAGCGTCATTGACGTAGATGTCGCAGAGCGAAGCAAGTTTCTTTGCGAATAGGGGATCGTTCGCTTCTTCTTCGGCATGGAAGCGTAGGTTCTCGAGCAGGAGCGGTTGGCCGGATTCGAGATTGAGCGCCATTTCGCTCGCGACAACGCCGATACAGTCGGGGGAGAAGGCTACGTTTTCATCGTCGCCAAGGATGTGATCGAGCCGCGTGCGGAGATGATCGACCAGGGGGCGAAGGCTCATTGATGCGACGGGCTTGCCTTTGGGACGGCCGAGATGGGAGCAAAGGATGACCTTGCCCTTGTGACGCAAGGCGTACTCGATGGTGGGAAGAGTCTCGCGGATGCGAGTGTCGTCGGTGATGATGCCGTCTTTGAGAGGTACGTTGAAGTCAACGCGGATGAGGACGCGCTTGTCGGTGAGGTCGAGGTCGCGGATCGATAGCTTGGCCATATCAGTTAGAGGATACCCGAGAAGGCGGCGCGAAGCGTCGATTCGCCAAAGATATGGGCAGCCCGACCAAAAAAACCATGGCCGCGATGCTGTTGAGCTGCACCACGGCAGATGGGTCGATTCTGGGGTAGATGTTCGTGTACGGAAGCACCAGATAGTACATGACGGCGTAGATGAACGCCCCGTAAACGAGACCGGAGGCGACCGCGTGGTGCTCAAGAAACGGTACGGCACGAGCCGCGAGGACGAAGATCGTTGCCCAAACCAGCGCGATGAAGAGATGGGCCGCCAGGCCGAGTAGAACGCTTGGCACACCGTCGGAATACGCAGCGCGTCCTAGAATTCCGCTAGCAATCGACTGCGGGATTTTGATAGGAGCGACACCCCGCAACCCGTAGAAGATGATGGGATCGAGCAGGTCAAGGAGAGCGGCGACGATCGCACCGACCAGGATCGCCTTCGGGACGGAGCGGTTTGGGTCGCTGGGCATGGGAAATTTTAGAGCATGCTCAGCGAAGTCGATTCGGGCTTATTCAGGGATCCACGCATCGGCTTCGATCTCGATCCGCCACGACGGGTTGAGTAGTGCGGCGACGACGACCATGGTGGCGGCTGGGCGAATCTGTCCGAAGAAGCTGCCGTGAACATGGCCGACAGCCTCCCAGTCTTCGGCACGGGTGAGGTACATGCGGGTGCGATACACGTGCTCCATGGAACTGCCTGCGTTCTTGAGAGCTGTGGAGATGAGATCGAGGCATCGTTGGGTCTGCTCCGATACATCCGCCGTATCCGCACCGACCGGGCCTGTCCCCGAGACATGAACCTGATTGCCGATGCGAACAGCGCGGGAGAAGCCGATGATCGGCTCGAAGGGAGAAGTGCCGGGAATGTTTTTGCGGGTCATATCTTCGCCTGGAATATCCTTTCGAAGCTACGCTGCAACCCTTTATTCCGTGCAGACTTCTACGATTTCAAAGAGCCCGCGCCTATGTTGTGCGGGTCGGTTCAATTTGCGACAAACTGCGAAGCTTCTCGCGTAGTTTTGCGTTTTCTTCATCGAGCTTTGCAAGCTTCTGAGTCAGCGGCGCGAGTACCTCCTGAAGCTCTTCCACAGTGTAGCGAGGCGTGATGTGCTGCGGACAGTTCCAGTCGAAGCCTTCGACGTGAACGAGGATGACCCTCTCGACGACCGAAGATTTGTCTACTGATCGAAAGGATTCGATCAGCGCTGGGGCTTCGGAGTCGTGCTCGTGAACCTCGACGCGTCCAAGAATCTTGAGGCGTGTCTGATTGGGATAGTCCATGAAGAAAAGAGCGACTCGGGCGTCGTGATCGAAGTTGCCAAGACTGATGTATTGCTTGTTCCCACGCAGATCCGCGAAGCCGATCAGGCTGGGATTGATGATCCGGACGAAGCCCTTCGGGCCGCCGCGATGCTGCACGTAAGGCCAGCCGGTCTCGCTGACCGAAGCCATGTAGAAGCTGTCACGCAGGGCGATGAAGGCTTGTTCATCGCGGCCAAGAGTATTTCCCGGCCCGGAGCGTTCAGCCAGGCGTTCATATTGAGCCCTGCTGCCGTGCTCCTGTTGATGTTGTTTGACGAGGGGTGTGAAAGCCAGTTCCTGGAAGCGACCCATAACGCGCGCTCATTCCGGGCAGGTGGACTCGCTGCCTAAAACAATAGATTCACCGTTGCTTAGAGAGGATGCAGCAGAATTGCGGCCCGAGGAGCGACCCGACAAGGTCACTCCTCAGGCATACGATTGGTTACAGGCCTTTTTTGACGAGGAAGAGGATGAGATCCTTCACGCGGTTGGAGTACCCCCACTCGTTGTCGTACCAGCTGATGACCTTGCCGGTGTTCTGGCCTACGACCTTGGTCAGCTTGCTGTCGACGATGCTGCTGAGGGGGTTGCCCTTGAAGTCGGAGGAGACGAGCTCTTCGTCGGTGAAGCCAAGAATCCCCTTGAGTTCGCCATCGGCGGCCTTCTTCAGAGCCTCGTTGATGGACTTGTCGGTGATTGGTTTCTCAGAGACGAACGTGAGGTCAACCACAGAGACGTTCGGGGTCGGGACGCGCATCGAGAACCCGTCAAGTTTCCCGTCCATTGCTGGAACGACGAGCCTCAGGGCTTTGGCGGCGCCGGTGCTCGACGGAATCATCGAGAGAGCGGCAGCGCGCGCACGGCGTAGGTCCTTATGCGGCGTATCGAGAATGACCTGATCGTTGGTGTAGCTGTGGATCGTGGTCATGATTCCCGACGCGATGCCGAAGGTGTCGTGAAGCACCTTGACCACGGGCGCGAGACAGTTGGTCGTGCAGCTCGCGTTCGAGATGATGTTGTGCTTTGCGGCCTCGTACTTACCGTCGTTGACGCCGAGCACGACAGTGATGTCTTCGTTGGTGGCGGGGGCGGAGATGATGACTTTCTTGACGGTGCTGCCGAGGTGAGCCTTGGCCTTCTCCGCGTCAGTAAAGAAGCCGGTGGACTCAACGACGATCTGAGCGCCAACCGAAGCCCAGTCGAGCTTGGCGGGATCGCGCTCGGCGAAGACCTTGATTTGCTTGCCGTCGACTGCGATGTAGTCGGCTCCGTGGGTGATCTCCTGCTTCAGGTTGCCGAGAATGGAGTCGTACTTAAGGAGGTGGGCCAGCGTGGCGGGGGTGGTGAGGTCGTTTACGGCTACGAATTCAATGTCGGGGTTCCCTAGAGCGGAGCGGAAGACGTTGCGTCCAATGCGGCCGAAGCCGTTAATACCTACCTTTACAGCTGCCATGATTTTTGGTTGCTCCTGTCGTGTTTGCTGCGTTTGTTGGTCCGTTCAACCATTGTAGAGCGCGGCCAACCGCTCCGCACGCCATCAGAGCGGATGCTATCACTGGCACAAGGGCGGCGCAAAATCCATAGAACCTCTCCGTTACGAAATCGCGACGGAGAGGTGGCAACCAGCTTGCCGCGCCGCGGAGTTAGAAGTTGAAGAACTTCTCGCGGAGGGCATCTTCGTAGTTCTTCTTCGACTCTTTGGCCTTCTCGCGAGCGTCTTCTTCGCGGAAGTCAGCAGCTTCCCAGGCATCGATCTCTGCCTCGGAGTGGTCGACCGAAGCGAGCGCCTCTTCTTCACGAATGGCCTTGATCCACTGTTCAACAGCTTCTTTATAAGCAGCCTGCATATGGTTCAGATCGGAGACTTCGACAGCCATCGCTCACCCCTTTTACCCGCGACACTACTGGAAAAATGTGAAAGGACGATGTAAACCTCTGAGAAAAGGCGAGATGAAGGCGTACGAATTTGAGGAATCGGAGAAGGGGCTGGGGTGTCGCAGAAGGTGCAAGCGATTTGCGGGAGGCTTCCGCGCTGTGTTACAAGCGTCGTATGCGCGATTTGCGCGAATGGATAAGCGAAAAGATGAGACGACGCCCTAGACGTGGACCGAATGATTCGGAGTCCACGGGGAAAAGTGGGCAGGAGTTGCCCTCGAACCAACCAGCTCCCCTGAGACCAAGCTACCCGGAGGCTGCGCCGGTACGCGCCGCAGAGCCACCTCCAGTTCAAAACACCCACATTGCAGAGACTTTTGGTGACACAACCGCGCCGGTAACTGAGCACGCAACGCCCACAGAGCCAAAGATTGTGGTGGAGACCCAGCCCGAGTCGCTTGCAACGCCGCCCGCCGAGCTGACGGCGACCAAGTCACCAAAGGGCTACGTGGTACTCGCGATTGGCCTTCCGGGGTCGGGCAAGACGACCTGGTACAAGCGTCGCGGCGTCACTCCTTTGTCGAGCGATCTGCTACGGACGTTGCTCTTTGACGACATCACCGAACAGCGCTACCAGGGGCTGGTGTTTTCGACACTGCGCAGCCTTCTGCGCGCCCGGCTGATCGCCAAGATGCCGTGGAACTACGTCGACGCGACGAACCTGTCTCCCCATGAGCGAAGGCAGTGGATCAAGATGGCCAAGAGCTTCGGTTACGAAGTACAGGCCGTGTTCTTCGATGTGCCGCTGGCTGTATGCATGGAACGAAATTCGAAGCGCGACCGACAGGTGACTGACGAGGTGATGCAGAAGATGGCCGAGCGCCTGAAGCCGCCCACCTTCAAAGAAGGCTTCGAAAAGATCACAGTGGTGCGCGTGAAAGGCCAGCCCGGTGCAGCAGGGGAACCGACTCCCGTAGAGACGGCGCCAGACACCGCAGAGTAACGTTGCAACTCCGCGATCGCAGTTTAGAGTAAAGACATGCCCACAGTAGGCGTTGAGTTCGCGAAGGTGAGCTACACGCTTGCCGATGGGCGTGTTTTGTTGCGCGACATCTCTTTGCAGCTTGAGGCGGGAACAACGACGGCTCTGTTGGGACGGAGCGGCTCCGGCAAAACCACGCTGCTGCGCATGGTGAACCGCCTATTGACGCCCAGCGCGGGCGAAGTGTTGGTCGCAGGAAATCAAACAAAAATCGGGGACATCGTTGCGCTACGGAGAAGTATTGGCTACGTCATTCAGGAGACTGGACTTTTTCCCCACATGACCGTTGAGCGCAATGCTGGGATGGCGTTGGAGCTGGCTGGACGACCCCGGCAGGAGATCGCCGAACGAGTTCGCGAGATGATGTCGCTCGTGGGACTCGACTACGAAGAGTTTCATCGACGATATCCGTGGCAGCTCTCAGGCGGCCAGCGCCAGCGGGTGGGGCTGGCACGCGCCCTTGCGACCGACCCCACCGTTCTTCTGATGGACGAGCCATTCGGTGCCCTCGACCCTCTCACCCGGGCCGAAATGCAGACCATGTTGCGCGATCTGCTGCAGAGGGTCGGGAAGACCGTTTTGCTGGTCACACATGATCTCGATGAGGCGCTGTATCTGGCCAAGCGGGTGATCTTTCTTGCCGAGGGTGCGGTAGTAGCGAACCTTCCAGCCAGCGACGTCTTACGTTCGGAAAACTCTCATGTAAAAGATTATGTTCACTCTGTACATCGTTCGGTGTCAGCATGATCGGCTTTCTGCGACAAAACGGGTACGACATTGGCCGACTGACGTTCGAGCACCTATGGCTCACGCTCTCGGCCATGCTGCTGGCTGCAGCGATCGGATTGCCATTGGGGATTTTGCTGACCCGAAGGCAGGCGCTCGCGAAGCCCGTCATCGGGGTTGCGAATGTGCTGCAAACCGTACCGAGTCTCGCGCTCTTCGGTCTGCTGTTGCCAGTGCCATGGCTCGGAGAAAACGCCGCTCGCCTCGCAATACTGGCTCTAACGGGCTACGCTCTGCTACCAATTCTGCGCAATACCTACGCTGGAATCGGCAGCGTCGACCCTGCTCTCGTCGACGTTGCCAACGCAATGGGGATGACCTCTTGGCAACGGTTAGTTAAAGTTGAGCTTCCAATGGCCGCGAGCGTGATTCTCGCTGGCCTCCGAACCGCGACCGTGACTTGTGTGGGCGTCGCGACCATCGCAGCGGCGATCGGCGCCGGCGGATTGGGTGAGCTGATCTTTCGCGGAGTCGCCAGCGTAGACAACGGACTGGTGCTTGCCGGTGCGATTCCAGCCGCGTTGCTGGCCCTCGTGGCCGATGCCGGTCTGGGGCTGCTGGAGAAGCGGTTCGCCGTGAGGCGCGTCTGATGCGGGTTGCGCTCCGTATGCGTGGAGTGAGCTGGATACTATCGTCGGTACTCTTCGCTTGGCTAACAGCGTGTGCTCCGCCGCGGTCTTCGCGAATCACCATCGGCGCAAAGAACTTTACTGAGCAAGTGGTGCTGGGAGAGATGTTCGCGCAGGAGATCGAGGCCTTGACCGGGGAGCCGGTGGATCGTCGCTTCTATCTGGCGGGAAGCTATCTCTGTCAGCAGGCGATGGTCAGCGGGCGTATCGATGGCTACGTGGAATACACAGGAACCGCTCTGACTGCGATCCTGAAACAACCGCTTCCCCCAATTGGTCAACGCAATGAGGCGACCGTATTTCGTGAGGTGAGCGCTCTGTACGCATCGAAGTACAACATCAAAGTGGGCCATGGGCTTGGGTTCGAGGACACCTTTGCGATGGTGGTGCGCGGCGACGATGCGAAGCGCTTAGGTGTGACGACCATCTCGGATGCTGTAAAGACCGCACCGAAACCGGAAGGATGGAGATTAGGCGTAGGGTATGAATTTCAATCACGCCCCGACGGATTGCCAGGGCTTGAAGCAACCTACGGACTGAAATTCGCGGGCGAACCACGGACGATGGACCTTGGTCTGCTCTATCGCGCACTGTCGAGTAATCAGGTCGATATCGTAGCGGGCAACTCGACCGACGGACCAATTCGCGCGCTGGGATTTGTGGTCCTTGAGGATGACAAGCACTACTTCCCGCCATACGAGGCTGTTCCGCTGGTCCGCGAAGATTCGTTGCAACGGCATCCTGGAATACAGGTTGCAATGGATAGGCTGGCTGGCAAAGTCAGCGCGGACGAGGTGCGCGCGATGAACTACGCGGTCGACTCCGAGCACAAAGATGTAGCCGACGTCGTGAGGGAGTTTCGCCGATCGAAGGGGCTTTAGTTTGATAGACATCAGGAGGGTGGCTAATGGTTGAGCCATGGTTGCGAGGAACGCTGACTGAGGTCGATGCGCTGCGGAGACAGGTGTTGCACGCCTTGGATCTGACCGCTGAGGACGTCGAGCGATGGTGCGCAGGCTTGAGCGATGCCGAAATGAATGCGCGACCATTCGGAATCGCGCCTATAGCGTTTCATCTCCGGCATATAGCGCGTAGCCTCGACCGTCTTCTCACTTATGCGGAGCGGGGCACGTTGAACGAGGCCCAGCTGGACGCGCTCGCCAATGAGATGGAGAGTGGCGCTTTTGCCGAAACGGTGCTGGCCGAAGTGCGAGCTGGATTGGGCGAAGCGCGACGACGAGTGTTGATGATTTCGCAGCGAATTTACGACGAGCCGCGCGGTGTCGGCCGTGCAATGTTGCCGAGTACAGTCGGCGGCCTGCTCATTCACTGCGCAGAGCATACGCAGCGACACATCGGACAGGCTGTTACCACGGCGAAGGTCGTCATGGGTTCGCGGGCTGAATGATCCGAATGCTCGCTGAAAGATAGATCTAGATCATCCCATAGGTGGAACGAATGCTCGTCCATTTGCATGGTTGACTCCTCGCATCTGGTCGCGTTGAATCGCTGCGAGGAAGAGCATGCCAGAGACGCAGGAGATTCAGGCCGTAAGGAGCAAAACCGGATACTTTCTCGCATTGGCGTCATTGTTTGCCGCGGTTTCAGCCGCGTGCATAATGATTCCGATGTTTGTGATTCGCCCGTTCCGCCCGCAGGGTGCGCGGGAACTCGAGATCGCTCTAGCTGTTCGTCATGCTGGCCCGTGGCTGGCGGGCTTGTGCGCCGCGGCAGCATCTTCGAAGAGATGTTTCATCCCTATGATTCGCCCTCTTTCGAGACCGCGGCTGAGGCCCCGATCGATTCAGATGACAAGGTTCTGGCGGTCAAAGTGGGAACTGAAGCGCGAGCTTATCCCATACGAACCATGGGCTATCACCATATCGTGAATGACACCTTAGACGGCGTTCCGATCGCCGTGACCTATTGCACGTTGTGCCACACGGGGCTGGTGTGGAGTCGCATCGTCGAAGGGAAGGTGCTGCACTTTCGCCTGGCGGGGATCAACAACGGAAACGCTCTCTTGAGAGACGAACAGACAAACAGCATCTGGCAGCAAAGCACAGGCGAGGCAATCTTTGGCCCGTTGAAGGGGCAGCAACTGAAGCTGGTTCACAGTGACGAGCTAAGCTTCGCTCTATGGAAGAGCGAGCAGCCAAACGGCCAGGTGCTGAAATCAGATCCCCTCTATGCGGCTGAGTACGATCCGAAAGACTGGGAGAAACATGTCGCAAGGACACCAACGGTGGTCAACACAACAAAGTCCGGAATAGGCCCACATGAGCTGATGCTGGGGGTCATCGTTGTGGGACAAAGTAAAGCCTATCCGATTGAAACAATCCTCCGGACAAAACTGATCCAGGACCGGGTCGGAGGTATACCGCTTCTAGTACTGGTCGGGCCTGATCAGGCATCGATCAGGGTCTTCGAAGGGAACCTGGAGAATGAGCCCCTCACCTTTGCCAGAGGCGCAGCCGATCAGGGAATGAGCGACGTCGAGACCGGCAGCATCTGGAACTTCCAGGGATGCGCGGTAAACGGAAAGCTTGCAGGACGTTGCTTAGTGGAGATCGACTCGCACAAGGACTACTGGTTCGACTGGATGAATCATCATCCTGGATCAGCCGTGTTTCGGGGTTGAGCTAGTTGACGAGGTGACCCATCTTCTCGCGCTTAGTCTGCAGGTAGCGCTCGTTGGTGGGTTCGCTTGGCACCTCGGCGGAGATGCGCTCAACCACTTTGATGCCGGCAAGCTCCAACGCTTCGACCTTCTCCGGATTGTTCGTGATAAGCCGGACCTCGGTAATGCCCATCTGCTTGAGGATCTCCGCAGGCAGCTCGAAGTGTCGGCAGTCGGCTTCGTAGCCCAGTTCGAGATTCGCTTCGATGGTATCGAGCCCCTTGTCCTGAAGCTCGTAGGCGCGCAGTTTAGCCATTAAACCGATGCCCCGCCCCTCCTGCTGTTCGTAGAGCATAATGCCCGTACCTTCGTCGGTGATCAGGGCCATGGCCAGCTCGAACTGTTGCCGGCAATCGCAGCGCAGCGAATGGAAGACGTCGCCGGTGAGGCACTGCGAGTGAATCCGCACAATCGGAGGCGCCGCGTGAACGTCGCCCATCACGAGAGCTACCGCTCCCTCCACCCGCACGGCTGGGGGCGGAATGTTGTCGTTGCAGGCAGCTGGGTTTTCGATGACGCCTTCAAAGCCAAGAATGCGGAACTGTCCCCAACGGGTGGGAAAGTCGGCATCGGCTACTTTGGTCACACTGGCGAACGGCATCACTTGATTATACGTTTCCTGCTTCATGCCGATTAGATTGCGCCAGCTGTCCATTGGATGCGAAGTTGCGCGACCGGCGTAAAGTAATGGTGTGACCCAGCCCGATCCCAAGCTGATTTTGATTACGTTGTTGATAGAACTCGGAGTCGCCGCCGCGGTTTCGAGCTCGCTGGCGCGATCCAGGAGCTTCAAGAATCTTCTCCTTTTGGAGCGCCGAACTCCCCGACAGACAATGTGGCTGGTGATCATCATCTGCGCGCCGCTCACTTTGGGGGTTTTGGTTCGGACAATGGTGCCAAACTTCCTTGCAGCCGACCTCTCCTTCGAAACCACCATTCTTCTGGGAATTCTGGTAGGGCCTCTAGCTGCTATGGCTGGCGGCGCGACCCTGGCGATCCCGGCGGTCCTCCACCATGAGTACTGGGCGCTTCCGGTCAACCTTTCGATTGCTGCGATCTTTGGAGCCTTCGGCCGCTTCGCCGACCCGGAGGACGTATGGTCGTTCTCGCCCATGATCGACCTGAGCATCTACCGGTGGGTGACGCGAAATCTGCGTCGGCCGCAGCTTGATCGCCAGATTCTCCTCCTGCTGCTGGTAGCTGGCATGCAACTCGCAACCAGCGCGCTGTCGCACTACTTCCCAAGATACTTCTTCGAACTTAGCTCCAGGGAGTGGTGGGTGCAGCTGCTGATCTGCGCCACGGCGCCGATTGTCGTCGGAATTCCGCTCAAGATCTGGAATGCAGTTCGAGTCGAAAGAAAACTGGAAGAGCAGGGAAGGCTGTTGCTCGAAGCACGACTCGACGCCCTCCAGCGGCAGATCAATCCGCACTTCCTGTTCAACACGCTCAACTCGATCACCTCGTTGGTTCGTTCCCAGCCTGAGCTTGCGCGAGAGATGATCGTCAAACTCGCCAACATCCTACGGGTGCTACTAAAGGACCGGGAGGCTTTCCTTCCGCTTCGTGAGGAACTCCGTTTCACCGACGACTATCTGGATATCGAAGTCGTGCGATTCGGTGACAAACTGAAAGTCGTGAAAGAGATCGCCGACAACACTCTCGACATTGTGGTGCCGGGAATGCTCCTGCAGCCGCTGATTGAAAACAGCATCAAGCATGGTCTCGAGCCGCGAATCAGCGGCGGTACGGTCACCCTGCGCAGCCGCATCACCGATCAGGGACGGCTGCTGGTCGAGGTAGAAGATGACGGCGTGGGCATGGCTCCGGAGCGCGTTGATGTCTCTTCGGTGAGCGGACTGGTTCGTACAGGCAACGGAATCGGAGTGCGGAATGTCCGCGAGCGCATGCAGGTGCTGTACGGCGATCTCGCGACGGTGGAGATCAACAGCCGTCCGGGCAGAGGCACGAAAGTCACACTACTGATGCCGATTCTCGAAGCCGGAGCAGAGACCTGGGGACCCATCGGTGGCGCTGCCGGTCAGGCGATTAGTCACCTTGTCGATGATGCAGTTCGTGCGATGACGCGATCATAGTAGTCCTCATAAAGTGGAATGACTCGCGAAGCGCAGAAGTGATCCTGCGCGGTTTTACGTCCCGCTCGCGCCATAGCTTCAAGGCGTTGCTGATCCTTAAGAAGCGAGATCGCAGCGGCGGACATCGCATCAATGTCCCCCACATTAAAGAGAAGGCCGTTGTGGCCATCCTCGATGAGTTCGGGCACGCCGCCAACACGAGTGCCGATCGTTGGAACACTGCACGCCATCGCTTCGAGTGCGGCCAGCCCAAACGATTCCATTTCACTCGGCATCAACATCAGATCGGCTAACGGCAGCAGCTCGTTGACGTTATCCTGCTTGCCGATGAAATGAACGCGGTCCTGTACGTCGTGCTCCCGCGCCAGATACTCGGCGACACTGCGGTCAGGGCCGTCGCCAATCAGCATCAGGCGCGCTGGCATAACCTTGGCAACGCGTGCAAACACATTCACAACGTCCTGGATGCGCTTCACAGGCCGAAAGTTGGAAAGGTGAACCAGAAGCCGTTCGCTCGGCTCTGCGAAACGTGGACGCATCTCGGCCACTAGCTCCGGATCGCGGAAGTAAACATCGCAGTTGACGAAGTTGCGAATCACTTCGATTTCAGAGGTAATAGCGAAGGCATCGCGAGTGCGGTCTCGGAGGTGGCTCGAGATGCTGGTGACGCCGTCAGACTGCTCAATGCCGAACTTCGTAATGGGCAGATACGAGCGGTCCAGACCGACCAGGGTGATGTCGGTGCCATGAAGTGTCGTGATGAAGGGAAGATGAATCCCACGCGTGGCGAGCATCTGACGGGCCAGCAGAGCGCTGACAGAATGGGGAATCGCATAGTGAACATGCAGGAGGTTGAGCGAATAAAACTCTGCCACCTCGGCCATGCGAGTCGCCAACGCAAGGTCGTATGGCGGATGTTCAAACAGCGGATAGTTTGAAACCGCGACCTCGTGGAAGTGAATGTTCGATTCGCGTCCACTGAGACGGAAGGGCTGCGAGTAAGTAATGAAGTGAATCTCATGCCCGCGGGCAGCGAGTTCAATGCCAAGTTCTGTGGCGACGACGCCACTGCCGCCGTAGGTGGGATAACAGGTAATGCCAATCTTCATAGTCTTCCCATACTTTGGAGTTGCGTGCGGTGCTTCGGGTATTGGACGAAACAGAGTTCCTGTAAGACTCCTCAGTCTCGTCCTCGTTGTCACACAAATCGGTGCTAGGCCCAAAGGTCCCCATAGTTGATGAGCTGCGGCGCGTTTGGTCGCAAAGACCGTGCAGGAAGTTCGGTAAGCAGCGCGTCCCGTTCGACATCGCGATGGGTTCGGAGCCGAGTGGTCACGCGATCCAGGTCGCCATCGTTGTAACCAGGGTGACAGCAAAGCTCGAAGGTCCCTTCCGCAGGCAGCGCATGGAGAAGTTGGTGCAGAGTGGGAGCGTCAAGATGGCCGGTCGCAGAGATCCCAATTGTTCCGTCGGTGGTGAGAACGTGCTCGTCGCGGATTTGCGGATGGCGCTCGAACTTGTTCTGAAGATTGCCGAGGAGCTTCACCTGAAAGCGGCGAAGCCGATTGCCGTGGCCAAGCGCGAGGCTCCACGATCGCTCGAACGGATTGCGAATCGCATTGATCGAACAGCGCTCAGCAACGCGTAAAAGCGGCCGCGTTACAGCAGGGAAGAGGTGGGTGTGTTTGTGCGTGTCCAGATGAGTAGCGTGAATGCCGGCGCTCCGCAACTTCTCGACCTGCGCAAATGCTTCACGTTCAATCTCGTCTTCGCTGATCTTGCCGCGGAGAAGCATCTGAACAAAGTCGCCCAGCGAAGGGCGAAAGGTTTTGCCATCGGCGCCCAGCAGTGTGGGGATACTCTGCGGTGGCGAGACAGGAATACCATCCGTGAGCGTTACGTGGCACCCGACGCCAAGAGTAGGGTTAGCGTGAGCATGCGCAACAGCGTCGTCGAACGCTGCGCCAGTCGCCATCAGCGTGGCAGAAGTGAGCGCTTTGGCTTGGTGAAGCTCTGCGATGGCGCGGTTGACTCCCTGGGTGAGGCCAAAGTCGTCCGCATTGATGATGAGTCGAGCAGGCATAGATCTCAGTAAAGTTTACTCGGATCAATTGGCCCCTGAGCCGCGATCAACAGACTCAGGGGCCGATGCCTACTGAACGTGCAGGGTCGCCTTGAGAGGAGCATCGCTCGACGACGGCCCGGCTGTTACGTTGTACTCTCCCGGAAGCAGCTGCCAGCCATTCTGATCCGTGTTGAAGACCGTAAGAGAAAGCGGATGCAGCGGGAGTGTTACTTCTTTCGATTCACCGGGAGCCAGTTTCACGCGCTGCCATGCTGCCAGCCGCTTGTAGTCTTCTTTTGCAGCAGCAGGCAGTGCGACGTAGACCTGAGCGATCTCGGTACCCTCCTGCTTGCCAGTGTTGCGAACGGTAAAGTGAACCGTTCGTTTTGCGTCATCCACAGTAAGGCCAGAGTAGGCATAGGTGGTGTACGACAAGCCAAAGCCAAACGGAAAGAGCGGCTGTTTGTTGGTCGACTCGAACCACTTGTAACCAACCCTCGCGCCTTTGGGGTTGTAGTTCACATCGAACGGACCGACCTTGTGCTCTTGATTCGGACCCGGCGGAACTCCCTCAAGCCCCGGTACGACCGGATGAGGTAGCTGCGATTCATCCTCCGCAAATGTGACCGGAAGCTTGCCTGAAGGATTTACATCGCCGAAGAGAATGTTTGCCAGTGCCTGCGCACCTCCGATGCCCGGATACCACATCTCGACCACGCCCTTTACGTGTTCAATCCACGGCATGCTCACAGGGCCGCCATTCTCGATCACGACAATCGTGTTCGGGTTCGCTTTGGCAACTGCTTCGACGAGCGCGTCCTGGTTATCAGGCAGTGACAAGGTCACGGCATCCATCCCCTCCTGCATCGGCTGGTTCACAAAAACGATAGCCACTACAGAAGACTTCGCGAGTTGTGCGGCCGCGGCTACATCAGCGCCATCTGCATAGCGAACCGACGCGTGCGGCGCGTGCGCTTGAATATTCTTGAGCGGAGAAGAAGGGAAGTAGATGTGCTCGGTCCAACCCGAACCACCGGCCTTCGGATCCGCAGCATTTCCCCCCGGTGCATCAACCTGCGCTGACCCGCCGCCGGAAAGAACGCCAACATCCGCATGCGAGCCAATGATAGCAATCGAGTTAGAAGCAGAGGCCTTCAGCGGGAGCATACGGTCCGAGTTCTTCAGCAACACAATGCTCTCTTCCGCGATGTGCTGAGCGTCATCGCGTCCACGAAACGGGTCCACCACGGTTCGAACCGGAGGATCATCGACCACTCCCGCGGCAAACATGCTCCGCAAGATACGATGAACCATGTCGTCGAGTCGCGCCGTAGGAACCTGTCCATCTTCGACTGCCTTCTTCAGCGGTGCATTGAAGTAATTCTCATCGCCGGGCATCTCCTGATCGAGCCCGTTGAGCGCAGACTTCACCGTGCTGTGAGTTGCGCCCCAGTCCGACACCACCCAGCCCTTGAACTTGAAATCCTTCTTCAGAACTTCGTTGAGCAGGTAGTCGTTCTCGCAGGCATGGTCGCCCTCGTAAAGATTGTAGGAGCACATCACTGCCGATGGCTCCGCGATCGCGATGGACACCTCGAAGGCAAGCATGTCTGATTCACGCAGGGCCTTCTTATCGAGCAACCCATTGACGACGGTGCGCCCCGTCTCCTGATCGTTCAACGCATAGTGCTTGATATCGCTCATTACATGCTGCGAGAAGACGCCCTTTTCGAGGTTGCCAGTCAGTGTCCCGGCAAGGATCGGGTCTTCTCCGGCGTACTCGAAGTTGCGGCCGTTGCGCGGCTCTCGCGTAATATTCACGCCGCCGCCAATCGACATGTTCGTGCCCCACGCGCGAAGCTCGCGGCCAATCACAGAGCCGTAAAGAAAAGCCGAGTCCGGATCCCAGCTCGAGGCAGCCCCAAGCGTTGAAGGCAGCAACGTCGCATAGCGCGACTGATAAGCTGCCATGCGAGCGCCTACGGCTGAGTCCGCAAGATCGATTCCAGGAATGCCGAGCCGCTCGATACCTTCCATGTATCCCGCGGCGAAGTTCGATTTGGCAGGAACGGGATCTGGCGGACGTAGAACACCCCAACCCGTTCCGTGAACCATCTGAATCTTTTCATCAAGAGTCATCTGGCCGAGCACCAGGTCGGCGCGCTCATCCGGCGAGAGAGCTTTGTTCATCCACGGCATCTTCGAGGTATCCGGTTTAGCCTGCGCATTGGCTGGCAAACAACTCAAAGACACCACAGCAAATCCAACCATGATCGACAAAGCACTGAAACTTTTAAACCGCTGCGAAACTGACATCCGTACTCCTTCAAGCTGGCTTCGACTTGCTCCCGAAACAGTAAACTGCCTGCTCACGAGTCACTGGAAGTCTATACGAACTAAAACGATATAGGTAAGGGGTTTGAGCATTTAAGCAGAAGGCGCAGCCAGTCCCTCCGCTCAAATTTTGCGGTGCGCCAGCCGGGACGATCACTTCGCGAAAAGTTGGCCAATGTCAGCGAACGCCTTGAACTCAAGGGCATTCCCTGCAGGGTCAAGGAAAAACATCGTCGCCTGCTCGCCGACCTCGCCCTTGAAGCGGATGTACGGTTCGATCACAAACTCAACGCCAGCACTTCGAAGCCGCTCAGCCAGGGCCTGCCAAGTCTCCATTGGGAGCACCACGCCGAAGTGAGGGACCGGAACATCGTGTCCATCGACTGCATTGTGGTGAGCTTTACCATTCGTGGCGCCAGGTTTCAAATGCGCCACGATCTGATGGCCGAAGAGATCAAAGTCGATCCACTGTGACGAGCTGCGGCCCTCCTGACAACCGAGGGTCGTTCCATAAAAAGTGCGAGCGGCATCAAGGTCGTCGACTGGAAAGGCAATGTGAAAAGGCGTCAGCGGCAAGGCGATCTCCTGCATCGATCATACGATGCAGAAGACCACCGCTCGAGCGCGCGCTACTATCCGCGACGGAATCCCTGATCGTACCCGCGCAGATACGCTCTCCTGAACTCATCGCGGTACGGTCCATAAGGCCCTAGAGCCGCGTCGTAGCCTGGTGTGCTGTGAAACTTGCGATCATGCTGCGGATGATAGCCGAAAACCGTTGTACAGATCGCGCGCCCCGTCTTCGGTCCCCGCGCGAAATCCTTTGTGGTCGGCTCTTGCGATCAACGGAGGAACACTGTTGTAGCCGGGAGGCGGTGGGGGTGGTGGCGGAGCATAGTAGGCGGTGTGTGACGCACATCCGGCCGTGAAAAGACAAGCCGCGGCAGCAACAGGCAATACAAGATAAGAGAGCTTCATAGCGTCCTCACTATTCCATTCGCGCCTCAAAATCGGGTGCGATTGAAGGAGTAAACGCTACTCGACGGAAAATGTTGTCGTCGTTGCAGCTTTGCGCCTGGTCGATTTTTTATTAGCTGTCACTGGGCAGGCGCACGACAAACTCAGTATTCCCGGGTTCGGAAGTGAACCGGATGACGCCGTTGTACTGATCAACGATGCGCTGCACGATGCCGAGACCTATTCCAGTACCGACTCCAACAGGCTTGGTCGTATAGAACGGATCGAAGATGTGCTCCTGGCTCTCAAGCGGAATGCCCGAACCGTTATCGCTCACGCTAATGCAGAGATCCATATGCGGATTCGTTGCATCGGCCTTCGAATGTTCCGCCCAGGTATGCACACTGATACGTCCATGTTGCGGCACAGCATCAATCGCGTTATCCAGCAGATTCGTCCAGATCTGATTCAGCCCCGTGCACTCGCTATGCAGCGGAGGAAGATCGGGGGCAAAGTTCTTTTCAAGCACAATCTCTTTCTCACGCAGCTTGTGCCCAAGAATGACCAGCGTCGCATGAATGCTGTTGTTGATGTCGATGGTCTGCTTCTGCCCTTTGCCCTCGTAGGCGTAGGACTTCACCGCATACACCAGATCCGTCACCCGCCCGATGCTCTCCTCGATGGTGCCGACCAGCTGCATACTCGAAGCCATCGCCTCCAGCCAATTCAGCGCCTCGCCCAGCGACGCACCCTCGAAATCATTTTTCACGCGTTCAAGTTCCGCTGCGGTCATGCCAATCGAAACCAGGGTCGGAGCCATCTTCCACGCATTTTCGATGTTTGCCGACTCCATCCACTCGGCCAGCGCCTCCTCGGCATCGCTCTGGTCGAGAGAGTTCATCATCAGAGGCTGCTTGGGCGCAAGGGCCTGTTTCTGCATATCGAACATGCATTGCTTCTGATCTTTGGTGAAGTCACGCTCTTTGAACTTGAGAGAGATCTCATGCAACCGCATAAGATTCTCCCGCAGCTGCGAAGCCGCGCGACGGGCCGCCGCCCCGGGATTATTCAGTTCATGCATCAGGCCTGCGGCGAGCGTGCCCAGCGAAGCCATCTTTTCCTGTTGCACCGTGGTGCTCTGCAATTTTTGGAAGCGATATGCCATGTTGCCAAGAATCGCCTTGCGGACCTGCGGGCAACTGGTCATCAAACTCCAGAACTGGTCTTCGTTCAGCTCCAGCAAATGACTCGGCTCCATCGCCTCGACGCTTCCGGAGTTTGGAACGTTGCTCAAGAGCGCCATCTCGCCAAAAGCGCTGCCCTTTTCAATCTTGGCAAGAGTGAATTCGTTCTGTTCGGCAGTTCTTTGATGGACCCGAAGCTCGCCGTCAAGCAAAATCCAAAAAGAGTGCGCCAGTTCGCCCTGTCGCGTAACAACCTCGCCCCTGTCCACATGAAAGTCCCGCACTCCATGCAGACAATGCAGTTCGTCATCTCGCAACGACGACAGAATGGGAACCTTGCGCAGCAGCGCAAGCAGTTCGTCATTTAGGTTTTCCACGACATGACTTTGGACAATTTGGGTTTGTTCGCTCATCGGGTTATTGGTTAGGTTGCCTTTCAAAGTGTTGCCAGATATTGATGCACAAACTGAATTGCGATCGAACCTTCGCCAACGGCCGAGGCGCATCGTTTGACCGAGTTGAATCGTACATCGCCGGCGACAAAGATACCGGGAACGCTCGTCTCGAGCAAATATGGATCGCGCTCCAGCTTCCAGGACTTGGGCGATTGCGCCTTCAGATCCGGACCAGCGAGAATAAATCCCTTGCTGTCGCGGCAAAGCTCCGCCGGCATCCAGTCCGTCTTCGGCGCTGCGCCGATAAAGATGAACAGGGAACTGGCCTGCCGCGCCTCTTCACCACGCGGCGTCCTTAGAGTCAGACACTCCAGGTGAGTATCGCCGCCCATCCCGATAACCTCGGTGCCGGTCTCGACAGTGATGTTCGGCGTCGCCTCAATCTGGTCGATCAGATATTTGGACATACTGCTTTCGAGCGACTTCCCGCGCACCAGCATGTGAACATGATCGGCATACCGGGAGAAATGCATAGCCGCCTGGCCTGCCGAGTTAGCCCCGCCGACGATGTAGACAATCTCTTCCTTGCACGACATCGCCTCAGTCAGCGCCGCGCCGTAGTAGACGCCCGCCCCGCTCAGCTTATCGGCCCCCGGCACATCCAGCTTGCAGTAATCGACGCCTGTAGCCAGCAGGCAGACATGGCACGTAACCTCCTGCCCGTCCGCCATCGTCACAACGCGGTACTGATTCTCCGAACGAATACAGGAGACCGTCTGGGTAAGAAACTCCGCTCCCAGACGATTGGCCTGGAGATAAGCTCGTTTCGCCAGCTCCGACCCGCTGAGACCTTCAGGAAAGCCCAGATAGTTCTCAATCTTCGAACTCGAGCCCGCCTGCCCACCAGGCGCCGCAGCCTCGATCACCAGCGTCCGTAGCCCCTCAGAGGCCCCGTAGACGCCCGCGGCGAGCCCCGCAGGGCCCGCTCCTACCACGACCACATCGTAGAACTCCTGTTGCGCCTGGGTGCGCAGACCCACCTTGTTGGCCATCTCCGTCGAAGTGGGCTGCACCAGCGCGGTGCCGTCTCCAAACAGGATGACTGGCAGCTTGGTATCGTCGATGCCTTTCTCTTTCAGCAACCCCAGCGCATCCGGGTTAGTCTCCGGGTTCAACCACTGGTAAGGAATACGATTACGCGAAAGAAAGTCTCGAACGGCGTGGTCCATCGCCGACCACCGCACGCCCACCACCCGGATTCCTTCAAACGGAGGCCTGTACCCCTCCTTCCAGCTTTCCAGCAGGTCATCCAGCACGGGATAAAGCTTCTCTTCCGGCGGATCCCAGGGCTTATTCAGGTAGTAGTGAATCTTGGCCGAATTGATGGCGCGAATGGCCGCTTCAGTATCCGCATACGCGGTCAGCAAAACACGCTTGGCATTGGGATAGATGCACAGAGCTTGTTGGAGAAAGTCCACCCCGGTCATTCCCGGCATACGCTGGTCCGAGAGAAAGAGTGCGACGATATCTTTCCGCTCGTGGAGCTGGCGGCAGATATCCAGGGCAGCACCGCCGGACGCAGCACGGACGATGCGATAGTCCTGGCCGTAATGCCGACGCAGGTCCTGGACTACCGCTTCCAGTACGCTTGTGTCGTCATCGATAGCTAGCAAAATTGGCTTAGGCATATCCCTTTATACTTCGAAGACGAGGTTCGATACACCCCACGTAGAATTGGATTAGCTTAAATGCCCGAAGGTTCAGAAAGTTATGGCCGGCCAGGCTCGATTTCTGCCGCAAAAGTGGCATCGACAGCCAAAAGCTGTCCGAATTGTATACATTGCCTCGTCTCCGTTGCAGTCCACCGATAAGGGAATAGCCAGGGCGATTGCGACGTTTGCTGCCGGCAGGAGACCACGACACTTATGAACCGAATTATTCTCGCTGATAACCAGGCGATCTTCCGTGCAGGCGCGGCCAGAACGCTGTCGCTCGAGGAAGACATGCGGATCGTTGCCCAGTGTGAGGACGTACCGAAGCTTTTTGTCGCCATCGACGGTCTGCGCGGCTCGGTCGTGCTGCTCTCCTCCAGTCTGCGTCTAGAACTGAAGGATCTCTTTGCCCGCACCCAGGCTGCAGGCAGCCGCACAGTTCTCGTCGCCGAAAACTCCGAACTTGTGCCCGAGGAAATTGCCGCGCTCTTCGACGGAATCCTCCATCGCAACGTCGGCGGCAACATCCTGATCGACTGCATCCGTCGCGTCGCCCGTGGCCAGCGCTTTGTGCAGCGCGCCAACGTCACCACCATGCAAACCTCCGACAGCGTCGGCACCCGCGTCCGCGACCGCTTGACCCCCAAGGAGATGCAGATCGTTGCCCTGATCGTTCAGGGCTGTAAAAACAAGGACATCGCTCAGCAACTCGGCACCAAGGAACAGGTCATCAAGAACTATCTCCGCAGCATCTACGATAAGTCCGGCGTCTCCGACCGGCTCGAGCTAGCTCTCTTCACCATCCATCACCGCGTTCTGGCCGAAGCTGCCGCCAAAGCCGGACACCTCATCCAAATGAAATCAGCCTGACAGGAAAGGTCCTGCCGGACG
>CAZZZG010000020.1:0-50726 GCA_964658525.1 uncultured Edaphobacter sp.
TGTGCCGGGTCCTACGCGACGTAATCCCGCCAACCCCGCCAGGTCCGGAAGGAAGCAACGGTAACGGGTCATTACGGGCGCAGTAGGTCGCCCGGTGCACAAATCCCTCCTCTTGGATTTCCACTCATTACATTTCGAAATCTTCCTGTTGTGGGTGGAGTGTGTCTTTTTCGGCACCCTGCTCGTCAATGGAAAGGTGACACGCGTACGCTTGTCAGAGAGAATGATCTCCGACGGGTGAACGGCGGTTCATTTCGAATCGGTTCTCTTTAACTGTGACACTAGATGAGGTGAGAGTTTGAGTTTGACGTTGAAACCGCAGACGCGGGTACGCGCGAAGATCAGTTCGGTAGGAACCTACGTCCCGCCGCGGTTGTTGACCAATGCGGACCTCGAAAAGATGGTCGCAACCAACGACCAGTGGATTACCGAGCGGACAGGGATCCGTGAGCGGCACATAGTGGAGCCAGGTGTGGCAACCAGCGATCTGGCGATCGAGGCGGCGAAGAAATGTCTCGCAGTTCGCGGCATCGAAGCGAGCGAGTTGGAGGTGATCATCGTCGCAACGGTGACACCGGATATGTTCTTTCCCGCGACCGCTTGCATCGTGCAGGACAAGCTAGGTGCAAAGGGCGCATGGGGATTCGATCTTTCGGCGGCATGCTCGGGATTTCCCTATGCGTTGCAGGTGGGAGCGAAGCTGGTCGAGAGTGGAATGCACAAGAAGGTGATGGTGATCGGAGCGGATGTGATGAGCTCAATCATCGACTACACCGACCGGGCGACCTGCGTAATCTTCGGTGATGGCGCCGGTGCGGTGCTGCTCGAACCATGCGAAGAGGGCGAGATCGGGCTCATCGACTACTGGCACGAGATCGACGGCTCAGGTGCTCCTGCGCTCAATATGCCCGGTGGCGGTAGTCTGCATCCGTCGAGCGCGCAGACGGTCGCGTCAAAGATGCATTATGTCCATCAGGATGGACAGGCCGTGTACAAGTTTGCGGTGCGCAAGATGGCCGAAGCTGCAGAGATTATCCTTTCGCGCAACGGCGTGGAGGGGAAGGATCTCGGCTGCTTTATCCCGCACCAGGCGAACAAGCGAATCATTCTGTCGACGGCCGAGCGCCTGGGAATGCCGGAAGAGTCGGTAATCATCAACATCGACCGCTTCGGCAACACTACCGCGGCAACGATTCCGATGGCCATGCAGACGGCGCTTGAAGAGAAGCGCTTGAAGAAGGGCGATCTTGTTTTGCTGGCCAGCGTTGGAGCTGGTTTTACGGTCGGAGCTACACTGTTGCGGTGGGAGTTCTAACTCGGATCTGAGCTACTTTCTTGGAACTGGTGAAGCAGAGATGCTTCACCAGTTTCTCATTTTGCTCGACGATTTCTTCGAAATATTCAAAGATTTCCGTTCATATCTTTTAGATATATAGCTCTTAGCTATGAAGACGGAAGGCGGTTCAACACCGAATGCTTTGCTTGGACTTCTCAGCCTTAGGCCGATGTCCGGTTATGACATTCGCCAAATGGTCTCTCGTTCCATCGGGTATTTCTGGAGCGAGAGCTATGGGCAGATTTATCCAGGACTGAAGCGGTTGGCTGCGGCAGGCCTGGTGGAGAAGAAGATCGAACGCAAGAACGGAAAGCCGGACCGGCATCTGTACTCGATTACACCGGACGGTCGGGAAAGGCTGAGGGCGTGGTTGAAGATTCCGGTGGCGGAGGAGGTCGCGAGAAATGAGCTGCTGTTGAAACTCTTCTTTGGCGCGCATATTTCAGCCAGCGTAAGTCGAGAACACGTGATTTCAAATATGGAGTTTCATCGGCGCTCTTTGAAGGTCTACACGGCAATGGCGAAGCAACTACAGATCGACCATGCGAATGATCCACAGTTGCCTTATTGGCTCATCACGTTGAATCACGGAAAGCACTACAGCGGAGCCATGTTGAGGTGGTGCAAAGAGACTCTGGTGGAATTGGATGCGATAGAAAGCAAGGGAAAAAGGAGGCAGTGATGCATGCACTCGATCCGTTGTGGGTAAAGATGTTTTTGACGATTCATATCGCGGCGGGCGCCTCGTCGTTTTTGTTTGCTCCGCTCGCTCTCGCCACGGCAAAGGGCGGGAAGCAACATAAACGCTGGGGAATGGTCTATCTGTGGTCGATGGGTGTGGTCGCGGCAACTGCCCTACCCCTGGCCTTCTTCTTTCCTGTGCGTTTTCTCGCGCTTGTGGCTATGTTCAGTTTCTACTATGCCTTTGCGGGCTATCGCGTGCTGAGGCTGAAGGAACTCGCGCGTGGCGGAAACGCCGAACCTATCGACTGGCTCGCCGGAGTCATTACCTTTGCCGCGAGCGCAGTGCTGGCGTGGCTCTCATGGTTTCGTCCCGCGTCGATCGAAGTACTTCCAATCGTTGGAGTCATCTTCGGATTCATAGGCATGCGCGGAGCCGCGACGCAGATGCTCTCATTCGTTCGAAAACCAAAGGAGAAGATGTTCTGGTGGTACAGCCATCTCAGTAGCTTTATTGGGAGTTACATCGCGGCGTGGTCTGCCTTCAGCGTTGTTACCTTGACGCGCGTGATTGGCAATCACTGGTACGTGTGGCTGTGGCCGACAATGGTTGGCGTGCCAGCCATTATCGTGACGACGGCGTACTATCAGCGCAAGTTTGCTCCGAAGGCTAAGACTGCGGCCTAGCTCAGGCGACCGTGTTCGAGGGTTTGGCGAGGCCATGCTTGCCGGGTTGGACGGCGCGCGATGTCTTGTAGAGTTTCCAAAACGCGAAGGCACAGCTTGCAAGGATGCACGTCCAGATCACGATGAGGACCGGCGTCGCGTACTTCGCCGAAAGACTGTTCCAGAGATGGAGGATGTGCCGGCCGTAGTGGAGTCCGAGCCACGCTGCAACAGCGTGACGCAGGCATCGGCTGATGATGAATGTAGTCAGGAACTTTTTGCGCGACATGTTCAGTGCCCCTGCTGCCAGAACGAAGGGGCTGAGCGGCATGGGCGGCGGCATGATTGCGGGAAGCGCTACGGAGAGGATGGCGTGGTTCTCCATCCACTCGCAGACGCGTTTGAAGATGCGAGGCGGAACATGCTTTTCGAGAAAGGCCATCCCGCCGGATTGTCCCACCTGGTAGCTGAACCACCCACCAAGTCCCGAACCGATCGTCGCGAGCAGGACCAGGAAAAACCAACTTTGGTGCTGCGCTGACATCACGATGATCATGATGTCCGTAATGCCGGGAAGAGGGAGCGGGACGAAGGAGCTGTCGACGATGGAAACCAGGAAGACGCCCAGGAGTCCAAACCCGAATAGAAAATGAAGGATCGGGTTTCGCGCAGAGTGTGACGAAGCGGCCTTTTGCGACGCTTGTGCGAGGTCCTTTGCGATGATCATGGCTGCTGCGCCGATACCCATAGACATTAAGACGCGACTTAGTGGGGAGAAGTCGCTGAGATTTCTAAGATTGATTGGAACGGCGAGTATAGCAGAGGGCTATAGAAACCTAAGTTCCGGGAGCGGCGGAAGAACATCGACCTCAGCGGCATATTGGCGAAATAGTTTGATAGCACGGACGCAGTCCGTGTTCAGAACGTAGTGGATGTTGTGGGAGAGATAGTGCCGGATGACTTTTGGGCTCAGGTCGATGCGCGGAGTCCACTGTTCGACCAGATCTTCAATGTGCAGGAGGCCATGGTTGCGCGACGCCTCGAGGTCTTCGACGAGTTGGGCAGCAGCTAGGCGAGGGGGGCCAAGTGCCTCAGGCCGCACGGCCCATACCGCGGCAACCCAGGGAAGGTTAGTGCGAGTGCGCCACTCGTGAGCGAGATCAAACCACTGGCACGGACCCACTTCGGCTTCAATCTGTCCACGGCGCTCGAGCGCGAGCAACGCCGGATCGCCAATCAAAATAGCAGCGTCTGTCTGCTGCAGCATAGCAATCGGGTCGGCCGCTGCGGGCAGGAAGGCCGGATGATTTTTGGCGAACTTGCGAAAGAGGATCTCGGCGTAAGCAAGCGAGCTTCGTGAGGCAGTATCGGCGGAGACCGTCTTCACGGTGCTGAGCGTATGTGGAGATTTAACGATGAGCTGAATCGAGCGGACTTCGTTCAACGAAGCGATCGTGCAGCCCGGAACGATCGCGAGCTCCGGAGTAAGCGATGCGATTGGAATAAGTCCAACGTCCGCCCGGCCAGCGAGAAGTTCCGCTGCGCACTGCGAAGGCTGCGTGTAGTGAAGCGAGTAGTTGGCGGCCAGTTCGGCTGCGCGCGGTGCATGTTCGAAGTCCCACATCAGCGGTGCAGGGTTCAGAAAGTTGATGGCAGCGACACGAAGCATGGAGTGTGAAGACGAAGTGTTCAAAGGACTAGTTTATTAGATGTGTGGGAGGAGCGCTCGATGCAGAGGCGAGTTGTGGCTTTTTATCAGGATGAAGAGTTGCACTGGGCAGCCCGGCTGGACTGTGGGCATGGACAGCATGTACGTCATGATCCGCCGTGGACGGTGCGCGAGTGGGTGACGACCGAGGCGGGAAGAACTGCGCGGATTGGGAGCCTGATGGAGTGCAAGCGGTGTGATGAGGAACCAAAAAAGCCGGCGTAGTAGGATTCTCACGACACCGCGTAGGCCATTTGGGAAGGGAGCAGAAGAATGAACGGATTCCTCAGAGCTGGTCGCCTCTTCTTTGCCATCTCCATGTTGTGCTTTGGCGTGCAATATTTTCTCTACGCCAGCGGGTTGAAAGGGCCAATCCCTGGTCCGCCCTGGCTTCCTGGATCGCAATTGGGAGCGGTGCTGACCGGCAGTGCTTTGATCGCGGTCGCGGTCTGCATCACAACGGAGAAACTTGCGCGGCTGTCGGCGGTGCTGTTGGGTTGTGCTCTGTTTTTGTACTTCCTGTTTCTGCAACTTCCCAGGCTCATTGCGCAGCCGCATAGTCCCGATCCCTGGACGAGCGGCTTCGAGCTACTGGCTCTAATGGGTGGTGCCTTCGTGCTCGCCCGGATCGAGACTCCCGACGGACTCAGGCTCGAGCCGGCAGACAATATCCTGTCGCACTTAGTAACCCTCGGGCGCGTTGTATTTGCCATCGCACTGGTGGTCTTCGCCGTGCAGCATTTCCAGTATGCGAAGTTCGTTGCGACGATTGTCCCCGCGTGGATTCCCGCGCGCCTGTTCTGGGCCTACTTCGTCGGAGTGGCATTTATCGCCGCGGCTCTGGCAATCGTCACCAGGAAGATGGCACGAACTGCGTCAGTCCTGTTGGGCATCATGTTTTTTATCTGGGTAGTGATTCTTCATTTGCCCCGCGTCGCAGCCAACCCGCGCGATGGGAATGAAGTCACTAGCCTGCTAGTTGCATTGGCGTTCAGTGGCGTGTCATTTATTCTCGCGGAGAGTTTTGCATCCGATCTTGCCGCGTGAGATGCGATACAGTGACGATGAGCCTTTTGTCAGTGACGATGTTCCAATTGCTGACGCAGAGGACGGCAAAGCATACCGATGAAGAGGACGATGAATGGCTTTGGCGCAGCAGGATGCAGCAGTTGTACGTGAACAGGCACGGCTGGCATGGGTGGCACTGACACTGACTCCCGGAATGGGACCCACGCGAATCTGGAAGGCGATGAATCGGCTGGGTGCAGCCGAACAGTTACTTGAGGCCTCACTGACCGAGTTGGAAGGCACCGGCATGCCAGCGCAGTCCGCGCAGTTTGTCTTTGAAGGCAAAGCGAAGGCCGCTGCCGAAGATGAATTGAAGCGCGTTGCCGAAGCAGGCGGCAGCATCTTAACTCCCGAAGACGAAGCCTACCCCGAACGCCTCCGCGAGATCTATGATCCACCATCGACGCTCTGGATCCGCGGCGATGTCTCTCAGCTAGCTCGGCCGGGAATCGCAGTCGTTGGAACGCGTCAACCGTCGCCGTACGGAGCAGGGATGGCAGAGCTGCTCTCACGCGATCTGGCAAACCGCCGCATGGTGATCCTCAGCGGCATGGCTCGCGGAGTCGACACCGCCGCGCACAAGGGAGCGATCGAAGCAGGCGGCAAGACAGTCGCAGTCTGGGGCACGGGAATCGACGTCATCTATCCCAAGGAGAATAAAAAACTCGCCGAGCAGATCGTCGCGACCGGCGGGGCGATCGTCAGCGAATATCCCCTCGGAACATTTCCTGCACCGCAGAACTTTCCGATCCGCAACCGCATCCTTAGCGGCATGAGCGTGGGAGTCCTGGTTATCGAAGCGGCTGAGTACAGCGGAACCAGAATTACGGCGCGGTGCGCGATGGAGCAGAATCGCGACGTCTACGCGGTTCCCGGCAACGTGACAAATAAGAACGCCTGGGGCCCCAACACACTGATAAAGCAGGGTGCTAAGCTCACTGCCACATGGGAGGATATATGGGAGGACCTACCCTCTGAGATCAAGCTCGCGCTGGAAGATGAGCAGGCAGCGGCTGGAGGGGGTGCTGAATCGAAATCAGGAGGGGCTGCATCTCTATTTAACGATACGCCGCTTCCGGAGCACGAACGAATCGTCTTTGAGCAGTTGCGGCACGATGAGTCCACGCAACTGGACCAACTGATTGAACAGTTGGAGGCGAAGTTAGGCTCCGCCGAGATATTTACCGCGCTGTTCGAGCTGGAGCTCGCGGGACGTGTACGGCAGCTGCCCGGAAAAAATTATGTGCGGGCATTCTGAGCTGCAGTGGCAAGGTTGATCCTGAAACCAAACGGCCACTGCGATTTTCAACCTAAGTTTAGGGTTTCGTTTGACTTGGCGAGTTATCCACAACGTGGACTCACTCGTTGATTCCAGTTGCTGTGCTATGACCTTCTCAGCCGAGTTTCGTCAGTTGAGGAATCATGATGAGATGACGGGTTTGCAGAAGTCGTGTTAGGTTCGCAAGGGAACAGGGAAGTGGAACGTTTTGCTTCGGCGATGCGTTCTGGTGGATGAAGGGAACAAATGGGCAAATCATTAGTTATCGTCGAATCGCCGGCGAAGGCGAAGACGATTGGGAAGTATCTCGGCAGCGACTACGTGGTGGAGGCCTCGATCGGCCACATCATGGACCTGCCGAAGAACGACATCGGCGTAGAGCTGAAGAAGCGGACCTTTGAGCCGACGCTGATCGTGTCTCCAGGTAAAGAAAAGGTTGTGGAACGTCTGAAGAAGCTCGCCGCAAAAGCGGATATGGTGTACCTCGCGCCCGACCCCGACCGCGAAGGAGAGGCGATTGCCGCGCACCTTTCCATCCAGCTGCTGCCGATGATGAAGGACAAATCGAAGGTGCGGCGCGTCACCTTTAATGAGATCACAAAGAAGGCCGTGCAGGCTGCGTTTCAGCATGCGCGAGATATAGATGAGGATCTTGTCGATGCGCAGCAGACGCGGCGCGTGCTGGACCGGCTGGTGGGATATCAGGTCTCGCCGCTGCTGTGGGATAAGGTGCGGCGTGGCCTTTCAGCAGGACGTGTGCAAACCGTCGCTTTACGCCTGATCGTCGAGCGTGAGCAGGAGATTAATGACTTCAATCCAGTCGAATACTGGACCATCGATGCACAGCTTCAACCGACTGCAAACAAGCAGAGTTTCACGGCGCGATTTATCGGCGTCAATGGTGTTCCCGCGCGCGTCGCCAACGGAAAAGATGAAGAAGGAAAAGAGCTCTTTCTCTCGAACGCGTTGCCCGATCAAGAAGCGGTGGATGAGGTTCTCAGCGAACTGAAGGTCGCGAAGTGGAGCGTCCGCTCGGTTGAGAAGAAAGAGCGGAGAAGCAATCCCAGGGCTCCGTACACAACCAGCAAACTGCAGCAGGATGCGGCTGGTCGCCTTGGCTTCAATGTGCGCCGTACCATGGGCGTCGCGCAGCGGCTCTATGAAGGCGTAGAGATTGGCGCAGAAGGCACCGTTGGTCTCATCACTTATATGCGTACCGACTCCACACGTGTCAGCGCGGACGCCATTGCAGAGGCTCGCGAGTACATCGGCAAGCTGGGACCAAAGTATCTCCCGGCAACTCCGAATGAGTACCTCGGCAAGAAGCAGGTTGAGGCGCAGGATGCACACGAAGCAATCCGTCCGACGAATGTAAAGTTCACACCGGACTCGATCCGAAAGTATCTCAGCGACGAGCAGCACCGACTCTACAAACTGATATGGCAGCGCTTTGTTTCGAGCCAGATGACACCGGCAGTCTTCGATCAGACGACGGTCGATATCGTTGCACAGGCGAAGCTTGCTTATGACTTCCGCGTGACCGGCAGTGTGTTGAAGTTCGAAGGCCACCTGAAGTTTGAAGAGGAAGACAAGCGCGCGCGCCAAGCTGCCAAAGATAAAGCTGCGAAAGAAGAGACGAACGCAAAGCCAGCTCAGGATGAAGACGCCTCCGCGCAGGCTGGCACTGAAGAAGAGGACGAAGCGGAAGCAAGATTGCCGGAGCTAAGCAGCGGCGAGGCGCTTCGTCTTCAGAAGCTGGATCCGCTGCAGAAGTTTACCCAGCCTCCCCCGCGCTTCAACGAAGCAAGCCTCGTGAAGACCCTTGAAGAGAAGGGAATCGGCCGGCCTTCCACCTACGCCTCCATCATTAATACGATCCAGGATCGCGACTATGTGAAGAAGATCCAGTCGAAGTTTGTGCCGACCGAGATTGGTATTGTCGTCACGAAATTGTTGGTGAAAAACTTCCCCTACATCTTCGATACGGCGTACACAGCGACGCTTGAAGGAGAACTCGACGCCGTCGAAGACGGCACCGAGCGATGGACCGATCTCCTCAACGGCTTCTACGACCACTTCGAAAAAGAATTGATCGTCGCCAGCGACAATATGGAAGACATCAAGCGCATGGAGGAGAAGACCACTCAGGTCTGCGACAACTGCGGCAGTCCGCTGATTCTGAAGTGGGGCAAGTTCGGCAGCTTCTACTCATGCAGCAACTTCACCAAGGTTAAGCCGATGACTGTTGCGGCAGGGCCGTGGAAGAAGGATTCGAAGGCCGTCCTGAAGAAGATCACAAAGGCGCTGAACTATCCAATCATCGTTAAGGCGATGACTGAAGACGTGATCGAATATTCCAAGGAGACCGACGACGCAAAGGAGCTGACCGCTGCGATCAACGAAGCGATGGAGCACGGTAAGAAGGTGACAGCTGAGCCGTTTAGCTGCGACTTCACCAAGGAAAACTTTGCTGCCAAGCCTGACCTCAGCGCGCCCGGTGCCGACGAGGTTGCGGAAGAAGAGTTCTGCGACAACTGCGGTCGCGTGATGGTGCTGCGCAACGGACCGTGGGGGCCCTTCATGGCTTGCCCCGGCTACAACGAAGACCCGCCGTGCAAGACCATTCGCAAACTGAACCAGAAAGTGCAGCAGAAACCGCCGGTTCAACTCGAAGAGGCCTGCCCGAAGTGCGGCAAACCACTCCTGCTGCGCAACGGCCAGTACGGCGAGTTCATCAGCTGCAGCGGCTACCCAAAGTGCAAGTACATCAAGCAGGAGCTGCTCGACGTAAAGTGCCCGAAGGACGGCGGCGATATCGCCGTACGGAAAACCAAGCGCGGCGATCTCTTCTACGGCTGCGTCAACTACCCGAAGTGCGACTTCGCTTCGAACCTAAAACTCATCAACCAGACCTGCCCGAAGTGCGACAGCGCCTACGTCCTCGAGGTCGTCAACGACAAGGGAACCTACCTCGTCTGCCCGAACAACCGCGAGGCGTTGCCGAAGCGCCGCAAGAAGAAAGGTGCCCCCGAGGAGGAGCCAACGACTCCGCCTTGCACCTATGAGAAGAAGATCGCTGGACCGGCTCCGGTACCGGCGATCCAGCGGCCTGACCCGGAGAAGACCCGACCGGTCGTCGAGAGCGTAGCCTGACCAGAAAAGGAAAAAATGGCAACTGCAGCTGATGCGGAACTGATTCTAAAGCTCTACGAGATGCGGCGCGAGGAGACTCTTAGGAAGGGACGGCGCTTCCTTGTCTTCGAATTTCAACCAACGACATTGGAAGAGCTTCGAGCAATCTCAAGGGACCACAAATCGGAGCACAATCCCTCATGGAGGCAAGTTCTAAGCTACTGGGAGATGGCGGCTTCGCTCGTTCTGCGCGGCGCACTCGACCCTGACCTCTTCCTCGATTCGAACAAAGAGGGGATCCTCATCTACGCCAAGTTCCACCACTTCCATGCCGAGACCGAAAAGCAGAGCGGCAACCGGTTCATGGCACACACCGCCGCGATGATCGACACCTATCCTGCCGCCAAGGCGACCTACGAGAGTTTTCTGAAGAGCTTCGGATTGACTAAGGCATCCGCCTAGGCTCGCCCAAACCTGCCAGACCTTTCCCTTTTTGCATCATTTCTGTTACAAAGGCATGACGGCTCTGCGGCACCCGACTCTTCTCACCCTGGGAAGCCGGTGTCGGTTGCGTCCGTAACTCGTTCAAAAGAATGCAGGTAGTGGATTATGGCGAAGGCAGTTTGGAACGGCCAGACACTGGCCGAAAGCGAAACCTACGAAACAGTCGAGGGAAACATCTACTTCCCCGAAGAGTCCGTAAAACGAGAGTTTTTAAGGCCCAGTTCGACGACCTCCAGTTGCCCCTGGAAGGGCCAGGCGCGTTATTACACCATCATCGTCGACGGCCAGGATAACCCCGATGCGGCCTGGTATTACCCCGACCCCAAGCCCGCCGCCCGCAATGTAAAGCACCACATTGCCTTCTGGCGCGGCGTCGAAATCACAAAATAATTCAAGCAGAAACAGCGAGCGGGAGAGGTAAATACCTCTCCCAACTAGTCTTAGTAAGCCTGCAGACGATCGAGCGGCAACCGAACCTGGAAGCACGTAGCCCCCGGCTTCGACTCGACCGTGACAAACCCCGAGTGCTTATTGACGATCCGCTGGACGGTATCGAGCCCAAGCCCAAGCCCACGGCCGGGCGCTTTGGTAGTAAAGAACGGTTCGAAGATCCGTGACCGAATCTCAGGGTCGATTCCCGGACCGGAGTCCCAGATCTCAACCAAAGCCATCTGGCCACCGCCACGGGTCAGCAACCGCAGCGTGCCCATATCGTTCATGGCGTCCAGAGCATTCTCGATCAACGCCGTCCAAACCTGGTTCAGTTCGCTGCCATAAGCACTCACCGGCTCTAGATCAGGATCGAACTCCAGCTCAACCTTGACGTTTCTCAGCCTCGAGTTGAACATCACCAGCGTGTTCTCCAGCGACTGCGCCAGATCGACGTCCTGAATCGGCGCCTGATCCATGTACGAATAGTCCTTGATCGCGCTGATCAGGTCGAAGATGCGCACCGTCGAATCGACCACCGTCTCCGCCATCCGTTCAACACGCAGCGAGCTCGCGACTGTGGCAACCGCGATTGGAAGCACCTCAGGACCCACAATCTCCGCAAGATCATCGAGCAGATCGAACGCCAGCGTTGTCTCCGAAAGCGAAGGCGCAATCGTCCACGGATTGGGAACGTTGTGGGCGTTCAGCCACTGCACCAGCATCTCCTCACGGTCCGCGTTCGCCAGCGGATTCTGAGAGCCCTTCGGCATGTTCGAGTACGCCGACATCCTCGCCCGCGCATTCTTGATCCACTCGCGATACTTCTCAGTAGTCTCATCCGGCAAACAAAGTCGGCCCATACGATATTTCTGGTCGCCATATTCGCGCAGTTCGCCGAACAGGCTCGCAGCAGAGCGTTGTGCCGCGGAGGCAGGATTGTTCAGCTCATGCGAAAGATTTGCCGCCAGCTTGCCAAGCGCATTCAGCTTCTCCGACTGCTGCTCCATGCGGGTCACTTCGCGCACGCGATCCAGCAACGCAGAGACGGACCGCTGCCCCATCGACGGAATCGCAGCCAACATCTCCGGAAACAACGACTCGTGAATGTCGACAGCCCACACCGGACCCACTGAGTATCCTTCGCCCCCGTAGGTCTTCATCCGTGAGAAGGGAAGTTTGCCCGTCATTGATCCGGCACGGCCGATAAACAGAGCGGCATTCGAATGCCGCCGGCGCACTTGGACCTCTCCACTCAGAATGAAGTTCATATTGCAGGCAGGCTCGCCCTCACGGAACACAATCGAACGATCACCACCCATGCGCTCCGTGCCCTTGGTCGCAAGCCAGGTGTACTCCTCCTCGGTAAGACCGTCGAGGGGAGCAATGGTGCGCAGTCCGGCAACGATATCCGCGATGGGAGACGGTTTAGACGGCGGACCTGCTTCCTGGTCTACTGCAGGAGTAGGAAGTGTCGGTAGGAGGCTTTCGTAGTTGTCAACAGTGGCCATTCCTGAAGCTCCTTCTGTCGTCGAGCGTCTGAATCGGTTCGTCAAATCTACTTATCTCCATTGTTACAGGAGTTCCGCTTAGCAGTCGTCCCTTCGCTTTCGAATTTCAAGCAAAGTCTGGTCGGACCACCGCGAAAATTCGATCTTAAGTATGAGTTGAAGTCGAAACAGAGGAGGCGACACCAAATTGGATGCCGCCCCCGTCGTTTCGACTTGCAAAAATGACATTCCTTAGACGTATCGAATTACGCTTTGTGTACCTGGCCGTCTTTTACGACGACCGGATCGAGGAAAGGCATCGATTTACGAAGCTCCGCCCCAACCTTTTCGATCTGGAGAGCAGCCTCCTGTTTCCGGATGCGGGTAAATTCGTGGCGGCCACTCTCGTTCTCCGCGATGAACTTTTTCGCGAAGCTGCCGTCTTGAATATCGTTCAGCAGACCCTTCATCGCCTTCTTCACCTCGGGCGTGACGATACGTGGTCCTGCCACGTAGTCGCCCCACTCGGCAGTGTCCGAGATCGAATGGCGCATGTACTCGAGCCCACCGCGGTACATCAGGTCGACGATCAGCTTCAGCTCATGCAACACCTCGAAGTAAGCAAGCTCCGGCTGATACCCAGCCTCGACCAGCGTCTCGAATCCAGCCTTCACCAGCGCACTGGTGCCGCCACACAGAACCGCCTGCTCGCCGAAGAGATCGGTCTCGGTCTCCTCGGTAAAGGTGGTCTGGAGCACACCTGCACGCGTGCAGCCGATACCCTTGGCGTAGCTCAAAGCCAGCGCAAGCGCATTGCCGCTGGCATCCTGCTCGACAGCCACCAGACCGGGAATACCACCGCCTTCGGTAAACACCTCCCGAACGCGATGCCCTGGACCCTTCGGAGCCACCAGCGAAACGTCGGCAGTCGCAGGCGGCGTAATCGTGCGGAAACGAATGTTGAAGCCATGCGCGAACATCAGCGTCACGTCAGGTTTCATATTCGGCTCAATCTCCGCGTGATACACCTTAGCCGCCGTCTGGTCCGGCGTCAGGTTCATGATCACGTCAGCCCACTTCGAAACCTCGGCAACGGTATCGACCTGCAGTCCTGCCTTGCGCGCACGGTCCGCATTGGGTGAGTCCTTGCGCAGACCCACGCGAACATCAACGCCCGAGTCCTTGAGGTTCAGCGCATGGGCATGGCCCTGCGAACCATAACCGATGATGGCAACTTTCTTTGCCTGGATAAGAGAGAGGTCTGCGTCTGCGTCGTGGTATGCCTTTGCCATTTGTGTCGTCTTTTCCTTTTCTTTGGTTCAATTTATGCGTTCTTGAAACCTGTGTCGGTGTATGGTGCTTGTGTGAAAGACATCCTAATGTTCGTAGTCTTTGGATCTGCTTTGCTTCTGTGGATAGGTCTATGTATCTATGCTTCAATTCTCGTTCAAGAGATGACTGAAGCAGTTAATGTTAGATCGACGGAAAACATTGTGCCGTATGTCTACTACTGGGGCAAACTGCAAAAACTTTCTTTGGCTTACCGAAGTCTTTATCCAGATGGAAAGCTTGCAAAGCGGCTCAAGGTTCTTCAAGCAGTCCTTTTCTCTATTTTTGTTGCTGTGGCTTTCGCTCTATTCATATGGCCTCGTTAGGCTCGGCACTCATTAGATTTCATCTTCGGCAAACTCATTCGGCAGAATCTCTGCGTCAGGCTTTTCAGGAAACGAAGTCTCATCGCTGTGGTCAGGATGAGGCGTGCCAAGTGCTTTTAGGACACGACTGGTGTGGTGTCCGCGCCGCATTGCCATGCGTCCTGTGCGCGAGACCTCAAGAATCGTGTAGCCACTCTCAGTGAGCACCTGAATCAGCCCTTCAATCTTGCTGGCCGCGCCAGTCATCTCGAGCATCACCGACTCCGGAGCAAGATCGACCACGCGCGCCCTGAAGACCGTAGCAAGCTCGAAGATCTGCGAGCGCGTCTTCGGCCCAGCCGCAACCTTGATCAGGCAAAGCTCGCGAATGACCGCCTCGCTGCGTCCTACTTCATCGACGTCGACGGTGATCTCAAGCTTGTACAGCGAAGCGCGAATACGATGCGCCGCATGGTCGGGAGCCTCGCAGACGATCGTCATGCGCGACACCTCTGGCCGCTCGCTCTCACCCACCGTCAGCGAGACGATGTTGATGTTGAGTCGGCGAAACAACGAAGCAACTCGCGTAAGTACGCCCGGCTTGTCTGAAACATGAGCTACAAAAGTGTGAAGCATGTGTGCCTTTCAGCGGGTTCAGAATTCTTAGTTCGGGTGGTGAGGCATGGAATCAACTGGTGGCGCGGGATACTGTCGGAGGTACGTCTTAGGGATCTCGTACAGAACGATCTCGCCCGGCTTCGGGTTCGGACTCGCACTGCTGCAGAGATTTCCCGTCGTAATTCCACTATCAAGAATCGTCTCAACAGAGTAGTTCGTGTAGAGTTCGTCTCGCGGTCTACAGTCTGCATACATATTTGCGAGGATGCGCAGAATGCTGTGCTTCTTCGTATCGACGAGAATGATCCCGTTCTTATCCGTGCCCATGGGCACTGACCCGACCTGATCGTCCCGAAGCGCAACATTCAGCCTCTCGTTCGTCACGGGCTGATTCGTCTGCGCATTGATCACTCTGATTCGAATCTGACCCGGCTTAAGCGGCGGAGGATCTTGTGCACTCTGAGCCCCACCCACCGCAGGCGCCACGGCGACGAGGAGGGACAACGCTACTGTCGTGACAGCTCCGGATTTTTTCGTTCCCAGATTCAGCATTCTTCCTCTCCTGCACAGTGCACGCCCGCACCGAAAAATATTTCCAAAAAACGTGGCGTATTTTTCGAAGGTCAAAAACACGTTGCTAACGCACCACGTTTACCACGCAATCCACCACGTTCTCACCATCAAAAAACCACGTCGAGAACACGATATTTTCCAAAAACACCCCTCAAAAACAAGGAAAATACGAAGATCATTGCTCAGGAACCAGCCGTAATTTTTTCTCAAAATAACTTAAAATTATTCGTCCTCAGCCGTCTCCAGCAGCGGATCAGCTGCAGGCCGCCGAACCATCTCATGCAGAGCCGCCCCAGGTGCAATCATCGGATAGACCCCGTCCTCTTTTTCAACCTGGAAGTTGATAAGAAACGGCTTACCGCTCGTACGCGCTTTCGTGACCGTGGGAATTACATTCTTTCGCTCACTAACATGCGCCCCATCAATACCATGCGCGCCAGCAAGCTTCACAAAATCCGGCGACAGAATCGGCGAAGCAGCATAATTCTTCTCATAAAACGCCTCCTGCCACTGCCGAACCATCCCCAGAAATCCGTTATTGATCACAGCGATATTAATCGCCAAACCCTCTTGAACAATGGTCGAAAGCTCCGACGCCGTCATCTGAAAACCACCATCGCCTGCGATTACCCAGACATCCTTCTCAGGACACGCCACCTTCGCGCCAATCGCAGCAGGCAACGCAAACCCCATAGTTCCAAGGCCTCCGCTGGTGATCAGCGATCGAGGCACATCATGCTTGTAGTACTGCGCCTCCCACATCTGGTGCTGCCCTACATCTGTAACAATGACGGTCTGATCGGCGCGGCCCGCCGCATGCGCCTCATGCCAGATGTCGTTGATCACATGAGCGGCATAAAGATGGCCATTATCAGGCAGATTAATGATGTCGCGAACAGCCGCATCGCCCTTCATTGCATTGACTTCGCCGATCCAGCTCGTATCAGTCTTCTTTGGCAGAAGCGGCAAAAGAAGGTCGAGAGTCTCACGCAGATCGCCAATCAACGCAACGTCGGCCTTAACGTTTTTGTTGATCTCAGACGGATCAATCTCGATATGAACCTTCTTCGCGTTGGGCGCGTAGTGCGCGAGGTTTCCCGTGACGCGGTCATCAAAGCGCATGCCGAAGGCGAGCAGAAGATCTGCCTGCTGGATGGCGTTATTCACCCACGATTCACCGTGCATCCCCATCATGCCGAGCGAAAGCGCGTGATAGGTCGGAAACGCTCCGAGGCCAAGCAGAGTGCTTGCCACCGGAATCTGCTGGCGTTCTGCAAAGGCGAGTACCTGAGCCTCCGCGCCGGAGTGGATAATGCCATGACCGGCAAGGATGATCGGCCGTTTTGCTTGCTGGATCAGCTCGATGGCTTTTTGAATAGCAGAGCTTTCCGCTTGCAGCATGGGATGAGGCCGATAGTGTGCAGGAGCAGCCGCTTCGAAGTTGAACGCTGCGCTATTCTGCTGCGCGTCTTTGGTGATGTCGATCAATACGGGGCCGGGGCGGCCGCTGGTCGCAATCTGAAAGGCTTCGCGCAACGCAGGAGCAATGTCCTCCGCACGTGTCACGAGGTAGTTATGTTTGGTGATGGGCAAAGTAATGCCGGTGATGTCGACCTCTTGAAACGCATCGGAGCCCAGAACCTTTGAACCAACTTGTCCGGTGATGCAGATGATCGGGACAGAGTCGAGCATCGCCGTTGCTATCCCTGTAACTAGATTCGTTGCGCCCGGTCCACTGGTGGCGATACAGACGCCAACCTTACCCGAAGCCCGAGCGTAGCCGTCGGCCATGTGCGCGGCGCCCTGTTCGTGACGTACGAGGATGTGATGAATGGGGAATTTGCGCATAGCGTCGTACGCCGGGAGGATGGCTCCGCCGGGGTAGCCGAAGACTTTGTCCACGCCCTCGCCGACGAGGGTGGCCCAGAGGATTTCGGAGCCGGTGAGTTGGGGGTGTTGATTTTTCATAATTGGCCTCGATGTTAGGCGGAGCGAGTTTTGCAAAGTAGGGAGCGCAACGATCAATACGAGGAAGATGCTCGAAACAGCTCTCTCCTATCTTGTGACAGCTCCTTCGCTGGCGCTGCTTACTGAGTTGGCGTATTTGGCGAAGACGCCACGTTTGAAGCGGGGTTCGGGAGCCTTCCATCTGGCAAGGCGTTGGGAGATCTCTGCTTCGGGCACGTTGAGGGTTAGTTTGCGGTTGGGGATGTCAAAGGTAATGGTGTCGCCTTCGTGGACGGCCGCGATGGGGCCGCCTATGAAGGCTTCAGGGGCGACGTGGCCGGCCATCAGGCCGCGAGTGGCTCCAGAGAAGCGGCCGTCGGTGAGGAGAGCTACAGTATCGGAGAGCGCGGGGATGCCTTTAATCGCTGCGGTGACAGCGAGCATCTCTCTCATGCCAGGACCGCCGCGCGGGCCTTCATAGCGGATGACGAGCACGTCATTAGGGTTAATCTTTCCGGCTTCGACGGCGGCATGGCAGTCATCCTCGGATTCGAAGACTCGCGCTGTGCCGGTGTGGTGGATGCGCTCGTGGCCGGCGACTTTGATCACGGCGCCGTCGGGGGCGAGGTTCCCGCGCATGATGACGAGGCCGCCGGTGGGCTTGAGAGCGTTGTCCCAGGTGCGGATGACGGGCTGGCCGGGAGTTTCTACAGCAAGGCTGGCCTCTTCGGCGATCGTCTTGCCTGAGACGGTGATGCTGTCACCTTTGATCAGACCCTTCTCGATGAGGCGCTGTGCGAGAAGGCGGGAGCCGCCTGCCTCCTGATAGTCCTTCGCGGCGTACTTGCCGCCGGGCGAGAGGTCACAGATGAAGGGCGTGTGTTCGGAAATGCGATCGAAGTCCTCCATCGTGAGAGGAATGTCGAACTCGTGTGCGATGGCGATGAGGTGTAGAACGGCGTTGGTGCTTCCGCCCGAGGCGGCAACTGCGGCGATCGCATTGTCGATGGACTGGCGGGTGACGATCTTACGTGGCGTGAGGCCGGCGCGAGCGAGATCCATGACGAGGCGACCGGCCTGTCGGGAGGACTCGTGCTTTTCGGGCGACATAGCGGGGACGCCGGTGAGGTGCATCGGTGAGATGCCGAGGAACTCGCCGGCCATTGCCATGGTGTTTGCGGTGAATTGACCGCCGCAGGCCCCAGGGCCAGGACATGCGGCTGCTTCCAGGTCTTCCAGCTGTTGGTCGGTGATCTTGCCTGCCGCGTGCGAGCCCATGCCCTCGAAGACGCTGAGGATGGTGATCTCCTTGGTGGTGCCGTCGGGTTGTTTGAGCGAGCCAGGGGCGATGCTGCCGCCGTAGAGCATAAGGCCAGGTATGTCGAGGCGCGCGAGAGCCATGATGGCGGCAGGCATGTTCTTGTCGCAGCCGGCGATGCAAACGATACCGTCGAAGGAGTTGCCGCGAGCGACAAGTTCGATGGAGTCGGCGATGACTTCGCGGGAGATGAGCGAGGCCTTCATGCCCTGCGTGCCCATGGTGATGCCGTCATGGATCGTGACGGTGTTGAACTCCATCGGCGTGCCGCCGGCCTCACGGACACCTTGCTTGACTGCCTCGGCTACCTGGCGCAGATGGAAGTTGCAAGGGCCGATCTCGGTCCAGGTATTGGCGATGCCGATGATGGGCTTGTGCAGATCTTCTTTGGTGAAGCCGACGCTGCGGAAGTAAGAGCGAGCAGCGGCGCGGGATGGGCCTTCGGTAAGGACGACAGAATTTTTCTTCGGATTGATTTCTTTGCTCAAAGGGCAGCCTTTCAGAGGAGCTGGTTAGCGGGTCAGCGGGTCAGCGTTATTTAAGCAGCGGTGGGTCTTGGCTTCAGCCAGAACTCAGCGTTGTGTTTGCTTTCAAACGCGTCGAGTTCGGATTCGTGACGGAGAGTGAGTCCGATGTCGTCGAGACCGTTCAACAGGCAGTATTTGCGGAATGGGTCGATGTCGAAGTGCGCGCTGAAACCCTCATCGTCGATGACTGTCTGGGCTTCGAGGTTGATGGTGATCTTGTGCGCCGGATTTTTTTCTGAGCGCTGCATTAGTGTTTGCACGTCCGCGTCAGAGAGGCGAACGAGGATCATGCCGTTCTTGCCGGCGTTGGAAAAGAAGATGTCGGCGAAGCTTGGGGCGATGACTGCGAGGAAGCCGAAGTCGGTGAGGGCCCAGGCGGCATGTTCGCGGGAGCTGCCACAGCCGAAGTTCTTTCCTGCGATGAGGATCTTCGCGCCTTTGTGATGGTGTTTATTGAGGACGAAGTCCGGGTGAGGTTGGCCCGCGTCGGGGCCTTCCTGGATGCGGCGCCAGTCGTAGAAAAGGAAGTCGCCGTATCCGGTGCGCTCGATGCGTTTGAGAAACTGCTTGGGGATGATCTGGTCGGTGTCGACGTTAGGGCGGTCCAGAGGCACGGCGTGGCTGGTGAGTATGTTGATGGGATGCATTACTTCGCCTCCTTCTGTGTTGTCTGATCTTTGAACTGCCAGGCGCGAATGTCTGTAAAGTGGCCAGTGATTGCGGCAGCGGCAGCCATCTGCGGACTGACCAAGTGGGTGCGGCCTCCGCGGCCTTGGCGGCCTTCGAAGTTTCGATTCGATGTAGAGGCACAGCGTTCGCCTGGAGCGAGGATGTCGGGGTTCATGCCGAGGCACATGCTGCAGCCGGGTTCGCGCCAGTCGAAGCCTGCCTCGGTAAAGATTTTGTCGAGGCCCTCTTTTTCGGCTTGCGCTTTGACGGACTGGGAACCAGGTACGACCATCGCGCGGACCGTAGTGGCGACGTGATAGCCGCGGACAACAGAGGCTGCGGCACGAAGGTCTTCGATGCGCGCGTTGGTGCAGGAACCAAGGAAGACGCGGTCGATCTTGATCTCTTCGATGGGTTCGCCGGCGTGAAGGCCCATGTATTCGAGGGCACGCTCGAAGGCCTTTTGATCGGCTTCGCTAGCTGCAGGGTCGGCCAAGGGGACGGTGCTCTTTACGCCAGTGACCATGCCGGGCGAGGTTCCCCAACTGACAGTGGGAGTGATGTCGGCCGCGTTGAAAGTGAGTTCACGGTCGAAGATTGCTCCCGCGTCGGTTACAAGTTGCGACCAGTGAACTACGGATTCGTCCCATGCAGTGCCGGCCGGCGAAAAGCGGCGGCCCTTGAGGTAGGCGAAGGTTGTGGCATCAGGGGCGATCATGCCGGCGCGAGCTCCAGCTTCAATGCTCATGTTGCAGACGGTCATGCGTCCTTCCATGGAGAGGGCGCGGATGGCGGAGCCGGCGTATTCGACGACATAGCCTGTCGCTCCGGCGGTGCCGATTTCTCCAATGATGTAGAGGACGATGTCTTTGGCAGTGACGCCGGGCGACAGTGTGCCTTCGACGTTGATGCGGAAGGTCTTTGGTTTGTCCTGGGGGAGTGTCTGCGTGGCCATCACATGTTCGACTTCACTGGTGCCGATGCCGAAGGCTAGCGCGCCAAATGCGCCGTGGGTGCTTGTATGCGAGTCGCCGCAGACGATGGTCATGCCGGGTTTGGTGAGACCGAGTTCTGGCCCGATGATGTGAACGATGCCTTGGTTAGGCGATTGGACGTCATAGAGTTCGACGCCGAAGTCTGCACAATTTTTTCGTAGCGCTTCTATTTGCTTATGAGCGATCTGGTCGACGATATGGAGACGGTCTTCGACACTGCTCGTAGGAACGTTGTGATCTACCGTAGCGACGGTGCGATCCGGGCGGCGCAATTTGCGGCCTGCCATGCGAAGACCATCGAAGGCCTGAGGGCTGGTGACCTCGTGGACCAGATGCAGATCGATGTAGAGGATACTCGGTTCCCCTGTGGGTTCTGCGACGACGTGTTGTTGCCAGACTTTTTCGAAGAGTGTCTTGGGTGAATTTTGGATTGTGCTCATTGTTGTGCTTTCTGGTCATCCTGGGGCTTGACGGTGAATGTGTTGGCACCGATGGTTGCTGGTTGAATCTGATGCGGGGTGCCGTCGGGGTCGACGAGAATTGCGCGTGTGATCTGTTGAATCGCGGTGCTACCGGTGGGTGGCTGTGCGGTCCAGCGGGCGACGCTGTGGGTTAGCGCGGGGGGAATGTGATCAGGATCGATCGGGTGATTCGCGAAGACCCAGAGGGTGTATTCGGCTCCGGGTTCGCTCGGAGTTTTGCTGTCTTTGATCCAGTCGATTGCGGCAAAGGCGACGATGGGGTGGGGAAGTCCGAGGTCAACCCAAAGGAGACCGCGCGCGGGGCAGAAACGGAAGACGCATCCGGTGATCGTGAGATAGCGATTGTCGTCGGTGACGACCTTGTCCGGGACGGAGAGGAAGTCGAGCGCAGTCTCGTTGAGCGTCTTGTAGCCGGTCTTAGGATTGCCCCAGAAGGTTTGTGGGGCAGTGAGGTATTGGGCCAGAAATGGCCGGAAGCGGGCATCGAGGACAAGTTGGTTTTCGCGACCGTCAGCCGGTGGGGGGCCATATTGCCATAGCCATTCCAGGTTTTCTTTGGGTTGCTTTTTGTCCCTCTTGATTTGAGGCGAAGATATCTGCGCCGACGCCCACGTAGGAGTGAGTGCCAAGGCAAAGATTGCGAGTTGGATAGTCGAGCGCATTAGCGATTTGTTCGTGCGGACTTCTTTTGCGTGAAAATTATGAGGACGTTAACGAGGGAGAACATGATGAGCGCCGTGATTGCCAGAACAACCAGTGGCGCTCCCTTCCACCAGCGATAGATAAGAGCGACGGCGACCGCGCAATTCATCAGGATGAGCTTCGTCCGCACGTTCATCGGCTCACTCATACGGCATGCATGGCCTGACGGCGGTCGATGGACTCGGCCAGGGCCTGATGTACGAGCTTGCCCATCTCCTGTGTGCTGACCGGGGTCTGTCCGGGTTGCTGACCGCGTGCTATGTCGGCGGTGCGGTAGCCCGCGTTGAGCACTTTGTTCACTGCCGCTTCGACTGCTTTAGCATCCTGCTCCAGGTTCGCGGAGTGACGGAGTATCATCGCAGCCGTGAGGATTGCTCCGAGGGGATTCGCTTTACCTGTGCCGGCGATATCCGGGGCGCTTCCGTGGACGGGTTCGTAGAGATTGACCGCGCCTCCGATGGTTGCTGAGGGCAGCATGCCGAGCGAACCGGTGATGACTCCGGCTTCGTCGGACAAGATGTCTCCGAAGAGATTTTCGGTGAGTACTACGTCGAAATTTCTGGGGATGTTCATGATGTGCATCGCCATGGAGTCAACGAGTTGGTGCTCCAGCGTGACGGAAGGGTAATCCTTTGCGACCTCAGTGACCGTTGCGCGCCATAGCTGGGACACTTCGAGGACGTTAGCCTTGTCGACCGAGGTGACCTTCTGGCGACGATTGCTGGCGAGTTCGAAGGCTACGCGGGCTACACGAATGACCTCATCGCGGGTGTAGCGCATGGTGTTGATGGCTTCGTTGCTGTCGCGATTCCACCAACGCGGAGCGCCGAAGTATAGGCCGCCGAGGAGCTCACGCACGAAGAGGATGTCAACGTCTTTGGTGACTTCTGGTCGCAGTGGGGAGCTTTCGCTGAGCGCGGCGTAGGCGATGGATGGGCGCAGGTTGGCGAAGCCTCCGAGGGCCTGACGGATCTGGAGCAGGCCGGCTTCGGGGCGCTTATCCGGAGGGAGCGCGTTGAACTTGTTATCGCCTACGGCGCCGAGCAGGACGGCGTCGCACTCGAGTGCGGCGTCGAGCGTGGCTGTTGGTAGCGGGGACCCCGTCTCTGTGATTGCGGTACCACCTATCAGGCCTTCGACGAAGGTGAACTCGTGGCCGCCCAACTCAGCTACAGCGCGGAGGATATTTGTAGCCTGCTTGGTGACTTCGGGGCCGATGCCGTCGCCGGCGAGAACTGCAATTTTGAGGCGCATGACGCTCTTCCTTTTGCCGTAGGTTTAATGCGTGATAGCGATGGACTTGTCTGGTTGAAGAAGGCCAAGCAAATCCTGGTCATAGATGGATTTTTTACGGTCAGCCAACTCGGTGAAGCGGTGATAGACATCGTCGAGCTGAGTTCGCGTCAGCTTGTGTCCTAGTTCTGTGAGGCGTTGCTCGAGGAGGCGACGGCCGCTGTGTTTGCCGAGAACCATGTTGGTTGCAGGAACGCCGACCGATTCGGGCGTCATGATCTCGTAGGTGAGCGGGTTGGCCATCATGCCGTGCTGGTGAATGCCGGACTCGTGCGCGAAAGCGTTGGCGCCCACAACGGCCTTATTGGGTGAACAGCCGAAGCTGATGAACTCGGCGAGCATCTGGCTGGTTGGGTAAAGCTGATTGAGTTTGATGTTGTTGGTGTAGGGAAGCTTGTCGCGGCGGACCATTAAGGCAGCGGCGATCTCTTCGAGCGCTGCGTTTCCTGCGCGCTCGCCGATGCCGTTGATGGTGCACTCCGCCTGGCGGGCACCAGCATGAATGCCTGCGAGCGTGTTCGCGACGGCCATGCCGAGGTCGTTGTGGCAATGGGTGGAGAGGATAACGTCGTCGATGCCAGGGACCTTGGCGATGAGCATGCGAAAAGTGGCTGCATACTCATCGGGCGTGGTGTAACCGACCGTGTCAGGAATATTGATTGTCGTGGCTCCGGCCTGAACCGCGGCCGTTACGATCTCGATGAGAAAGTCAGGATCGGTGCGCGTGGCGTCCTCGGCGGAGAACTCAACGTCGTCGGCGAAGGTGCGGGCGAGGCGGACTGACTCTGCGGCTTGGTGAAGGGCTTCGGCTCGGGAGATCTTCAACTTGGCCTCGAGATGGAGGTCTGAGGAGGCAAGGAAGGTGTGGATGCGAGCCTTTTCGGCGGGCTCGATAGAACGAGCGGCGGCTTCGATGTCTTCGCGTTTGCAGCGGGCGAGGGAAGCGATGCGGGGACCGCGAACCTCGCGGGCGATCATGCGGATGGAGTCGGAGTCGCCCTGGCTTGCGATCGCGAACCCGGCTTCCAAAACGTCGACACCGAGGTCTGCAAGTTGATGAGCCATGCGCAACTTCTCGTCATGATGCATGGTGCAGCCGGGAGACTGTTCGCCGTCGCGAAGGGTGGTGTCGAAGAAGACGATTTGATTATGCAGAGACATAGGATTTGGCTCTTTCGATCTAGACGTTATCATAATGCATGCTTATGATGGCTTGCAGGTATATCAAAATTTCTAATTGCGGCATTCGATCTGCAAATTGTCGGCCGCGCGGAGGTAAGGTTTGGACTTAGTCCAGATGGAGACGTTTCTGGCGGTGGCGGAGGAGCGGAGTTTCTCGCGAGCAGCAGCACGGCTCCATCGTACTCAGCCAGCAGTGAGTCAGGCAATCGCCAAGCTTGAAGGAGAGCTGGGCGAGGTTCTCTTTGAGCGTTCCTCCAGGGATGGAACGCTCACGGACGCGGGGGAGGTTTTGCGGGAGTATGCCTCTAAGTTGTTGAATCTGCGAAACGAAGCAACAGTGGCCCTTACGGAATTAAGAGAGCTTCACAGCGGCAGGTTGAACCTGGCGGCGAACGAGTACACCTGTCTTTACCTTTTGCCGCTGCTCGATGAATTTCGACGGCAAAATCCCAGGATCAAACTTGCGGTGCAGCGAACATTGGCCAGCAGAATCTCGGACGAGGTGCTGATGCATTCGGTGGAGTTAGGTGTCCTCTCATTCCGCCCCGACGACACGCAGGTGAAATCGATGGTTGTGTACCGGGATGAGCTGGCTTTTGTGGTGAATCCTCGACATCCACTCGCGGGAGCCGGGAAGGTATCCATTCGGCAGTTGGGAGGGCAAAACTTCATCGCGCATAATATTCCGTCACCGCAGCGGCAGAAGGTCATTCAGGCTTTCAAGCGCCACAAAACGCCGCTTCAGATGGGAGTGGAACTACCGTCGCTCGAGGCGATCAAGCGGTTTGTCGAAATGGGTAATGGGGTAGCCTTGGTGCCCGGGCTGACCGTGCGCACTGAACTCGAGAGCGGGGCGCTGGTGCGGGTTCAGATACCCGAGTTGCAGATAGAGCGCAAGCTAAGACTTGTTTATCGGAGGCAGGCCAGTCTGTCCCACGCGGCACTGGCCTTTCTCAAGGTGGTGGAGGCCTACGCGGCGGCCCATGGTGACCCCTATTGCTTCCAGGCAGATCGGGCGATTTGACCTCTACCATGAATTTTGCGAAACGGCGGAACCTTTGCAAAAAAAGAGCGTCTGTAGCAGTAGATCGACCACCGGAGAAGCTCTTCCGGCGAACGCATTATGAGAGTGAGAATCGATGATGACGCTATTTCGCAAACCAGTATTGCAAGCAGCACTATTGGCGCTATGTACAACGGCGCTGAGCGCACTTCCCGTGATGGCACAAGACCCGGCTCCGTCCTCCCAGGATCAGGCGGGTCCACCTAATGGCGGGCATCGTGGAGCAGGTCAGCGGGAAGAGCATCAGATCGACTTCCTGACAAAGAAACTTAATCTGACGCCAGATCAGGTTACCCAGGTGAAGGCAATCGATGACGATTCGCGAACTCAGATGATGGCTTTGCGTCAGGACACCGCGACACCCCAAGCCGATAAGCGGGCGAAGATGATGGACATTCACAAAGCGTCGCAGGCTAAGATCCGCGCTGTGTTGACTGATGATCAGAAGACCAAGTACGACGCTTTGCAGGCGCAGATGAAGGAGCGTCGGGAGAGTCATGAGGGTGGACAGGGAGCAGCGCCACCACCACCACCGCAATAACGCGTTATCCACAGGAGTGGTTATCAAGGCCGGACGGATGCAGATCCTCCGGCCTTCTTGCGTTGGTAGCACTTCTTCGGGCAGCGGTGCGGTTACAATGAAACTCAGTGATTACGGCGTCCCATAACTCTGCAAACGCGTTGCCTGCGGGACAGCGTAGGAAGTTATGGACGAATTCGAAGGGATCCAGCGAAGAATGAAGAAAACGATGTTGTTGTTGGGTGCGCTGATGTTGTCTGCGGCGGCCGGTTATGCGCAGGAGAGCCGGCAGGACGTAAGCGTAAGCGCCACTGCTGCGTTTGCGCCAGAGATAACGGGGAACAGCGTGCAGAAGAACACAAGCACGACTATGGGACTCCTTGCCAGCTACCGCTATCTGCTGACGCCGCGTAGCGGGCTCGAAGCGAACTATGGCTATCAGCAGAATACCCAGTATTATCAGGTCTTCGGGAAGGCTAACGGCGGGATCCATACTCTGCAGCAGGAGGTCAGCCTCGCATACGTGTTCAATCTGAACTTCAAAAACTTCAACCCGTTTCTTGAAGCTGGTCCGGGCGTAATGTTTTTCTCGCCGTTCAAGGATGCCGGGTCGACCAACCTGGATGCGAAGCGGAATACGAACATCGGCGCTCTGTTTGGCGGCGGTGTGGCCTATGAGCTAAGCCCGAGCTTTGACATACGTGCAGAGTATAGGGCCTTCCTGGTAAAGACACCGACCTTCAGCCTTCCGGGCAACATTTTCAACACCAATCGTTACGAGGTCATCTCGACTCCCTCGATCGGTATTGCTTATCACTTCTAAGAAGTTGATGGATTTGATATGAAAAGCCCCGGCGTTGACCGGGGCTTTCTGTTGGATCACGAGTTTCCAGGTAAGAGTGGCTACCGGAAGTGATACGCCGCACCCACCGTGATGATGTTCGGGGTAAGACTGGAGCCTGCGAAGTCGAACCATTGCTGGTACTCCCAATCCGCACGGAGATAGAGGTAGGGCTTCAGTTTGTAATCTGTGCCTACGCCAGCAGCGATGATATTGTAGGCGAGGTTCGATCGAAAACCGTCGGGGTTGACAGGAAAGTTGAAGACCCCGCGCCCGTAGAGGACTTTGCCGTAGGGAACGAAGCGGCGATACTCACGAAAATAGCGACCGCCAATCTCGTAAGTTTTCTCGTACAGATCATTTTGGTCTTTGACGAAATGAAACTCGCCAGTTACACCAATGTGGGGAAGAAAATCGAAGTCGAAGTAAGCTGCGCCGCCATTGAATCGATTCCCATAGTCGGAGTCGGCCGTGGAAAAGCCGCCACCGATCTTGAGAGCTCCCGTGCGAGTTGCTGTGGGAGTTGCTTGTGCGCTCAGCATAGATGTGGACCCCACCAGGCCCAGAAAAAGTACAACCTTTGTCAGCACGCGAACTCCTGTCGAATTGTGTTTTCCCTAGCGCAGAGTGGGTAGCGCAGTGACGATCCACCAAGGTAAAGCAACGTCTTCATCATGAACAAATTCTCTAACTAGCGCAGGGTGTAAGCAACACCAATTGTGTAAGCGATGGGGGAAAGCCCGTGAGAATCGAATCCGGGCCACTTCTGAAACTCAACGTCGAATGCTCTCACGTTGATGTGTCGAGTTGCACGTACATCAAGACCGCCACCGGGCGCAAATTGGAAGTAGGTGAAGGTTGCCGGCTCCACGGTGCTGCCTGATTGGAAGCCGAAGCGGCCCAAGCCAAACAGCACCTTGGCGTAGGGCTCAAAACGTTTGTAATGCCACTTATACCGTGGACCAAGGAGGTAAGAGTTTTCGCTGATATCGCCGGGAGTGCTGACAGAAATGTGAATGTCGCCTTCGACTCCCAGGTGTTGACCGATATCGTAGTTGCCGTAAATGGAAATACCCTTTATGTACTGCTGGGTGTAGTCGGGACTGATGAAGTTTGCTCCGACGCCAATCTGCGCCGAACCACTTCGAGTGGCGGTAGGGACGGCTTGACCGTGTGACCAGTGAGTCAGACTGAGGACGCAGGCAAAAAAGCCGATGAGAAGATGCCGCTTCAACAGTGTGCCTCCTTATCAAACAAGGTTTGATGCGTGCATTGTGTCGAGCGTGCTGGCTCGACACAATTAGAGCGTGGATGGTCTCACTGACCAGAGTCCATCCACGCTCCAGAGTTAGTTTTGTTGTGCGTTCGTTGGCGGGGGAGTGGCAGCCGGTGCGGCGGCGGCTGGTGCTGCTGTGTTGTCGGCTGGCGCAGCATTCGCCGGTGCGCCGGTCGGAGCAGGAACCGGTTCTGCGGGCGCCTTATAGTAGCTGAGTTTCAAATAGACCGGTTCGACTTCGAAGGGCATCTTGTCGGCTGCGGTGAGAAGTGGTTCGAAGGCGGAATGGAGTACAAATACCTGATCGGTCCATGGGTCGAAGCGAAGGAAGCTAGCCAATGGCATCGCTGCCTGTTGCTTCAGGTCCTTCATATCCAGCTTGGGACCCTTTGTGGTGATGGCCTGCATCCAGAAGGTCGGATCAGCATCGCTCTTGATCAAGCCATCGCCGATCATCGGCTCATTCAGAGCCTTCAGACTCTTGACGCGCTGCTGCAATTGTTGGAGGTATAGGCTAAAGTACTGCTGACCACCTTCCAACTCCTTCGCATTTAGTAACTCCATAGCTTTCTTCGCCGCTGCTGCGTTATCTGCGTCTGTGTGATGCATCGGGATACGATTGAAGACCGTCGTTGATGGGAAGAGCAGACGATCGTTGAAGGCGTACTTGGTGTCGAGACGATGAGCAAGGATGATGTGAGCGATCTGGAAGGCCAGAATCGCGTTGAGGTTGCCCATCTGCTGCGCGCCGTCCTGGGTTACAACGCCGGTGGTATCAAGCAGACTCTTCGAGATAACAATGGTGTTGCCGATGGCGAGAGACTCTAGCGGTTCGGTGAGCAGAGTACGGCAGCGGATCGGCCTTGAGAGTGTGATGTTGTTGTAAGCGAGAATGTTACCAGCGAGGGCTTCAAGAGTCTTATCGAATTCACTTGGTGCATCAAGCAAGCCTGCCTGGAAGAGACGTTCCACGATGTTGTCTTCTGCCTGCTGGACCCATGCACGCTGGGCTCCAAGAGGGCTGACGTCCTGTGCGTCGTTGCTGACGTCGGTTGCGCCGACGACATCCATTGAGGTGTTTTCGCTCTCAGGAGGAGGTACCTTGAGCACGTAGCCCCAGATGTGGTTAATTGCTTTGAATTTGAGGGTGCGGGAGACGCTCTTTGGATCGCTCTCTTCAACATAAAAAGACGTCGGGAGCCAGAGATCCGGCTGAACATTGGTGCGCCAGCTGTCGAAGTGATAGAACTCCTTCTGGTCCTCCTGGGTTCCGGCGAAGTCACCATTGAAGCGAACCACGTTTCCGCTCCGAGTCTCGATCCAGATTCGACCAAAGAAGCGGCCGTAGGCCTTCTTCCCTTCAATCGGCGTTACGTCAAAGACAGCCGTGGGCGTATTGCCGAGGAAGTCGTTGCGTACGTACCCAAAGGTGTAGTGCTGTCGATCGAAGCTGTTGGAGTCCATCAGGAGCATCTGCACGAAGCCAGACTCGTGGAAGTTAAGATGCAGACTGTTGCCGAGACCACCGATGAAGGAGACAGAGTGCTTGAAGAATCCAAGCTTGCCGTCGTTGCTGGTGCCTTTCGATGTCTCCTTGTTCACCGCATAAGAGTTATCACCGATGATGCTTTTGAAGTCGACGCGGCTGAGGAAGTGTTCGTCAGACTCGGGAACCTGGCCCAGAAGAGGATCGGGCTTCATAGTCTGGATGTAGGTCTCGACGAGAGGAGCCCGCTCCTTGACGGTCTTGACGATCACCTTTTCGCGCGCGATCGACTTGTCAATAAGTGCGTTTTGCGCGGCCGTCGGCTTGCGCGTTGTAGAGAGGTCCTCATCCATCTTCTTCTTTTTGCCAGGATGTAGGATGCCTGCTCCCGCGGGGAGAGTGGTTGCGACTAGAAATGCCAGCAGCAGACCGGCGGTAGACTGTTTCCCGTGAATCATGATTTGCGGCTCCTACGGTGACCCCCTGGGGTCATCCTGATATGGACTAGATGCTATTTCATGCTGCAACTACGGAACAAAATTTGTTTCTCATCCAGCGAGCTGGAAAGCTACATTGACAACACCTTCCCAATCGATCGGATGACCCGAAGCGTCGGTTGCGGGTTGAAAGCGGGTGGCCTGTACGGCGTGGATGGCAGAGTCGCCGAGGCCGTGGCCGAGATCACTGGTGACGCCAAGAACCTGGACGGCACCAGAGGAAGAAACACGGAGGCGAACCGAGACGACACCTTCGATGTGTAGGTTGCGAGCTTCTGCGGTGTACTCCGGCTTGGGTTTGAAAAGAACTTTAGGTGCAGTCTTGGCCACTGCCGCAGATGGTCCGGCTGGTTTTGGCATCGGTGGCGGTGTGTTCTGGCCGAGGTTAACAACCCCGGGCGAACGCCCCGGAGCATTCATTGGCCCTGTACCGCCAGTAACTCCGAGCTTGACTCCGACGACACCGCCGGCTGCATTGTCCCTGCCCTTCATGTTTTGGCTACCGGCTGAACCGGAACCAAGATTGACAACAGTGGACTGAGCTCCCATGCCGTTATTCGAAGCCGGCATTCCTGACATTCCTTTGTTGCCCAGATTGATAGCGGTTGTCGAGGGACGATTCGAGGGCGCGATCGGGTTGGTTTGCGATCCCAGTGCGACCGCAGTTGGATGAGGAGAGTTGTTAACCAAGGCGGCGGGCTGAGCTTGGGCCAGACTGACGACCTTAGGAGCGGGTGGAGGCTGAACGATCTTTGGAGGTGCCGGAAGAACGACCGGCATCGGCTGGGACATTTTGATCTCAGGTGGCTTAGGAACGTCGGGCAACTTCACGTCAGGCAGCTTGATTTTGGGCGGCTCAACCTTGACCACCGGAGGTGGCGGAAGTTTTGGAGGTTTGATCTTGATCGGCGGCGGCTCATCCGGCTTCTTCATCGGAATCGGCTCGGTCAACTCGGTCAGCTTGTGCCTGGTGTCGATGGTCTTTTTCGCAGCGGCTCCGATGATGATGGCGCACAGCGCAAGTACGACGTTGAGGGCAATGGAAGTGAAGAGCGAGGACTTGCTCTGGTTGCCATCATTCAGGACGCCGAAGTGTGAGAACTGCATATTCTGCGGTGCTGGATCATCACTGCGAAGCGGCTTTGCCATAAAAAGTCCTTGAAGTGCCTCGTGTCGAGGTCGGGAGAGTTACACCAGTGCTATGGAAACAGAACCGGTGCTAAGGAGGAATAACTCCGAGGTGCTATGCCGGAGAGCCCTAGTGTGATTCGAACTTGCGGTCTTTGACTCACTGCAACTTTTGACATCACCAAGGGGAGGTTGGAACGTTGCGTCGGCCCAATTTAAGAGACGCGAACGATAAAGGAAAAGGTTGTAGCAGGCGCCGTGCCTCAGGGAGGTGTCTCTTTTCAGTGCCGGGCTCTGCTCTGCTCTTATAGCAAGTATAGTGCCGTAAGCGTAAGTGATTGACACTGGCACTTTTGTGGTATCCAAGAAGTGTACTAGGAGACAATTAATGAAGATTCTGATAGCAGGTGGAGCGGGGTACATCGGAGGCACGGTCGCGCGGATTTTGCTGGCTCAAGGGCATGCAATCACGGTGTTCGATAATCTTTGCCATAGCAAGCGTTCGGCAGTTGCTGAAAACGCCACGTTTATCGAGGGTGATATAGCGAACCGCCCTTTGATCGAAGAGACTCTTCGTGAGGGTCGTTTCGACGGAGTGATGAACTTCGCCGCTTTGATCGAGGCTGGCGAAAGCATGAAGCGCCCGGAGATTTATTTCAGAAATAATACAGCGGCAACCTTGACCCTCCTGGAGGCAATGCTCGCAACTGGACACGACCGACTGGTCTTCAGTTCCACGGCCGCATGCTACGGGGAACCGGAAAAGACGCCTATTCTCGAGGATGCGAAGTTGCAGCCAACGAATCCATACGGGGAGAGTAAGTTACTTGTAGAACATATGCTTCGATGGATGAATCTAATCCATGGGTTTAAGTATGCCAGCTTGCGATACTTCAACGTCGCAGGAGCTATCGAAGGCTATGGAGAGGCTCATGAACCTGAGTCACACCTGATTCCCTTGATCCTGGATGTAGCGCTCGGAAAGCGATCGAACGTCAAGATCTTTGGCCGTGATTATCCCACCAAGGATGGAACCTGCATCCGTGACTACATCCACGTGCGTGATCTGGCTGAGGCGCACCTTCTGGCCCTCGCTGCGCTCAGCGACACGAAGAGCCGGCTGATTTACAACATTGGCAATGGGCAGGGATTTAGCGTCCTCGAAGTTGTCGAGTCGGTACGTCGCGTCACGGGTAGGCCGATTCCAGTCGAGGAATGTGAACGAAGGCCTGGCGATCCGGCCGTCCTAGTGGCGGGTTCGGCAAAGATCAAAGCTGAGTTGGGGTGGACGCCCAGGTTCGCGGAGTTGGACCAGATCGTGGCTAGCGCGTGGGACTGGCACCAGAAACGATACGCATAACATGGTCTCGAAGAGGACGTCGGGTGTGTGGTGCCGACGTCCTGCTTCGAATGCCGCAACGGAGTAGAGGGAGAATCTCTTGATCGAAAGCATGTTTCACATGCACCTGCCGCTGTTGGAGAAGATTCTCCGGCCAATGATTGTCTATATATCCCTCATCGCTTTTTTGCGGATATTCGGCAAGCGGGAGTTAGCACAGCTGAATCCGTTTGATCTTGTAGTGCTGCTCAGCCTCTCAAACACCGTGCAGAACGCCATGATTGGTGATGACAACACAGTATCGGGAGGCGTAATCGGTGCGCTGTCACTGCTGACCATTAACTGGCTACTGTCGCGTCTGCTCTTCAACATGCCAAAGCTGAATAGGGCCTTCGAAGGCTCTCCGTCGGTATTGATTCGTCATGGAGTCGTCGATTGGGAGGAAGCCAAACGTGAAGCCCTCACGGAGCTTGAACTGCGATCGGTGCTTCACAAGCAGGGATTCAACGACTTCAGCGAAGTGGAGAAGTGCGTCCTCGAGCCGAATGGAAACTTCTATCTAGAAGGGATCAAGTCTATGAGCGACGATGCGCAAAGGGCCGAGTTGAGAAAGTCGATCGAAGAACTGCACCTTGAGATTAAGCAGATGCGTACCGACCTGGCGACGCGAGGAGCATTGCCAGGCTGAACAAACGCACCTGTTGCGGCGATGACCTGTTCGCGCTATGACTTTGCTGAGATCTTATCCAGCGCCTTTGTATAGCGTTCGGGCGGCGTCGGCACTTGGGAGTCGCGTATTGCGGCGCGGTATCCTCCCATGTAAATCGAGTACATGACTGCCAAGGCACAACCCACGCCAAATGCGAAACCGAGGAAGAAGCCGATCAAGGATGGCCAGTAAAAATTCACGATAATTGGAGTCTACAGCGCTGCCCATGGTCTCGCAGCAGCACCGGGGCCAGCTTGATGACTACAAAAGCGTTCGGGTTGCGCCCGAAGTGCACTGCAAGACAACTCTCGAATTTATTTGGCAGTCGGTGTAGCCGTAGGAGTAGACGTCGCAAAGATTTTTAGAGCGTTTTTGACGGTGTAATCGAGCCCCCATGCTGTGGGAATGATCACAATGATCCACGCTGCAGCGATGAGAAGAGGGGAAGACTTTTTGATATTGGAATCTGTCATGAGATAACTCCCGGATATAAGAAAGGGGCGGAGGCAAGCAATCCGCCGTGAGGTTAATGGGCCGGTCCGTCTGCGTAGACGAGGTTCGTATCTTTCAGCCAGTATTTCTCAGCGACCGGACGTACCATCAGGTCAGCCAGGAAGCCGATGATCAACAGCCCACACATAATGTGCAGGATGAGTGGGTAGGCATCCTCTTTGTTCATATGGTTTTCGACGTAGTGATCCAGGATGCCGTTAACGATGAGGGGACCAATGATACCGGCGGCCGACCACGCGGTGAGCAGGCGCCCATGGATGGCAGAGACGTTGAAACCACCGAAGAGATCCTTGAGGTAGGCAGGAATGGTCGCAAAGCCTCCGCCATACATCGAGATGACCAACGCAGCGATCGCGACGAAGAGGGGAACGGAGTTAATCTTGTCCTGCCGCGAGAAGGGAAGGAAGAAGTAGAGGATGGCACCAAGTACGAAGAAGGTAAAGTAAGTGCCTTTGCGTCCTAGAAAGTCAGAGAACGATGCCCAAAGAAACCGTCCGGCCATGTTGAAGATGCTCAGAATGCCTACGAAGCCCACGGCGGCCGCAGGACTGATCTGGCCCTTAAACAGATCTTGGATCATTGGTGCTGCTTGTTCCAGGATGCCGATACCGGCCGTTACGTTGACGAATAGCATCACCCAGAGCAGCCAGAACTGCGGTGTCTTCCAAGCCTCTGTCACCGCCACGTTATGGCTTGAGATGAGTGCGGAATGCCTGACCGACGGCACCCATCCTTCGGGCTTCCAGCCGGTCGGCGGGACGCGTATGGTGAACACTCCGAACATCATGAAGATGAAATAGAGAATGCCCATCGTAATCATGGTGTAGGGAATTGACGGCTGCCCGGCGGCTTTGAAGTGGGCCATGAGATTGCTCGCCAGAGGCCCGCCTATCATCGCCCCACCGCCAAACCCCATGATGGCGAGACCTGTGGCCAGACCAGGTCTGTCAGGGAACCACTTGATCAGGGTGGATACAGGCGAGATGTATCCGAGTCCGAGGCCGATGCCGCCGACAACACCGTAGCCGAGATAGATTAGAGCCAGTTGATGCGTGCTGGCTCCAAGCGACGCGATGATGAAGCCCGCTCCAAAGCAGATTGCGGCGTAGAACATCGCGCGACGGGGACCGACCTTCTCAAGCCACGCCCCGAACAGCGCTGCGGAGATGCCCAGAAATGCGATCGCAATCGAGAAGATGTAGCCGACTTCCTTCAAGTTCCAGGAAGAGCCGTCTGCTGCATGCAAGGCGAGGAGTGGATTCTTGAAGACCGAAAAGGAGTAAACCTGACCGATCGAAAGGTGGATTGCGAGGGCAGCTGGTGGTACCAGCCAGCGACTATATCCTGCGGGGGCTATGGAGCGGTCACGATCGAGAAAGGCCAGGGCCATTGAGAACCTCGGGAGTAGTTACGTCGTACATCGTCGAAACAAAAAAACAGTGGAAAGCCTATCGTTCACTCAAAATCTAGATGCGGAAACCACAATACATGATTCGAGTGGCCCCCGTGTCACCCAAATGTAACGGCGGGTTGCTCAGGCTGAGTTGTATAGGGTACCTTCACCTTGCTGGATGAAATTAGGGAGGGCTGGGCGGGAGATGTCTGAAAAGAGTACGGATCTGGATTCAAGTCTGCGCGAGAATAGGGTTTTTCCTCCGCCCGCGGAGTTCGCCGCGAAGGCTCATATTAAGAACCTGGAACAATATGAGACCTTATACAGACAAAGTGTGGAGCATCCCGAGAAGTTTTGGGGAGAGGCAGCTCATGAACTTGAATGGTTCTCTCCCTGGAAGAAGGTAACGGATGGCGAAGCGGCACACGCAAAATGGTTCGTCGGTGGGAAGTTGAACCTCTCGCACAACTGTGTCGACCGTCATGCACTGGGAGGCCGGAAGGACAAAGTCGCGTTACTGTGGGAAGGTGAGCCAGGCGAAGTTCGCAGGCTGACCTTTAGTGAACTTCATGAGCAGGTACAGCGGTTGGCCAACGTTCTGAAGTCGCTGGGAATCAGGCGCGGTGATCGAGTTGCGATTTACATGGGTATGGCGCCTGAGCTTGCGATTGCATTGCTGGCTTGTGCAAGAATCGGCGCGGTGCATTCTGTCATATTTGGCGGCTTCGCCGCCCAAGCAATCTCCGATCGCGTCAACGACTCCAGTTGTGTCGCGGTCATCACTCAAGACACAAGCTATCGCCGCGGTTCTGAAGTTCAACTGAAATCGATCGTGGACGAGGCGTTAAAGAAGTGCTCGACCGTAAAGAATGTCGTGGTCTTTCGTCGTTCTGGTTCGCCGATTACGATGCAGCCAGGTCGCGATCTATGGTGGCATGAGGTGATGGAAAAAGCCGCACCGGAGTGCGTTGCGGAATGGATGGACGCAGAGGACCCGCTGTATCTTCTCTATACCTCCGGTACTACCGGCAAGCCTAAAGGTTTACTGCACACGACCGGAGGGTACGCTGTGCAGACCTATCTCACCAGCAAATATATCTTTGATCTGCGCGATGACGATGTGTACTGGTGTACTGCCGACATTGGATGGGTCACGGGCCACAGCTATGTAGTCTATGGTCCGCTTTTGAACGGCGCCACCGTGATGATGTACGAAGGAGCACCCAACTGGCCGGAGTGCGATCGATTTTGGAGGATAATTGACGACCACAAGGTCACCGTCTTCTACACCGCGCCAACGGCAATCCGTGCGTTTACAAAATGGGGAAGCGAGTGGGTTCAGAAACACTCTCTCGAGTCACTGCGTTTGTTGGGCACTGTGGGTGAGCCGATCAATCCTGAGTCCTGGATGTGGTATCACCGAATGATCGGCAAGGAGCGTTGCCCCATCGTCGACACTTACTGGCAGACCGAGACAGGCGCCATCATGATTGCCCCGGTCCCCGGTGCTGTGGCAACCAAGCCGGGTTCCGCTACGCGTCCCTTCTTTGGAATTGTTCCCGAGGTAGTTACAAAAGAGGGGAATCCTGTGCCGGACGGCCATGGCGGACTTCTTATCATGCGCAAGCCCTGGCCATCGATGGCTCGTACAATCTATGGTGACCAGGCTCGCTATGAAGCGACTTATTGGAGCGAGGTTCCGGGTAGCTACTTTACTGGAGATGGGGCGCGCCGCGATGCGGACGGCTACTTCTGGCTCATGGGTCGCGTCGATGATGTGATCAACGTAAGTGGTCACCGTCTTGGCACCATGGAGGTAGAGTCAGCGCTTGTAGCCCATCCTAAGGTTGCAGAGGCGGCGGCAGTCGGCAGACCCCACGAGATGAAGGGGCAGGCGATTGCCGTGTTTGTGACGCTCGAAGGAGGTCACGAGCCCAGCGAAGAGTTGCGGCAGGAGCTGCGGCACTGGGTCGCGAAAGAAATCGGCGCGCTGGCGCGCCCTGACGACCTCACCTTCACCCAGGCTTTACCGAAAACGCGCAGTGGCAAGATCATGCGACGTCTCCTGCGCGAACTCGCCACTACTGGTGAGGTCAAAGGTGACACCACGACCTTGGAAGATTTTACGGTGATTGCCAAGCTGCGTGAGGGTGATGAGTGAGCTTTTCTAAAGCAGGTTGGTTTTGGGCTTGGTGGGAAGCGTGAAATAGAAGATAGTGCCCTGATCTGGGGCGCTGGTTGCCCAGATACGTCCGCCATGTTGGTTGACGATGCTGCGACATATTGCAAGTCCCAGACCCGTGCCGCCCATCGCGCGTGAGTCCGAGGCATCACCCTGTTGAAAGCGATCGAAGATGTGTTCGAGCTTATCGGCAGGAATGCCTCGGCCCTGATCGCGAACTTCGATCAGTGCTTCGTTCTCGTCGATATTCCGCGCAGTAAGGTGGATTTCGCTGCCCTCTGGAGAGAACTTGATTGCGTTTGAGATGAGATTGTTCAATGTCTGCAGAATACGATCTGGATCCGCCCAGACGTTGACGCCGTGGGCAGCAAAAAAGATGCGGATATTCGGTAGGGGGGAACGTGTCTGTTGAACGCCCGCCGCTCGTCGCAGCAGATCTTCAGCGCTGCACATCGTCGAATGCAATTCCGTCTTGCCGCTGCTGATCCGCTCAAGATCGAGAATATCGTTTACCAGCCGCACTAGCCTGTCCGAGTTGCTAATGGCGATCTCGAGCATTTGCTGGGTCTTCTCCGGACGATTGGTAAGCGCGCCTCCTGCAAGCAAGCCTAGCGCTCCACGCAGCGAGGTAAGCGGCGTACGAAGCTCGTGAGAGACCGTGGAGATGAACTCGTCTTTCATGCGGTCAAGGGCGCGCCGCTCGGTTGTATCGGTGAACGCAACGACGACACCGAGCGCTTTGAGGCCGTCCGTGTCGGGAGATTGCGAATCGACCTGTGGGCGCGCGACATACTCTACCGGGAAGGAAGTCCCGTCTTTGCGCCAGAAGATCTCGTTTGAGATACGGACGGTGGCAAAGTTGGTGAGACTCTTCCGAATCGGTGAGTCGGCAGAGGCATAGGGCGTGCCGTCCGCGCGAGTGTGGTGAATGAGTTGATGCATATTGCGGCCCAGCATCTCCTCTTGTTTGTACCCGAGCATCTGGGCAGCAGCGGAGTTAACGACCGTGACCCTGCCGTCAAGGTCGATGCCGTAGATACCATCGCCGACCGATTCGAGGATGGAGTCCGACTGCCGCGTTAGCGTACGAAGTCTGCCCTCCGCGCGAACCTGCTCGCTGATGTCGACGCCGAAGCCAAGAACGTATGGCGCGCGTCCAGGCACGACGATGAGCTTGTTCCGATAGGCAACGACGCGCATCTCTCCATCGCTGTGGGAGAGATGAAGAAGACCCTGTGCTTCGCCTGTTTCGCCTATTTTTTTGAGGTAAGCAGGCATAGAAGCTCTCTTTTCCGGCACGATGAACTCTTCGAGATTGTGTCCGGTCATATCTTCCACGCTGCGGCCCAATGTCTCTGCGCCATGAGTGTTGATTGACAGTAACGTGCCACGAAGATCGTGAGTGCAAACCATACCCAGCGAACCTTCGACGAGCTGACGGTAGCGGGCTTCACTCTCGCGCAAGGTCGCTTCCGCGGCTCGTTGCGTCGTTACATCGATACCGGTGGCAATGATGAATGCGACCTGGCCCTGTGTATCGGTTAGCGCGGTTGCTGACCAGGCGATGCGGCGTATGCTGCCGTCACGGTTGAGCCATTGATTTTCGTAGGCGGCGGGAAAGTGACCGGAGCGTAGACGTTCAAAGGTCTCGATCGCTTCGGGAATCTCCTGCCGCGGAATAAGTTTGTCCCACGCATAGCGGCCGACGAGGGTGGGAAAGTCATACCCGGAGGCGTTTTCGCATGCGCGGTTGAAACGTACGATGCGACCGGCTGGATCGAACACTGCGACCAGCGCGCCCACGGTGTCCAAAACGGCTGAGACGAAATTGCGCTCCACTGTTAGAGCGGACTCGACGCGTTGTCGTGAACGAGCCGCGCGATCCATCTGTCGGATGCGACCATTGAGTTCCAGACGCGTGATTACCTGTCGACTGAGAACACTGAGGGCAGACGACTGTGCCGGAGTCAGCGTGCGGGCATGACGGTCCAATACGAGCAGTGCGCCGATGCTCACTCCGCCCGGAGTTGTCAACGGTGCACCGGCGTAGAACCGATAAGGACGACCTTCGAGAAGAATGCCATCTGGTGCATAGTCGGGGTCATTGCGCGCGTCGGAGATCTCGTAGACCGTGTCACCGAGGATGGTGGTCTCGCAGGGTAGGCTGCCGAGGGAGACGTCGAGTGAGTCAATGCCAAATCGAGACCGCAACCAGATGCGGTCTGAGCCTATCAGCGAGACCGCAGCGACTGGTGTGTCGCATATCTGTGCAGCCAGACTTGTCAGGTCGTCCAGGATGGGATCGGGCGCAGAGTTGAGGACCTCGTACTGATTGAGGGCCTCGATTCGCAACGCTTCGTCTTTGACCAGGAGAGCATTCATTAGACAGTTCAATCGTAGGTTATGTGCAAATCGTTGCGCACTCCTACTTTCGTGGCAGCAACGATTTACGGCTTTGGAAGCACGCAACACTCCCCTGTCGCGGCCGGTTCATCCGCACTCGCATCCAGGGCGACCTTCCAACTGCCGTTAGGTAGTTTTTTCCAAACGGTGAAGTAGCGGCCCGAGATCACCACGGGCTCTCCATTTTTGTCTTTGCTGTGGCCTTCATAGTGGCCCCAGGTAAATCCCATGTCGTTCGATGGACCCATTTGAGCGCCTTGCGGAACCCAACTTAGCTGATAGGTTTTCGGGTCCCACTGGGCCGTTGCGGCGATAGCGGTTCTACCCAAAATCGCGGGCTTACCGTTATTGAGAGTAATTCCGTCCTCCGCGAACCAACTGCCGAAGGCTTTGCCTCCACCCTCGGCGACTGCCTGTGAAAAACGTCCCTCCAGTTCCAACAAAACCAGGGCGCCCGGTGTAAGTGTTGGCTGGGATAGAGGATTGGAGATGACTCCGGGGCTCTGTGTGAAGGCGCCGTAGCCGACTGCCGCAATGGGGCTTGCTCCACCATCGCTTTGTGCGATCAGTGGAGAAGAGACGATAGTGCAGAACAAGATGCTGCTGAGAGTTACGCGATGCATAGCGAATATGCTATCAGCGCTCGAAAATGGTTTGTGGAGCATTTGCTTTCTGTTGAAGACTGATATTCTTCGCACCTGATGTTAAAGACGAACTTTCAACACATTCTGTTGCTTTCGGCCGCGATTTTACTGTCTGTCGGAATCTCGTTGGGGTTGATCCACGGGCAGGAAATACACCATTCCGGGATTATTCTGCGGTGTCTCGCTATAGTGCTCCTGGCGCTCTTTGCGTTTCAACGTCGCTCCCTGACTCCGTGGATCTTTGTCGCGATGGTGGCGGGTGCTGAATTGGGATTCGATGCGCCAGCGCTGGCAACAAGCCTTCGTGTTTTCAGCGACATCTTCCTGCGGCTTATCAAGACCATCGTGGCGCCGCTGATTCTTGCGACACTGGTGACTGGCATTGCCGGCCATGGAGACCTGAAGAGCGTGGGTCGCATGGGCATCAAGAGTCTGATTTACTTCGAAGTCGTCACCACGCTGGCTCTCGTCATTGGCCTTGCGGCAATCAACCTTAGCCGCGCCGGAGTGGGCTTGACCATTCCTGCAACCACTTCCGGTGAGACGGTTTCCACTCCCCCGCCGACTCATTGGCAGGATTTCCTCCTGCACGTTTTTCCGGAAAATATCGCCAAGTCCGTCGCGGAGGGTCAGATCCTCCAAGTGGCCGTCTTCGCAGTTTTTTTTGGGATCGCGCTTGCGAGTCTGGACGAACGAAAACGTACGCCGGTGTTGCGCTTATTCGAGAGTTTCAGCGAGGTAATGTTCAAATTTACCAACGTTGTCATGTACTTCGCCCCCATCGGCGTAGGGGCTGCGATGGCCTTTACCGTAGGTCAGATGGGACTTGGAGTACTCGTCAATTTAGGCAAGCTGCTCCTCACCCTGTATGGAGCGTTAGTTGGTTTCGGGCTCCTTGTTTTACTACCTGCGGCCCTCCTTTTTCGTGTTCCCGTTCGCCGATTTCTCGCGGCTGTGGCGGAGCCTGCAACCATCGCTTTTGCGACCTCAACCAGCGAGGCAGCTCTACCGCGTGCTATGGAGTCGATGGAAGCTCTCGGGGTTCCGCGCCGAATTGTAGCGTTCGTCATCCCCGCCGGCTACAGCTTCAACCTCGACGGCTCCACGCTCTATCTCGCCGTCGCCAGCATCTTCGTGGCGCAGGCAGCGGGAGTCCATCTTTCGCTTGGCCAGCAACTTCTGATGATGGTGACCCTCATGCTGACCAGCAAAGGTGTCGCTGGCGTTCCCCGCGCAATCCTGGTCGTCCTGCTTGCGACGGCGTCAACTTTTCACCTGCCCACGGAGCCGATCTTTGTCATCCTCGGTATCGATGCGCTCGCCGATATGGCACGGACAACCGTCAACGTGGTTGGAAACTGCCTGGCCAGCGTCGTGGTGGCGAAATGGGAGGGAGAGTTTGATACGGAGCCGATCTCACAGGTGGTTCTCGAAGGTATGACCGAATGACAAGACCCTGACGCTCAAAAGCAAAATAGCAGGTGCCGAAGCACCTGCTACGCCCGTAGGCCTTTGCGGTATTTACATCGCCGGCGGATGGTGTGGATCGATGTGTTCTTTATCGATCTTTTTCGCTACAGGCTTAGATTTCACCGCGCCGTTCGGGTTTACCGAATCACGCAGCTCTTTAGATGGCTTGAAGAAGGGAACCCGCTTGGCCGGAACATCGACCTTAGCCCCAGTCTTCGGGTTGCGGCCCGTTCGGGCGTTGCGCTGGCGCGTCCGGAAGCTGCCGAAGCCGCGAATCTCGATCTTGTCTCCGGTCTTCAGCGCCCCAATGACGGCGTCGAAGAGCGTATCGACAATAACCTCCCCATCACGGCGGGTCAGGTCTCCAAGAGCAGTCACTTTATCAACAAGGTCGGCTTTAGTCATGGTGGGTTCCTTTCGTACTGGGGGGAGGGCGATAGGGGCCGTGGTGAAACAATCCGTTGTTGTTGATTGTAGACGGGATGGAGGTTAAAAGGTTGCCAAAGAAATCAAAAGTATGACGGCTTTCATCGTTGCCCAATAAGATGCAAAATCCGTCTGTTTCGTCAGACGGTCGACAAAAAAGAGCCAGTTTTTCCCGAGGGCCCTTTCGGGTTGGCATGTTTCAATCTGGTAAACCCTGAAGGAGCGTATCTTACTTCCACATGAAGTAAAACCCGGGAGCACGGTTCAACAGCTGGCTCGGGTTTGGAAAGAGGTCTTCGCCGTCGTCGGCGAGCATCGCGAACAGCCCTCGCTTATTTTTTGCGGGACGCACCACGTTTGGTTCCCCAGCGATTCCCGCTTCCTTTGCCGTTTCCATGAGCGCGACCTGGTAGCCGCCGACCTTGTCAATCAAACCCAGCGGAAGCGATTGCTGCCCGGTCCAGACCTGGCCCGTCGCCAGCGGTTTGATCTTGTCGTCAGTGGTGTGGCGCCCCGTCGCAACGTCATGAACAAACTGCGTATACATGTTGTCGACCAGCGACTGAAAGTAAATCTCCTCCTTGGGAGTCAGATCTCGGCTCGGATCGCCAGCGTCTTTCAGCTCTCCGGCATGGATCACCACGTTTTTTAACTTCGCCCAGCGCAGTAGATCGCCGTAGTTGGTCCATTCCATAATTACGCCGATCGATCCGACAACAGAGGCGTCGTTCGCGTAAATTCTGTCGCAGGCGCTCGCAATGTAGTATGCCCCCGAGGCGCCGACCGACTCGATCGAGGCGATGACTTTCTTGTGACTCTGCTGCCGCACCCTCAACACCTCGTGGTAGATTTCCTGCGAGGCAGCCGCTCCACCGCCGGGTGAATTGATGTGTAGAAGGATGGCCTTTACCGACGAGTCGTCGCCAAACTTGCGTAACTGACTGTCGATGGTTTCAGGGGAAAGAATCGCACCGGAGATGTCGATTACGGCGATGCTGTCAGAACCTAGCCCAAGGCCAGCCGAATTTCCGGTCATCGAACGCATGGTGAACCAGACCATGCCAGTGACCAGCAGACAGACTGCTGCCAGAGAGCCGGCGATAATGCCGATATAAAACCATGCCGATCGACGGCGCGGTGGCATGGAACCGTACGTTTGCGGATAAGGGTATTGCGGAGTCCGAGGGTAAGGAGGCGCTGGTGGTGGCGGCGGGGGTGTTGAAAAGTCTTCCTGCATGCTGTGGAGTTTAGCAGGGACCTTTGTTCCGGTGCACAGTTTGCGACCGTTGCAGCCGCACTGCAACCAACGCGCAGTCGATGAGCGGATACTTTTATCTATCGGAAAATAGAGCCAAACCGAGCCCTTTATGCGTCAAATATTGCAGTATGATAAATCGGACGTTCTCTGTGCATCTCTCTGCAGCTGAAAAGAAAGTCTGACGACCGCTAATGGCACATCCACAGTTAAGTATTGTAATTCCGGCGTATAACGAGAGCGCTCGTATCGAGCATGCGCTGGATAGGGTGTTGTCTTGTGTCGCGGAGCAGGGCTGGGATGCCGAGGTACTGGTCGTCGACGACGGCTCAACCGACGATACCGCCGCAATTGTGCAGCGTTGGATGAGCAAATATCCTCGTCTTCACCTCGTAAAGAATCCCGGGAATCGCGGCAAAGGTTACTCGGTCCGCAACGGTCTTCTACAGGCCGCGGGCGATATCGTCATGTTCACGGATGCCGACCTCTCGGCCCCGATGGAAGAAGCTGAGCGTCTCATCGCCGCTCTGAATGACGGAGCAGATGTGGCAATCGGCTCACGCTGGATGGACAGGACTCGCCAGACGATACACCAGCCGCTCTACCGGCAATTCTTCGGTCGTTGCTTCAACTGGGTCACCCGAGCTGTTATGGGCTTGCCGTTCAAGGATACTCAGTGTGGGTTCAAGGCCTTCAAACGATCTGCGGCTCAAGTGATTTTTCGCCTGCAAACTATCGAACGCTGGGGCTTCGATCCTGAGATCTTGTTTATCGCCCGCAAGCTAAAGTATGTCGTTCGAGAGGTGCCCGTCACTTGGGGACACGACGAACGCAGCCGTATGAGTTACCTGAGGGACGGCATCAAGATGCTCGAAGATATGGCACGCATTCGTGGTAACTTTATGGCCGGCCGCTATGATAAGGCCATTGCAGCTTTGAAGGATACCAGCAGCATGGTGACGCCTCAGGTCGAGAAAGCCGCCAAGGTTAGCAGCGTCGAAGCTCGTTAACCGACTCCGTGAGTCAGTCGTACCTCTTCATCGTTGAAGCGAGTTCTGCACCGATTCTGTGACTCACCAACTGGCTTGGAGCGAATGGGGCTTGTCCGATCGCCGATGACAAAAAAAACGAAGCGCAGCGCTGGACTGCTCATGTATCGGAAGCGCAAAGGCGAGTTGGAAGTCCTTCTTGTTCATCCTGGCGGTCCTTTTTGGGAGAAGAAGGATCAGGGTGCCTGGACAATTCCAAAGGGTGAATATGAAGAAAACGAAGAACCGCTCGCGGCAGCGCAGCGAGAATTTTTCGAGGAAACTGGATTCATTGCAAGCGGAGACTTTATCGAACTGGGATTCGTGCGACAAAAGAGCGGGAAAGTCGTCATTGCTTGGGCGTTTGAAGGAGACTGCGACCCAGCCCAGCTTGTGAGCAACACCTGTCAGATTGAGTGGCCTCCAAAGTCGAAGAAGCGTCTTGAAATCCCAGAGATCGATCAGGGACGTTGGTTCAATCTTTTCACCGCCCGACAGTTCATCCGGCTCGAACAAGTGCCGCTCTTAGAAACGTTAGAGAACAGAGTTGCACCTAACGGGCTTTAGCAAATCCGGTAAAGAGCCCTTTGCATCTTCGATCCTGGCAAGCCGAACATCCTTTGCCCTGACCGCCGTTCTGATCGAAGAGAATTCCTCCTCCATTGTTTCGAATTGATAGAGATATTTCATCGCCGCTTTTCTCGACTCTGATCTCTGCCTCACTCGCGCCTGAGTGCTTCATGAGGTTGTTTATAGCTTCCTGAACGATGCGACAGAAGATGATGAGACATTCCTGCATCCAACCAACAGCAGATCTGAGGAGAGCGTGGCGATGGGGAATACGATGGCGTCTCAATCTGTTGTAGCGAACCCCTCCGCATCGTCTCGGCGTCTCTTGCCCTGGCTCGTGGCAGTAGCGTTTTTCATGGAGTCTTTAGACACAACCATCTTGAACACGGCGGTGCCGGCAATCTCCACAGCTCTGGGCGTCGCTCCGCTCAGCATGAAAGCGGTGCTGGCCAGTTATACCCTAAGTCTCGCTGTATTTATCCCAATCAGCGGATGGATGGCTGACAGGTTCGGGACCCGCCGCGTTTTTGCATCAGCAATTGGTCTTTTCACGTTGGGCTCTCTTCTCTGTGGCCTGTCCAGCAACATTCATCTGCTGGTTGCCTGCCGTATTCTGCAGGGTTGCGGGGGCGCCATGATGGTGCCGGTGGGTAGGCTTACCCTCGTGCGGACCCTTCGCCAAAGCGGACCTCTTGCGCACGATGAGTTTCGTCTCTATCCCAGCTCTTGTTGCACCCATGCTCGGACCTATTGCAGGTGGTCTCATCGTTGGATATCTTCACTGGCGGTTCATCTTCTTCCTTAATATCCCGATCGGCGTGGCCGGGCTCATCCTCGTTTACATTCATTTGCCGGACTATCGTGAAGAGATCTCTCATCCGCTCGACGTAATCGGCCTCGTACTGTTTGGATCTGGGATCGCGTTACTGTCTTACGTACTCGAGATCTTTGGGGGGCACACACTAAGCGCCGCAGAGATGTCCGCACTACTAGCACTATCTGTGATCCTCCTCGGAGGTTATTGGATTCATGCCAAAAGCCTTACGTTTCCTCTGTTGCAGCTGAAGCTATTCACTATCCGTACATTCAGAGCCGCGGTGAGCGGCAGCTTCTTCACCCGTCTCGGAATTGGCGGCGTACCGTTCCTTCTGCCTCTGCTTTATCAGGTCGGACTCGGGTTTACTCCGATCCAATCCGGACTGCTCGTCATGCCTCAAGCGATAGCGGCCATGAGTATGAAGACGATAATGCCGCAGCTTTTAAAGCGAGTCGGATATCGCGGCGTACTAATCTCAAATACCTTGATTCTCGGATTTCTTCTCATGGCGTTTGCCACAATAGGTCTCCGAACACCTGTATGGGCAATCGTTCTGCAGGCCTTCCTTTACGGTGCTTTTACATCGTTGCAATACACGAGCATGAATACTCTGGTTTACGCGGATATCGAAGAGCAGGACGCCAGCAGCGCCAGCTCTATCGCGAGCACTATGCAGCAGATGTCAATCAGCTTCGGTGTCGCTACCGCAGGATTGGCGACCGCATTCTTTATCCCCAGCACGCATAGCAATCGAACAGAGATGATCGAGGGCATTCATAAAGCACTCGTCTCTCTTGGAATATTGACGATTGTTTCAACAATCGTGTTCCGCAGCCTGAAGACCGGTGATGGCGACGATGTTAGTCAACACAAAGTCCTTCACCCCGGCGGGTAATAACGGCAGTTGGTACGGATGATGACTTGTAGCGATGTGAACGATTTGAAAGAGACTCGCTTTTGAGCACGAAAGTGTTATGTCCGGTCGAGGATAGTCCGGATACTGTGAAAGTTACCAGCGGCGCAGAGGCCGGAACTGGATCCTAACTCAAGAAGGCATAGTGATGATGGAAGCAAATGTAAATCGCACTTTGATCGGGAAGTCTCTGGTGATTAAGGGAGAGGTCACAGGCTTGGAGACTATGCATATCGATGGTCGAGTCGAAGGTTCTGTTGAACTTCCCGGTCAGACGATCACTGTAGGACGAGGCGGCCAAACGGCAGCAGTGCTAATAGCAAGTGAAATAGTGGTACTTGGACAAGTTCGTGGCAATTGTCAGGCAAGCGATCACCTCGACATCAGAAGTGAGGGCTCAATGAGTGGTGACGCAATCGTATCGAGGATAACGATCGCGGACGGAGCCTTCATTAAGGGAAATATCGACGTCCGCCGTTCTTGAGGCATTCTGAGAACTTGCAGGTCTTTGTTGATTGAGTTTGATAGAGGGCTATGGATAATCCGTTCGAAGAGCAGCCCTGTGTCTTCGTAGTTGACGACGAAGAAGATATCGCGAAGATGTTCGCGGTCGTATTACAGATGAATCTATTCAACGCTATCGCATATTCAGATCCTCTATTGGCCCTCCAGGCTGCCCAGCGGAAGCCACCAGACTACTTGCTGACGGATGTCGTGATGCCAGGGATGAACGGGGTAGAACTAGCGATTCAGGTCAAGGCAGTTGCGCCACAATGCAAAATGCTCATCTTCTCTGGCCAGGAAGATTCAGAGAGGCTAATAGAGAAGGCAAGGGAGCGTGGATATGATCTTACTCTCGTGCTAAAGCCGATCCATCCTACGAAGATGGTTGAGCTCATCCGAGGTTTATAAGTCGCATCGAACAACTTCTAGGAGCCACCAAGAAATCTGTCCTTCAGTTGCCGCATCAATTGGAATCTTGAGGCGGACCAGTTGTTGGCTGAGGAGTCGTCGAGGGATCAGGCTTGGGCGCGGGTGCAGGTTCGGATGAAGATGGCGTTGTGGTGTCCTGAGCCGCGGGCGCTTCAGATGGTACCGCAGCCTGAGAAGGGGACATCACGGAAGTGGTTGGTTTCTGCACCGGTGTGGGAAGAGCCAAAGTGGCGACCGAGTTGGGATCATCGCGCAGTTTGAGGTAGAGCGTTGCTCCGTCAGCTGGCGTCGGAACAGTGAAATTACTTTCCGCGAAGCCAGTGGGTACGTCGGTAGGCCTGGCAAAATCTTTCGCCGCGTCAAAGGACTGCACAAGGAATAAGTTACTGCCGTCAACGGTACAGGTTGCGGCGTCCGCAGTGGTGCAGTGGATTGCCGTAATGTGCGGCGCGCGGACGAGAACGCCAAGAGCGGTCCAGTTCCCTGGCGTACCATCTTCCGCAACCGGACGCATCTGTAATTTGCCAAATGCTGATTGGCCGAACGCTTTCAAGGGCTCTAGCGTCGCAACCGCCGTATGGTCGTCCTGGAGCATGAGGTTGTTCGTTGCAAGGGAGAGCGTAGTGTGGACCGAGCCATCGACGGTAGCGACTTCGATGGTCTGTGTGCGCGGAAAGGTACCACTGGTTTGCACCACGAAGGTGAGCTTACCCTCGAGCAGGATGTCGTCCTTATTGCCAAAACTGACAGGCAATGTGCCATCCTTCGGAACAGAAGCGGCCTTGAATGAGAGCAGCTTCAGCTCCGGCCTCGCGGCCGCGGTTGATACTTTAACCGTCATCGTGCGGCCATCTTTCAGCTTCGCTTTAGCCTCAGAACCGTCGATGGGGGCGACGCCGGCGTCGGCCTGAAGATGCATCGTATTCTCGTCGTTACCTTCGCCGCCAGGAGTGAAGATCTGTTTATCGATCTCGACGGAGACCACATCCTTGAGACCTCCCCCAGTGAGTACCGCTGTTTTATCTCCACTGTGGATTTTGACGGCGTCAAGATGAATGCCGGCGGTATACGCCGTGAGAGGGACGGTATCTCTATCCGTGTCGCCGTACTGTTTGATAGCGAGCGAATAACCGCCGGGTTGAACAGTCTTTAGCGAGACGTCTAGAGCTAGCGTGTACTTGGCATCGTTACCTGTGGCAGGCTTGAAGGAAACATCTACATCTTTCGCCTTATCGCTGGCTAAAGCAATGTGCTCGACGCACGCACTGCCGTCAGCCTTAATTGTTAGGTGATTGTCCTGTCCGGCGAGCAACTGGGTTTTGTCAACTATCTTCCAATCCTTGCCTTTGACCTGCTGGAGTGTAATCGTGGGGCCTTCAAAGGAATCGAAGCCCCAATAGCCACGGATAGTTCCCGTGATCGTCAGATCGGTCGTCGCGCCGATCTTTGTGTCAGCCTTTGCAGATAATGCCTTATCTCCTCCCGGATTCGAGTCGTGTAGCGCATCACTTTTTTCATCCTTAGCCACCACGAGTCCACCTTCGAACGCATCGGGAGCCAAAGGCAAATCAGTGTTCGCCCCAGTTCGGTTCAGGTGCAGAACCAGACCGTGTGCGAAGCTGCTCGAAAAAACCAGCGGCGCTCCTTCCAGGGCGATAGTCATCTTCGGTTGGAGTAAACATGCGACTTGGTTGGGATCATGAGGATGAAGCGGTGGCAGCTTGGCCTTTTGAATAGCGGGCAAACCGATGACGATAACCGATTCGGGTTTGTGAAAAGAAGGTGGGGCGTTGAGCCTGAGACTGAGCGCGGATCCCTGCGGAAAACTTAGACCGGGGATGTACTGATACTGCGCCGTGCGCAGCATACCGACAAGATGAACGAGATCAACAACTGCCCCGACATACGCCGAGTAAAGGCCTGCCCCCACGGGCTGTGTATAGGAAGCAGCATTGATAAAGTCAGAGGAAGGTCCAGTGGAGATCGCTTCGGCGATGCTTTGCCCATGCCCATCATCTAGCAGCACAGGGGCACTGGACTGAGTGAGACAGACAACCTGTTGATCGACGGGCTGCTTGAAGCAGTCAGCGTTCGGTTTCAGCGCGAGCGTGGTTGCTAACTTCGCGGAGTGGTCCTGAATAGCCTTCTGATCGTCCTGCGGCAAGGTCTTCATTGCTGAAAGGTAGCGTTCGATGCGCTGCTGCTCAAAGGATGCTTCATTTAGGTCGACATCAGCGCGTATAAACAGCCCGGGCTTACCTTTGACTGCGGAGCGAAGCGTTTTGAAATCGCCTCCAGTTTCAGGCGCCACAAACAGAAGGGCTTCTTCAGCCTCATTGGGAACGGTGACGGTTGTCCCCTCAACTGTTTTCTTGTTCCAGGTATCGATCTCGGTGAACCAATCATCGGGAGGCTCATTTGTCGTGCCGCGAAGAAAGGCAACGATTAACATCAGGTGGTTAGACTGGCTCGCCGGAAGGTCAGCCTTGATCCATATCTTGTCTCCCGCCTGTAGGTTGGGAACCTGAGCGATGGGCAGCGTCGAGGCCCCCCGCGTAACGCGAATGTCAATCGTAGGACCGGCCAGGTCGAAGCGTGCTTTGTCGTCCGCTCGAAGAGCTGTCGTAAAGAAAATGACGAAAAGGCATGCCGCAACTTTAAGAATGTTCATCTATCTGTTGATGCGAAGGAAGCAAGAGGGGGTTGCGGTATTCACGAACCAAAGTATGGCAACAGAAATGCTAAACGGCCTAATGCGGCTGCAAGTGGTTGACTAAGCTCGATGTAACAACACATGGCCCGTCGGTCGAAGACACACATGGCTATTGCATAATATTTCGTTTGACTCTCACTCAGGTTGAAACAGACGCCCGAGCGGCCATTTCGGCTTGAAACGAGCAAGCGAAAGAATGGGCGAATCAGGTTATCGACGACACGGGTGATCGCAAGTCTCTGGTGACGGCACCGTCCGCTCACCGACCCTTCGTGCATCTCGATACTTTCTGCGCTTCGCCGGTCGCAAGCCAACAGACGCTGAACCAGCTCTTTTTTCAGCACTCCACGGGCCTGGATGAATAAGCTGCGGTA
>CAZZZG010000021.1:0-50171 GCA_964658525.1 uncultured Edaphobacter sp.
TGGGACCAGAGGGTCGGGGGTTCGAATCCCTCCGCCCCGACCATTTACCATCAATTACTTACATGATTTCAGTTGATACCCCTTCAACCGACTGTGGTGGAAATTGTGGGGAGTCATTTTGTCCTGTGGGGATATCGAGCATTTTGACAGCCGCCCGCTTCGACTCATTTCTTGCGTGACTGTATCGTTCCAGCACTCTTCTTGATAATTGCCCAGCGAGCGCCAGCAACGTCTGGTCTGCCACCCTGTTCTCTCCCAAACGAGATATGAACGTGTGACGCATATCGTGCCATCGGCACTGGACACCAGATAGTCTGCGGCAAGTCGTCCAGGAGGACTTCCAGCCCGCGATTGGCGTCTCTGGATCGTAGTCATAGAACTTTACCACACCCCCGAATGCTCCTTTGCTGCCATGCAATCCGTACCGCTCAGAGGGGAATAGATAATGCTCTGGCGTCGCATCGGGAAACTGGCTCCGCCATTCTTTGAGACGCTGCAACGCCGTGTTGCTTAAAGGCACAACTCGGCCTTCCCCACCTTTCGTCTTCGATTTCCCGACCGTGATCTCTTCTCGCAAGAAGTCCACCTGGCGCCATCGAAGCAAGCGCAGTTCCTCGTTTCGTAGCCCCGTATGAATCGACAGCAGGACCGCCGGATAGAGGCTTCGGCTAGCACTTTTCTTCGCCGCGGCCAATAACCTTAGTTCTTCGTCTGGCGTAATGGCGCGACCGATATCCTCCCGTTGTCGCAGCATCTTCACATCTGGGGCTCGCTCCCTTTCGAGACGTTCTGCTACGGCACGTACACGACTGTTGGAACTCTCTCGAATGCGCGCACCTCGAAACTCGAACTCAAACCACCAAATGTTCCCACGCTTGATATGCTCATACCTTGCCCTCCTTCTCTTTCGGAGCCATAAGCTCGCCCCTGTTGACCCAACGACTGAGCGACTTCTCGGTGATGACGAGGCTCTTCTGCTTGCCCCTAAGGTACTCAACCACCCAAGTCTTCCATCCCTTACGACGCTTTTTAGACCGCCACTCGACGATAGCTTCCTTTGCCCACCGAATTAGCTCTGCATGGTTCGCTTCTCTGCGCCTTCTGGTCGCAGGAACGGCATTTGCCGCTCCAACGCATTTGCGGGAGCAATAAGCCTTCTGGTGCTTTGTCTTTTTCAGGAAGTATTGACCGCACCTCTGGCATGGTCGACACAGCATCTCGGAACCGGGATTTAATACGAGTTGTAAGAACAAGCCTTCCGCGTGCGTAGAACCTGGAGAAGGCGAGGGAATCAAGATCGGATGCTGGGTGTTAGATGGTATGTAGAACTTCCCCTGAGACGGAAATGGCTTCTTAGCTCTCAACATCTTTATGACAAATTTCTCCCAGTTTTGATCGACCGAAAGCCACGCGTCCACCAGCGTCCGCAGTTCGTCACCGCTGGCATCATCCAACTGGTTAGTCCCGTTTAGGAAGTCTCGGACAAAGAGCGTTATCTCTTCCATCGGTAGATAGGTAGTGGATCTGGTTGCTCTCACAGATTATTGATATCTCAGACTTTTACAATCAGTCAATCATATTATCAAACAATCAACTGACAGCCCGTGAGATAAAGAACTCAGGAGATTTGAAAATGAAAAAAGCAATCCAACTATCTGGTCTATTGAATGTTGAACAGTTCGCCTTCGCCACTGGGTGGTCACCTGCGACTGTGCGCATGAAAGTGTGGCGCCGTGAAATCGAATTCGTCCGCATGGGCCGGGCTATTCGCTTCACTCCTGAATCAGTGAAGCGGCTAATCGAAGACAACACAGTTCCCGTGCAATCAAGATAAGCGAGTAGAAGCCTCAGTCTCGCGAACCAGGGTGTGAGGTTTGAATGTGACTCCACTGTGTTCACCGAGGCAGAGCTAAGCAGAGTGGATCCAAATGATCGATATCAGGGTGCTGTCAGCTATTGGCAGTCTCAACAATCTAGTGAAGAGTCAGAAAGGAATAATATGAGCGCACCAGAGGACAGACCAATTAGCGATGAAGTAGTTGTTATTGCATTCGGCATCAAGATTTATCAATGGAAGTCAAAGTAGTTCAAAGTGCTTCTAGGAAGAATAAGTACTGCATCGTAAATCCAAGCGCCGAAGCGTGCTTCGACGCTTTGCTTGGCATTTTGATTATTGTTAGGAGGTTGCATTGCAAAGTCCCCGCAACATCTACCCACCTGAGTGGTTCATCGACGGTCCAGCAGCGTGGGAATCGAGTGAAACGGATACTTCGGACAAGAAAGGTCACAAAGCCCGGCACAGTTCCTACACTATTCGAAATCTTCCCTCTGGATGCAAACTCATCCAGTTACCGAGTCAGCCGAAGCCTGATGGTCTTGAGTCGGTTTCACACTAAAACCTTTGGGGAGGGGCAAAGAGGGTGTCAATGGGGTAAGGGTAGTGTGATTTGGCAGGGGGAATGGCTGAATTACTGCTGGTTAGCCGCAACTAAGCTCGTTCGAATCCTACAATTCCGGATTCGGGAATTGGTTAGGCAATGCGAGCGGAGCACAATGCCACCTAACCCACCCGATCGTTGCTTGGGATGGGAGACGGTGGGCAAGGCTGCGCTAGGACCTCGCGTCGACAAGCGATTTTGGCGACTGTTGCTCATAGAGATTTGCGCCGGATGGCTTTCGGAAGCCACAATCCGAACCTGCCTCTCGAACCGAAACGTCAAGTGGTTCGCTTCTACAAAAAGGGAGTTATGTGTCAAATTGGGAAGACTAATGCTGCGGGGAAATCGCTGTTTGCGTTTTCAGGGGCGAAGGGTTTTGCGGTTTTCGAATTTCATTACTGGTGCTTCGACAATCGCAATATTTTCTGCCGGGACTCATGCAGCACATGCGACACCATCAGATACCTAAAGCGAGTCGGCGCCATAGCCAATCGGGGTTGCTATATGGAAGAGAAACCCTCCCCTGCGAGCGGATGAAACGATCTCGTTCACCAGCCGATCTACCATTGGGCAGAGTTGTTTTTTCGTCTGATCTCTTGCAGCTTCCTCAGTAGACAAAGGGAATGTCAATCTGCGCAGAGAGGGAGAAAGCTACCATTTGTTCATTATTGAGCCGGGTGGAGAACGTAAACTTATACAACTAGAAGGGTCCGATCCGAACTTTGCCAGTCGGATTCTCGTTGCAGTCGGAGATATTTGTCACGAAAGCAATCATTAGAGATCATGTCGGCGTTTGAAAACCACACGATTCACGCCCTTATAGAGATATCCCAAAAACCCATGCAGATCGGCGGCATTAGGATATTTCTCTATCGCCTTCACGAGAAGATCTTCGCCTTTGGAAAAGTTACCTCCGCTAGTAAATAGAATTGCTTGCCGTATCAACTGGCTGATGATGTCTCGACCCACTACTGGAAGAGTCCCCGCCAACGCCTTGCTCTTGACTCTTATGCGAAGAAATAGGTCACTGGAGCTCGCGACACTCAGAATCAGAACTAATCCAGACGATCATCTTAAAGAATGCGGTTTCTGCAGCAATCGTTTGAGCGAATCTATAGGCGACAGCCGACTTTCCTTTGCTACCATCGTCCGTCAACAAGCATCTTTTGGTATAGCGGTGATCGAACAATGCCTTCAACTGCACCAACACACTATCGCGTCCTATGAAGTCTTGATAGATCGAATCCTGAGTGGGAAGCTCGGCCTTCCCTGATGCTGACATCGCCACCGTACTACGTCATTTTTGTCGGAGCTCTATGGAAAGCCTTCGGCATCACTAATTATCACTACGACCAGTGGATACGACTCTGGCTTCTTGTGGGCCGCCGTCTGACCGCCGGACGCTCACGCAGTTTAAGGGGAAACATCAAGGTAAGTTCGCCAATGTCGACGAATATAAGGCCCTGCTGGAGTCCGTATTTTCAAATTCCGCCAAGATATCGCGACGTGACGCGATTGTCTATGTCAGGACGGACTTTAGGGAGCCGACAGCATCCATCACGCGGTTGGCCCTACAAGACGCCTTTCCACGGCACAAATTGCGATGACTGAACCAGCCCATCACGGGCCAAACACAGACACGTCTGTTCGGTTACGCCTCGTCACGTGCAGGGGAGATTGATTTCATCCTGACCCCAACGACGATGATTTCCAGCAGCGTGTTGACGCGGTCGCGTTCCGGGGCCTGCGGGTTGATTAGGGCCGAGAAGTCAAAGGTGGCTGGGCTGTGATTGTCTCGCGTGCCATGGAACCAATCTGGTGATGGCTCGTCGGCCACCCAGGGATGTGCAGGACCCAAATGATTTGGGACAGTGTCCAGTACAAGTTTCATGCCGCGAGCGTGCAGGGCCTTCGCGAGCTGTTCAAGATCGCTCAGGCTTCCCAGGTGCGGGTCCACTCCGTAGTAATCCGTAGCATGGTAGCCGTGTAGGCCGCCGGTTCAGCGTTCGTGTATACGGGAGTGATCCAGACAGCGGTTATGCCGAGCTGCTGCAGATAGTCGAGATGCTGGAGTACACCTTGCAGATCGCCGCCGTGCCAGCCTCTGGGCTTACTCCGCTCTGCCAAAGCCGCGGGGCTGCTGGCATCGCTTTGCGCGTCCAAACCGTCGCTGTGGAGGTCGCCGTCCGCAAACCGATCGGTCATGATCAGGTAGATGACATCGCGCCTGAGAAGCCTTGCATGCCATCACTGCTTGCACGCGCTTTGTCGAACCTATATGGCACGCGCAGCTTGGTGCCTGATCGCTCGATCTGAATCTCTACAGACTCCGCGGCGGCGGGCGCTGCTTTCAGTTGTAACTGCGGCCAATTACCGTTCGCAGAGATCGAGCTGCGTTCCACGCGCAGGGAATGGTCACTGAAGGTGAAGCGTGCTCCAGTCAGGCCGGTTCCGCGCAGTAAAAGCATAGGGCTCGGCAATCCGCTGGACCAGTTCGGTGGATCGATCTTGTTGACTGTGAGCGGCTCGGCATGGCGGGCGACTGCGTCTGGGCCCGCAATCCGCCTGCGCCGAGCAGTGCCAGATAGAGCGCGTGAACAACTATAAAGCCGCGAGTTGACAGCAAAGCCATTAAGAAGTCCTTGAAAATTCTGATGAGAAGGAGGCGGGTGCGCCGAAGTGCGAACCCGCCCAATGAAATTTACTCCTGATAGTCGACAAAGACTGCAGTGGTGAGCGCAGGGATGGTGGTCGTGCCTTCTCTTCTATCGAACTTCGACTGTAGTAACGTCGCGTCAGATGATGCGGTCTCCAATGGGTCAAGCTGTAGATTCATCCCCTGCAGGCTGGCGTTAGTGAAGGTCACCGCGGCATTTGTAGCGTTGAAGAACACGACCACGTGGTGGATGCCGCCGCCGTAGTTGTGGCCGTGGTCATCCAGACGCATGACGATAAGTCCTGGGATTTGATTGGGCCCGGTGTTCAGAAAGCTAAGGTTCGCTTGCACCTCAGCGAACGTCGCCATGCGGAAGAGGCCACTACTATAGCGGATGCGCAGGAACTGCTGGAACTCCTGTGTTGCAGAGGCGATCTCCTGCGACGAGGGCTTCAGCGCGGCGTTGGCCAGCAAAGGCTGCATTACGGGCCACTGCGCCTGATTCTGGTTGGCGACGGGCAGGCCGATTCCCCAGTTGTTGGCCGTGCCAGAAAAGTCGATCTTGTTGAACCAGTCGCCGGAGTTGAAGGCGTTATTATCCATGTCTTTCGATCGCAGCAAATCATCCCCTCCGAGATAGAAAGGGACCCCCTGGGCGAGTGCCACGAGACTCATAGCCAACACCTGCCGCCGCGTCCGGTTGACGATCGTGTCCGAGGCCGACGTCTTGATCTGAATGGCGTCAAAGATTGACTGGTCGTCATGGACGGAGCAGTAATTGACGTCCTCAATCGGGGACGCTGTGTATCCTGCCGGCTGACCTGAGTACGAGAGTTGTGCACCGGTGACGGTCTGTCCCGCAGCGTCGGTGAGAGTGTAGTTACGGAGCGCTCCCGCTAGGCTGAGGCGTATCAGGTCCGCCTGCGAAAGAAGCGTAGCAAGCTGGCTGGACCGAGCGGTGCCTTGGCTAGTAAAAGCGCTAGGATCGGTGAACAGACCTGTGGCAAAACCCTGATCCTGTTGATCCGTGCCGAAGGCATCTCCGCCGCGGATAGAATCCCGGATGCGGTCATTGAAGCTGCCGACGCCCGTTCCGAAAAGGTTCAACTGGCTGGCGTTCGGTCCGATGGCGTTGTTGGCCGCCTCGGCGATCTGGAAGCCCTCTCCATAGATGTAAATCTTGCTTCCATCAACGCCATCCTTCTCCGGCGTCAGCGCATTCAGCGCGTTGCGGATGTCCACCATGTTGTAAACAAAGTGCAGACCCATGGCGTCGAAGCGGAAGCCGTCGATCCTGTACTCCCTAGCGTTCAGTACAACGGAGTCGATCATCAGCTTTTCCATCATCGTGTGTTCGCTGGCGGTGTCCGCGCAGCAGGAGCCCATCTCGAGCACTCCATTCGCGTCCAGACGGTGGTAGTAGTTCGGCACCAGTTCGTCCAGGTTCGCTTGCGGGTCCTCGCCACTCGCAAAAGTGTGATTGAAGACAACATCCTGGATGACGCGGAGCCCGTTTAGGTGCAATGCGCCGACCATGTCGCGATACTCGCGCACACGCTTGCTCGGGTCAGTGGCATACCCTCCTTCGGGAGCCATGTAGTGGACCGGATCGTAGCCCCAGTTGTACGGATCGTTGGCCTGTACAGTTTCGACGGCGGCTTGCTGCTGTTCTCCGTCAGGCGGATTGCCTGAGAGATTTCCGGTGGTCTGCCACGTGGATTTGTCCTCATTGATGGTGGCGAAGTGGAAGCTCGGCAGCAGATGCACAGCCTTGATGCCTGCCTCCGCCAATGTGTGCAGGTGTCGCATGCCATCACTGTTGAGGTCGGTAAAAGCTTCGTAGGTGCCGCGAAGACCCGCGGGAACAGTGCTATCGCCAACGCTGAAGTCGCGAATGTGCAGCTCGTAGATGCTGAGGTCGTTCAGGCTGGCGAGCGTGGGCGAGGGCAGCAGATCCCAGAACGGTGGTTTGCTCTGGGGATCGTCCAAATCGGTGATGCGCGTCATAGGTCCGTTGAGCGCAAGATCGACTGAGTAAGGATCGGTAGTGGTGTTGGTATCGATCGCCTGATCGGCGGAGACGTAAACCTGTGCGCGGAGCTGATAGTACTTGCCAATCCAGTGGGGCTCGCCGTCAGCGACCCAAACACCGTTGTGCTCGTGCATGGCGACAGTTCTCTCAGGCGTAGTATCGGTACTGTTAGCAAACAGGAGAAGCGAAAGACTCTGCGCTGTGGGAGCCCAAACCTTTACCTTGAGCGGGCAGGAATCATCGTCCTCCCAGTCGAACCAGCTTGGATCGAGGTTATGGTGAAAGACAACTCCCAGCCTGCCGTTGTAGGCAAGCAGAGCATCGATTGCGCCGAAGCTCTGCACGCCGGTCGTGTACTTCAGGCTTCCATTCGCGGCCGTGGCGGTTACCTCCAACTGGCCTTTGAGCGCTTGGTCGAGCGTGGCCGTTTGGACGTTCGCAGGCAGCTTCAGTAAAGCGTAGCTTGCGAGCTGCGGAAAGCGGGTGAGCTCCTCGGCAGTAAGCGTGCCAGAGAAAGGTGTCAACGCAAGCGTGATGTCAGCGCCTGTCAGTCCTGTCGCCGTGATGCTGAGGCTCGCCGACAGGCTTGATTGAAGTGTGTAGGTATTGCCCGATTGCATGAATTGCGGCTGGATGGCTACCGTCGTTGCGTCGATCCAGTACGCCTGCAGTTGATTAAATGGGCCGTTGAGCAACTGTGCCTCAGTGGGCAACTGCGTGAACACGGTGGGGTCGCCCGAGACGACCCAGCCCTGCTGGAACTGTGGGATCTGCAGAAACTGATTGGGGCCCGGATCCTTCACGCCCGTGGAGCAATTATGGATGATGAAGCCGAGCTGCCCAGTGCTGACTCCCACATCGAAGTAGGGCCCAAAGCTGTCATAGCCGCTGTAGAAATCCTCCGTGGAGCAGAAGGTTCCGGTTGGGTCCGTGGTGGCCCCGAAGGGGAACAGGCTCCAGTTGTCATAGTTGCCATCTGGCCGGAAGTAGTGAATACGCGCATGCCCAGCGGGAATTGCTGGATCTGCACCCGTGGCGGGTTGGGTTGTCCTTAGCGTGTCGCTTCCGGAAAGCTCCCAGAACTCGTTGCCCTGAGTGGCGGGATCGACAAATTGGTTCGGTCCCGGGTCCTTGGTGTTGCCGTTGTGCAGGATGAGCCCAACGTTGACCGCACCGGTCGAGACACCCACGTCGAAGTACGCCCCGAAGCTGTCTATACCCGTGACCGGAACTGGTCCGCCGGCGAAGTTGTTGGGCTCTGTGGTATCGCCAAAGGCATAGGTGGTCCATCCCGCATAGTTTCCATCCGGGCGAAAGTAGTGGACGCGGATATCGCCTGCGGGGATTGGGGGATCCGACTGCGCATGTACGTCCAAGTTGGAGAAAAGGCCGAACAGCAAGAGACAAGAGCAAAGCGACCGAATCAAACCGCGAGAAGAAATCATGAGACACCTCTCAAGAGACCAAAGCTGAAGACATAAGTTGAGCGAAGTGGATGGCAGCACCTTCAACCGTCCAACTTGGTTGGAGGCAACGGGTATGTTGTTTATCGAATTTGCACGGTCTCTCCGTTCGGCTTGGCGGGAAAGCTTACAGTCCACGCGCTCCCTGTAGCCGTGAGCGGTAGCTTGCTAGAGTCAGTGGATGCTGTGTGCTTTGTTGGCGTCCACCCGTAGATCTCGAGCCTGTACTCGGTCCACCAAGGATGAAAGTGGCCCTGCTGTGGTGCGATGGCGAACGTCATCGAGCCATCCTGCTGGAGGACACAGGAGAAATTAACCCGAGCGTAATCGCCCTGCTTGAAGTTGAAGCTGTGACCGTCATCGGCATACACTTCGCCGGCGCAAGAAGTGGCACGGTCGGTTGCGGGGTAGACCCGCAAGGTCAGCGGTCCCTTAGGCGTCTCCTCCGTGCTCTGTGTGAGGGGTTCGATGGGAACGATGCTGCCGCCATGAACATACACCGGCAGCGCATCGAGCGTAGGCGTGATCATCAGTCGCTTGACGGAGTGCGGCTGATCGCGTTGTTCGAGGTCCTGAGTGACCATCTTCGCAGCACGCTCGAAACGCTCACCTGTCCAGTAGTCGTACCAGGTGCCGGGTGGCAGATGGACCTCATACGGAGCGACCTCTTCAGGAGATGGATTAGGCGCCACCAGCAGATCAGGACCGACCAGGAACTCACTACCTCCTGCCTCCAGATCGAAGGGGTGTCCATCGGTCGTGGCCTCTGGAAACTCCACAAAGAGCGGACGCATCATTGGGACACCGTCATGGGTTGTGTGCTCGGTCGTTGTGTACAGGTAAGGCAGCAGCCGATAGCGTTCCTCGATGAAGTGCCGCCGGATCGCCTCCTGCGCTGGGCCGTCCACCCAGACCTCATGACGTCTTGTGCCCTTTGCGGAGTGATCGCGATCGATGGGCTGGAAGGCTGAGACCTCAAGCCACTTGGTCAGCAGGTCGGCTGGCGGAGAACCCGCGAAACCGCCCACATCCGCACCCGCCATGGAGAAGCCACTCAGACCAAGGTTCATCAGCTGCGGCGTGGTCATGCGGAGGTGATTCCACGTAGAGCTGTTGTCGCCGGTCCAGGTGACAGCGTAGCGCTGGCCGCCCGCGAAGCTGGCTCGCGTCATAACAAAAGGCCGTTCATTCGGGCGTGCCGCAAGCATTCCGTCGTAGGTGCCTTCCGAATTCAGCATGCCGTAGACGTTGTGTATCTCGCGATGATCGGCCGTGCGCTTGAGGAAGCCCGGCATGTCGATGCGATGCTGCACGTCATCAGGCATCGTCTTGGTGGGTGTGTTGAAGACGGCAGGCTCGTTCATGTCGTTCCAGAAGCCGGCGACTCCTTCTGCGATGAATGGCTTGTATAACGAACCCCACCAGGCCAGAGACCTTTGCTGCGTGAAATCGGGAAAGACAGCGGGGCCCGGCCAGACGGTGCCGACATAGGTGCTGCCATCGGGCAGCTTGAGGAAATGATCTCCTGCCACGCCGGAATCGTACGGATCGTAGCCAATTCCCGGCTGCCGCGCGATATGCAGATCCGTAATTACCACAAGGTGGAACTGGTCCGCTGCGAGGTCCTTGACCAGTCGCGGAAAGTTAGGAAAGCGCTCCGGATCGACGGTGAATGGCATGTTGTTCTTCTGAAAGTCGATGTCGAGCCACAGCGCATCCGTCGGAATCTTGTCGGCACGCAGTCGATGCTCGACCTCCACAAGTTCTGACTCCGGCGAGTAGGTGTAGCGCGATTGCTGAAAGCCGAGCGACCATAGTGGCGGCAGCGGCGTCGGCCCTGTCAGCCACGCATAGCTTGAAAGCACTTGTTTGGGCGTTGGACCGTACAGTAGGAAGTAATCCGCCGTGCCGTCTACAGAACCGAAGCTGTATTCGTCTGCCTTCTCACGGCCGAAGTCAAAGAAGCTGCGGAATGTGTTGTTGAAGAAGACACCGAGCGTGCGACCCTGTCGAACGTCGAGAAAGAATGGGATGCTCTTGTAGATCGGATCGGTTGATTCCTGCCAGCCGAACTGGTCGGTGTTCCACAGAGTAAATGCCTCACGAGAGCGGTCGAGCGGACCGGGCTTGTCTCCCAGACCAAAAAAGTGGTCGTCTTCGGTGCGGCGTTTGTAGACCCGGAAATCGGTGCCGCGGCGCACCATGGGCTCGGCGTCCTGCTCGAGGATGTTGCCAGCGTTGTCCGTCACGGTGAACATGAGGCCATGGCCGAACGCAACATGGAGTTTGCCGGTAGTGAACCCAGCAGGCTCCGGCGTTGCCCGTGCCATACTGTGAAGCGCCTCAGGCAATACGGCCCAGGAGCTATTCTCGGGCTCCGCCGTGCCTTGCCATGAGCGCACGCGGATGACATCGTCGCGCAACGCGGTGATCTCCATCGTCTGGTCTCCGCGATGGACACGCACCCCGTTGGCGAGCCGCTCCAGTTCGGCGCCGTCTGGTATCTGTGCCGTCGCCGCGACGGTCACCACAGACAAAAGGGCAACGCTCAAGGTCACGCAGCGAAGACGGCGAGAGGGAACCGCTGCGATGAACCATGGAACAATCGAGGCAAAGTGATGAGACACAATATCTCCTTAAGGCCGGGTCGGTGCGGGTAGCCGAAAGATGCGGACTTGAAAGGCATCGAGGGAGAGAGCTGGTAAGGCCGGAGGGAGCGGTGCTGTGGCGGCCGCGCTCACAGGATGTCTCCTCGAGCCGGCAGGAGGTGTCAACGAGACCTCTTGCCACGGCTGATTGCTTGACACAGCCACCTCAACACTGCCGCGAAATGGAGTGTTCGAAAGATTGACTGCGACGAGATCGGTCTCCTCAGGGCTGCGGCGGATAAAGCTGACGACATGCTGCTCGTCAGAATTGTGCAGCCAGATCAGGTCCCCGTGGCGAAGCGCGGTCGAACTCGCACGAAGCGGGATGATGGCACGATAAAAAGCCGCGAACTGCGGCCGTTGCTCTCCGGCTCCCCAGTACACGTGAAACTTATCGAACAAAGCGGGAGCGCCCGAGGGCGTGGCATCGCCCACCTCCATGCCGTTGTACAACAGAGGGACACCGGGCAGCGTGAATACCAGCGCCGACACAGCCAAGGCCCCCCCGGCTCCGTACCGTACCGTCGCACGCTGTTCATCGTGGTCATCCGAGATCAGCATGTGCTCGGTGCCACGGGCAAAGCGGGCCTCCTGCTCGTTCCACGTGGCCTCGATGGCTGTTGCTGGCTTGCCGCGCTCGACAACTTCGTTGAACGTGACAAGTAGCGGCCATCCATAGTCCAGGTCAAAGGCTTTCGTCATCAGTTCAGGCTTTGAAGCCTCCGCGAGCAGAAGCACATCGGGACGAACCGCCTGAAGAGCCGGCCGTAGTTGTTCCCAGAAGCTGGTCGGAACGAATCCTGCCGCGTCGCAACGGAAGCCGTCAAGGTTGAAGGTCTTCAGCCAGTATGTGAACATCTGGACCATGTATTCGCGCAGTGCCGGATTGTCGTAGTTCAAACCGGCGACATCGCTCCAGCCGTGCGGCGAAACGATATGCCCCGCCGCATCATGCGTATAGAACTCCGGATGCGCCATCATCACGCTGTCCCACGAGGTATGATCGGCGGCTATATCGAGAATGACGCGCATCCCGAGTGCGTGAGCCGCCTCGACCAGGCGAATGAAATCGGCCTTCGTTCCCAACGCAGGGTCGATACCATAGAAATCGCGCGCGGCATACGGGCTTCCCAGCGCGCCCAGCCGGTGTGCCTCTCCGATGGGATGTACAGGCATGATCCAGAGCACAGTGACACCCAGCGTATGCAGCGTATCCAACCGCGCCGTCACGGCATTGAGCGTGCCCTCAGGAGAAAAGTGTCTGGGAAAAACCTCGTAGATGACGGCTTGGTCCATCCAGGCGGGAGCAGACCGAGCCGGCGCGACCGGGGTTGTCTCGGACTGTGGCTCCTGTGCCCACGAGACTGGGTTTGAGGACGGAAGACCAAGAATCAGTGCGAGGCTGCACGCCATACGAAGGGCGGAGCGCGCTGCGAGCTGGATAAACATTGGCATAAATGGTCGGGAACTCCATGCAGGGTGATTAGCTGCTGGCTGATAAAACAGGCGAGAAAGTATGCGCAGGAAGTCGAACCGTCAACCGGCTGGCTCCCTGCGCTTTCGAACTTAGAACGTCAGACGGGTGGCAAGCTGGATCTGACGGGCAGAGTTAGCCTTCAGTCCGGTAATCACACCAAACGTAGTGAGGTTGTTGAGACTACCCCCAGGATTGGTGAACTGGGGAGTGTTCAGGACGTTGAAGGCATCGCCATGGAGTTCCAGCGCGATGCGGTCGCTTAGGTGGAGATTCTTCTGCACGCCAAAGTTCACAACGCGGGATGAAGGTCCAAAGATAATATTGCGACCTGCAGTGCCCACACGCGTGTAGACCGTCGCGTTCTTACCGTCGGTTGAGGTGATCGAGGGGATATTTGTCGAGAATGCATTGGGGTTGAACCAGTGACCCGCAATTTGCTTGGGATACTGAAGCACACCGACCAGGTCCGGACGGTTGCCGGGCGTATTGAAGCCAGTGCTGAGATCCTCGGGCTGACCGGATGCAAGCAACGCTATGAGATTAAGCTGGAAGCCCCCGATCAACAGATCCGTGATCCTGGAAGCGTTGCCATCGAATCGCATGCCTCTGCCAAAAGGAAGGTTGTACAGGGCGGAGGTGGAAAAATTATGGCGGACGTCCTGGTTGGAGTTGCCGTAGTTGAGAAGCGGATTATTCGGTTGGCTGACGGTTGAACCTTCGAAGGCTCCTGGAGAGTCGTCCAGCGAGTGCGACCAAGCGTATGACCCGGTTACAAGCAGGTCTTTGGCGCGGTGCTCGAAGTGCACCTGTAGTCCGTCGTAGTTGGAGATACCGTCATATCGATTAAGGGAAATTCCCCCGAGATTTTCAAAAGGCAGCGTGGGGGTATTGAAGTAGTAGCTGTTCAGAGGATAGTACGAAGACAGCCGGTCGCTGTGCACACCAACATAGGCCACGCTGAAGACATCGCGTGGGCCGAACTGCTGTTGCAACTGCAGGTTATATTCCTGCAAACGAGCGTGCTTGTTGTTGCGGTCGACGGCCAGGCCCCCCAGTCCCAGCGGAGGGTTGTTCGGGTTGAAGTTCGGGAATCCCGGTGCTGGTAGCGGCGTGGTAACGGACGCGGGAGACGTGTATCCCGCGCAGCTGAATGGCGCTCCGAGACCGGTGGTCTGGCCGGTGAATGTAATACAGTAGCCGTTGTTTGCCAGGTATGTGACTCTACCACCAAAGGGTGGCTGCTGGCCCAGTTGGTTGCTGATGCCACCGTAATCAGGGAAATAGAAGATTCCGTAGCCGCCATGTAGTGAGGAGTGACCTTCCGGGGTGAGGGCATACGCGAAGCCAACCCGCGGCGCGAAGTTGCCATAATCCTGGTTAATAATGCTGCGTGGAATTCCATTCTGCCCGGCAAGATAGACGGTGCCATTTGCCGGGTTGAACGCGGCTGCCTGGTTGTGCTGCTCGTACGGCCAGGTCAGCAGGTCCCAACGGATGCCCAGATTGAGAGTGAGGCGTTGGCTGACGCGCCAGTCATCCTGGATAAAGAGCGCGTCCTCCTGGCTGTTGTTCTCGAAGAAGCCATTCTGTGCGCCGATCTGGTAATTATCAACGGCTCCCACCAGAAGCTCGGTTGGCTCGTAACCGGTGAAGTCGACGCCATTCCCGGCGATATCGAAGAAACCCTTACCTGCGATGGGCCGGAAGAATTCGACCTGCCGACGCAAAAAGGTCCCGCCGGTCTGGATCACGTGCTTGCCGAGCGTCAGATTGACGGTGTCGGTTAGCTCATATGTGTTCTCCGGTACGGCGTAGAGGCCGTAGTCGCCCGTGTACTCAATCTCTGTATTGTTGCCACCGATCAGTGCACCGCCAGTGGTCTCAGCATTGCGATTTGCGTTCACGATGCCGAGGTCGGCAGACACGTTCTGTCCGAAATTGGGAGGCTGGTAGCCGAAGTTTTCGCGATTGTAGGCAACACGAAGCTCGTTCACGATCCGTGGCGAAAACGTATGCGTGGAACCCAGATCGTAGCCGCGCCCATGTACGTAGTTAGACCCGGAACCGCTGCCGGCTGGCAGGGCTGGGCCAAGGACAGAGGTCAGCGTGTTTGTTGAGTTGTCGTAGGAGAAGCGGAAGAAGAGCAGGTCCTTGTTGGTCGGATGCCAATCCAGACGAGTATCGAAGGTGTTGTACTTGTTCGCTGCCCGCTGCTGGGCAAGGTAGTTCTCGAGCACGCGGTCGGTGCGGGTGGGCATGGGGTAGGCGTTCAGATAGTTCACGGCTGCGGGGTTGAGGCGGCCTGAGGGGATCTTGTTGTCGACAAATGGCGTGCAGGTCTGAGGATCGTAGATCTGACCCTTGCTGAACGTACTTAAGTCGTTGTTCATCGCGCCGTTGTTAGGCACGCACTTGGGGAACGTCGTAATGAAGGTTCCGCCGGTGAGGGCTGGGTTGAGCAGCTCCGAGAAGTCACCCGTACGCATCAGTGCGGTGGGCACGGTGTGATACGAGGCAGCCACTGGTAAAGCCTCGCGATAACCGGCATAGTCGCCAAAGATGAATAGCTTGTCCTTGATGATGGGCAGCCCCAGGGACCCCCCGAACTGATTTCGGTTGTAGGACGGATTTGGAGTGAAAGGAGCATCCTGGAACTGGTAGTTCGGATTCGCGTCAAAGTGACCGCTACGGTAGAACTCAAAGGCCGAGCCATGAATCTGGTTGGTGCCGGAGCGAATAGAGGCGATCACCAAAGCGCCGCCTGCGCGACCGTATTGCGCCGGGGCCACACTGGTGGTCACCTGAAACTCCTGGGTGGCCTCCACTGGCGGGAAGAACAGGATGTCGTTCTGCAGACCATCATTATTGTCTACGCCGTCCAGAATGAAGTTATTGGCTTGCAACCGGGTACCGTTTACTGAGAGTGCGCCCCCACCGCTCCCTCCGTTGCGATTTACGGTGTCCTGGCTGCTGTCTCCATAGAGTCCCTGGGTCACCCCGGGCGTCAGCAGGGCGAGATTGAGGGCGTTGCGGCCGTTCAAAGGAAGCTCAGTGATCTGTCTGCCTTGGATCGTCTCCCCTAATGTGGCGTCGGTCGTGTCGACCAGGGCGGCAGCTCCGGTTACTTCGATGGTTGTCGTTGTCTCGCCCGGCAGCAACTTGAAGTTGAGGGTCAGGTTTTGAGTCACCGCAACCGTGACCTGCTGCGTCTGTGCCTGAAACCCAGTCGCGATCACTGTCGCTGTATAGGTGCCCTGGGGCACAGCGGGAATGTTCAACTCACCGCTGCCATTTGAGACGCCGGAGAGCTTAAGCCCCGTCTGCGGGTTGACCAGAGTGATGATGGCGTTCGGGATGGCAGCGCCGGTTGAATCGGTGATGGTGCCGGCAATGCGGCCGGAGTCAGCCTGTGCATAGGCGTGGGGCATCTCAACGGAAAACATGGCAGATACCGCAAGACAGACCACGGCTGCTCTGCATAGCTGATATATAGACTGAAATTTCATAGGACGGCCTCAATGTGAATCGTTTGCTTGGCTGCAGTGACGCGGCTAAGTCGGGTTCGATTGCGAACTGTCTTCGTTCTCTGCGGTTTGGCGCAATAGCTCCGCCCAGATTTTTGTATTGAATGTGTATGACCAAATAAGCCTCTTCGTTTGAGATGGATAGCGGAATTCTTTACGTGGCGGCAATGGCAGATTAGAATCAGCGGATAGATACCAGATACCATGGCTGTTGAAGCAAAACGCAAGGTTGTCTCGTTCGGCACGTTTGAAGTCGACATCGATGCTGGCGAAATTCGTAAATCGGGGATGCGTATTCGGCTTCCTGGCCAGCCCTTTCGGCTGCTGACCGCTCTTCTTGCCCGTCCGGGGGAGGTACTCACCCGAGAGGAACTTCAGCGCGAGATCTGGGGTGCCAACACTAACGTCGATTTCGACCAGGGCCTCGCCAGCGCCGTTAACAAGTTACGCGAAGCCTTGGGTGACTCTGCTGAACAACCCCGCTACGTTGAGACTCTGGCTCGCAGGGGATATCGATTCATTGCACCTATCGGCGTTACCGACGGGCGGGTAGCCGGGGAGGAGCGCTCTCAACCGGAGACACGCACGATCCAGGTTGCGGATCGTTCGCCAAGCCACACTGAAACTCTTATAAGCACCTCACCGACCGTCGAAACCTCGCAGCGGGGACAGATTCCGCAGGCTGCCAGGAGGCCTCTGCGATACGTGTCAGTTCCTCGGTTCTGGAACGTTATGGTGCTTGGATGCGGAGCTGCTGCACTAATGCTGTTTACCGCCCTACTTGCCCATGGTTGGGGACGGAGCCAAAGGAACTCGGCGCCCCCGCATATCGAGCAGCTCACACAAGCAACGGATATATATACTGGACCGCCTAATCCGGAGACATTCCTTTCGATCGCCACAGATGGACCCCGGCTGTATGTGCCGGTACTTGTGAACGGCCAATCGCAGCTCTCATCGTTGGCTCTGAATGGCACGGAGTCCGAGCCAATCAGCATGCCAAAGGATCTGAGTTCCGGCGCTATCACCGGCATCTCCCACGATGGCTCAAGACTTCTGGTGCGTAGCCTGCAGACGCGAGCACCGGAACAATCGCTGTGGATTGTTCCTACGGCCGGGTCCGGAGCGTCACGGGTAGGCGAGATCTTAGCCCACGATGCAACCTGGATGCCAGATGATGAGAGCATCCTGTTCGCGTCCGGCAACGACCTGGGCGTCGTGCAGCCCAGCAACGGCCTTATATCCACCTATGCATCGCTTCCAGGGCGGGCTTTTTGGATGCGCTGGTCGCCTGACGGAAAGAAGCTCCGCTATACACTGCTGGAACCGACGAGTCATACCTCTTCTCTTTGGGAACTCGATGCAGTGACGCGAAAGACTCATCGATTGTCGTTTCCGGCTCTGAGCAGCATGGACCTCTGCTGTGGGACATGGACGCCGTCCGGTGACCAATTCACCTTTCAGAGCGGTGATGTTCACGAGAGTAACCTCTGGGTCGTTGGAAGCGGCGAACAGGCACGGCCGGTGCAGCTTACCAACGGGCCGATCCGCTTCACCTCGCCGCTGCCCAGCCGCGAGGGCCGGACCGTCTTCGCTTTTGGCGTGGCGCAGCCCGCAGGCACGCGCATCTATGACGGTGCTCTACATCGGTTCGCCCCCGCTCCGCACTTTCTCCAAAGCGCGCAACGCGTAACCTTCTCGCGCGACGGCGCATGGGTAGCCTGGACCGACCCTCAAGAGCAACTTTGGCGCGCTCGCAGTAAGGATGGCGCGGACCTCTTACGGCTCAGTGGCAGTGACCTTGAAGTATTTTCCGCCAACTGGTCGCCTGACGGAAAGCAGTTGCTGTTGATGGCTCGGCAACCCGGAAAGACCTGGCAGATCTTCACGGTCAGCGCCTCCGGCGGCGCGCTCCATCTTGTACTCGATGACGGACATAATCTTGCGGACCCACAATGGTCTGCAGATGGAAGCCAGATCGTCTTTGGCCGGGAGGCGGATCTCATGGGCACGGAGATCGGACCTCATGACATCCGTCTGCTTGATCTTCGCAATCAGCAAATCCGGTCTCTTCTTGGCTCGCAGGATCTTTTCAGCCCTCGCTGGTCTCCGGATGGGCTTTGGATCGCTGCACTCTCGCGCGATCAGTTCCGGCTCGTGGTCTACAACACAAACGAACGAACATGGAAGACACTCTTTACGGGTGGCGCCGCCGATCCCGTCTGGAGCACGGATAGCCGATCTATCTACTTCCACGCCTTCGCCAAGCCGGATTCAGCCATTATGAAGGCAGGCGTTGACGGCAAAGTAACTACCGTCGCCGATCTCTCAAAACTTGGCTCGCCCACGGCTGAAAGCTACTTCTTCAGTGGCATCACGCCGGATGGCTCACCTCTGATTGAAATCCGTGTGGGAACCGGAAATCTGTACTCAGTCGAATTGCCACTGCCAGAAGATCATAGGTAGTTCGAGATGAATATCTACTCCTGAGCCTCTGATGTACGGGATGAAGAGCGTGCGAAGCCGGTGCTGTCAGCTTTTCACTTCCTGCTCAGCACTGTGAGGCCAGTTTACGTCATCGATAAGACGGCCGGACAGTGGTACTTTGCATTCAATTCCGCACTGGGACGCACTTACACGGACCGGGTGTAAACAAAGAACCGGGAGCTCTATCGGAGTTAGGCCCGACTGAAATGAGCTAGTCGCGTTTCGATACGCCTACCCGCCCAGATCGCGAGTCTAGGACTGTGGGGGATTGGGGGGAGTCTGGTTCGAAAACTACACCAATTGGCAGAAATCATTCAGCAGACTAATCGCGGATAAGGTTGAAGAAAAATGGCGATAGCAATCGATAGTAAATGGCATGGATTGTTGCGATTACGATTTGGGACCAGAGGGTCGGGGGTTCGAATCCCTCCGTCCCGACTATTGAAACAACAATCCCTCCATAACTTACATAACATCCTCAGCGATGGATACCGCTTTGCCACGCTTTGCAGCTATGGAAATCAATCTCACCAACGGATCGAGACTCCGGAAGGAAGTCGATCTGCCTCAGTCTGATCGCCGCTAACGGCGCGGAAAGCCTAGCTTCCAGCGGCCGCGTTGAGGTAGGAGCGGACGGCTGCCTGCTGAGCCTCGAGGCCCTATCCGCAATCGCTTGCTTCGCTGTGCTGACCCAGTAGTACGCAACAAATCGTCCGTTCGTCATCTCCCAGCCTCCGTGTTACGTCTAGCCATACGTCCGCATAGGTAAACGTAACGGAGGGTTGAGGCTTGAAATGATTAGATCGCCGCTAGAAGCCAGCCCGTCGCCCTTTAGCTGGAAATAGTGGTGAAAAAGGCTGAGACTCTTACCTGCGAACCTGAAGTATCCGTAGAATTCGCCGATGCATAAAACAAAGCACAGTCTCTAGTCGCATCGCGGGGGGAGTCTGCCGCCCAGAGTAGGGCATTCCTGAAGGTGTTGAAATTTTCGAGTGCTGAATTTTTATCAGGGTGTTGTCCGATGCATGGTTCTTACAACTGGTACCTGGTGGCGTTGTCGATGGTGGTCGCAATGCTTGCCTCCTATACGACTCTGGATCTGACGTCCCGGATCCGCTCGATTGAAGGGGAGGGGCGGCGGCGCCTCTACTGGTTGTTGGGCGGTGCTATGTCAATGGGAACAGGCATCTGGTCAATGCACTTCATCGGAATGCTAGCGTTCCGGATGCCGATTGAGCTCGGCTACGACGTGTGGATAACGAGCTTGTCCTTGTTGATTGCCATCTCAATCTCGTACTTTGCACTGCATGTGGTTACGAGCAATGAGTTGAGCTGGCATCGTCTGATGGTGGGCGGTGTCATGATGGGCCTGGGCGTGGCCGGGATGCACTACACGGGTATGGCTGCGATGCAGATGCAGCCGAGGATACGCTATCACCCAGGGTTGTTCTGGACATCGATCGCGATTGCGATTATTGCCTCGTGGGCGGCGCTGTGGATTGCTTTTACGCTGCGGGACAACAACCAGCGACATGTGCTGTTGAAGCGTTTTGGAGCAGGGTTGGTGATGGGGGTTGCCATTGCCGGGATGCACTACACCGGCATGAGCGCGGCGATCTTCCGGAGCGGATCGATGAGCGGTGTCTCCAACGGGGTGAGTACGAGCTGGCTAGCCTTTGCCGTGACCGGTTCGACACTATGCATCCTATCGGTGACTTTGCTTGTCTCCATACTGGATAGGCGGTTCGATGTGCAGGCGTATCGGATGAATGCATCACTTGAGCAAGCGAATAAAAAACTGCTTGTATTGGCGACCGAAGATGCGCTGACGGGGATCCCGAACCGCAGCTCGTATATAGAGCGGGCCGAGCAGGCGGTTAGCCGGTCACAGAGTAGCGGGCTGCCCTTTACGGTGATGTTCATGGACCTCGATGGTTTCAAGACGATTAATGATTCGCTGGGACACTCCGCAGGTGACAAACTGCTCAAGGCATTTTCCGAACAGCTGACCAAGTGCGTTCGCCGGGGAGATACAGTGGCGAGGCTGGGCGGGGATGAGTTTGTGATCTTGCTGGAAGGGCTGGGGCTGCCGCAGGAGGTAGAGCCGGTTGCCAGGGGACTGCTTGAGCGTATACAGGGTGACTTTCATATCGACGGCACTCCATTGCGGGTGACGGCCTCGATTGGGATCGCGATGTACCCGCAGGATGGAGATTCGGTAGAGGCGTTGCTGAAGAACGCCGACATGGCGATGTATGACGCGAAGCAGAATGGTCGGAACATCTACCGGTTCTTCGATTCCGCGATGAGCGAGGCGTCAGCCCGAACCTTGCAGATTTATCGCGGACTGGGAGAAGCTCTGGACAAGAACCAATTCTCTTTGGTGTTTCAACCGAAGTTTGGAGGGCTGCAGCAGGAACTGGTAGGAGCCGAGGCGTTGATCCGTTGGAGACACCCTGAGATGGGAGATATTCCACCGATGGAGTTCATTCCTGTTGCTGAGCGAACGGGGCGGGTCGTGCAGATTGGCGATTGGGTGATTGCCGAGGTGTGCAGACAGATAAGACGATGGGAGGCCGCCGGATTGCCAAGGGTGAAGATTGCGATCAATCTTTCGCCGGAACAGCTGCGGCAGCCAGATTGTGTGGAACGCGTTCGCGCAATGGTAGAGGCAGGTGGAGTCGAGCCGGAGAGGATTATGTTTGAGATCACCGAGACGGTGGCTATGCGCGACGAAGAACTGGCGACGGAGATGATTCACCGGTTCCAGAATGCGGGATTTGACATCGCGATTGACGACTTCGGTACAGGTTACTCGAGCATGGCGTATTTGCAGCAGTTTCGCGTGAAGCAGCTTAAGATCGACCGATTCTTTACCGAGGGGCTGGACAGCAATGGTGAGGAAGGCTTGGCGATCGTGTCGGCGATTATTGAACTGGCGCACTCTCTGCAGATGGTTGTCGTGGCCGAGGGAGTGGAGACGGGGTCTCAGTTGAGCAAGTTGAAGAAGCTCCACTGCGATGAGGTGCAGGGGTTCCTGTTGGCTAAGCCGTTGAACGCCGGGGATTTTGAAGACTTTGTAACCCGACGGCCGGAAGCGAGAATGGCCAAGGCACTCGTGAGAGAGCGGTACACACACCTCTCGAATCGCCTGGCCGTTGAAACTAAATCTGCATAGATCGACGACACGTCTACCTTGCATCCCCTGCATAGGGTCGGGAAAAGTCATGGCAGGCGAAGAAGACCCGTCACACAAAGTTTGAGTGCGTTTAGTCCGCACTCAACTAATCTTGACTTTCGAGAGATTGGCCATGCCGCAGGCCTGATTGCAATTCTTGCGGGCCGGCAGGTGTACTATTCATTCACAATCCTGCTAAATATCGGGGAGTCTATCGTGCGACGATCAAATCGCATCGCTTTTCTTCTGGTGTGTCTTTTGTTTTCCCGAATTGCTTGCCCTCAGTTGCCGCACAAAACGCAGCCTTCAGGCGAAGCAGTTCAGATCACACTAGGTGAATCTGCGGTGCCGCTCTATGGACCATGGAAATTTACGGTCGGCGATTCGCCGATAGATCCGGCTGCCGGCCAGATGTTATGGGCTCGGCCTGATTTCGACGACTCGAAGTGGGAGACAGTCGACCTGGCCCCCGCCAACGGGCGTGTCGACGTGATGCGGTTAGGGTTTTCCGGCACAGTAAAAGGGTGGACTGATCGCGGCCACCGCGGATACTTCGGGTATGCCTGGTACCGTATCCGGGTACGAGTGACCAACAGCAATTTCAGAAGCCCTCTCGCGCTGTCGGGACCGAGTTACGTGGATGACGCCTACGAACTCTTTACTGACGGCACTCTTGTGGGCAGCTTTGGGGATTTTAGCGGCAGATACCCAAAGATCCTTGCAAGCCGACCCATATTTTTCAACCTGCCGTGGAATCCAGCAGCTCTTGCGGACTCTCCGCCCGAACACACCCTTGCTTTTCGTGTATGGATGGCATCGTTTACGGGCGCAACTCAGCCAGACGCAGGAGGTATGCACACTGCACCGGTCATCGGCACCACGGGAGCGGTTTCAGCAGCAAATCACTTGGGCTGGCTCCAACTATTCCGGGCGTACGTCTCGACTATAGTCGAGGGATCTCTCTTCCTACTTTTAGCGGTAATAGCCTTCAGCCTCTCAAGATTTGATCGCTCCGATTTGGTCTACAGGTGGATGGGAACGATCTTTTTGTTGATCTTCTTGAGTTCGGTGATCATTGTCGCCGAAGCATTTGGCCAGCAACTGGGCGCACTGACTGGCGAGTTCCTGATTGACGTCTTGGTCGGTCCGCTGATCATAGGTGGATGGGCGATTGTCTGGTGGAGTTGGTTTCGCCTGGAGCATGATTGGGTTCCCAAAGCGGTCGCACTTCTAACCCTTGCTTACATGCTCTCTGCGGCGGTAGGAGAGAGCTTTCTATATCCCTACGCATCAATTCATGCGGCCCAGTGGTATTCGTGGTCCTCTATCGCCGTGAAGCTGGCTCTGTTTGGATTGATGCTTTTTATTGTTCTTTGGGGAATTCGTCGCCGCTCAGCGGGAGCCTGGCTCGTGCTCCCAGCCGTTCTTTTGTTGATGATTGGCCGCTTCGGATTTGAGCTTCAACAGTTACACATCGCGGTTCGATACATGATCTTTGGCGTCAGGATTGGATTGAGTCAGATTTCAAGCCTGCTCATGATGGTGGTGCTGTTTATCCTTCTTTTTCGCAGACTAAGGCAGTCAATACAGCGTCAGCAAGAACTCGCACTGGATGTTAAGCAAGCTCAAGAGGTTCAGCGCGTTCTCCTGCCGGAGACAGTCCGACTCCCAGGTTTGACGATCGAAAGCGATTATCGTCCAGCACGCGAAGTCGGTGGCGATTTCTTTCAGGTCATTCCGAATACGCAAGATGGCTCCGTACTTATCGTCGTCGGGGATGTTGCAGGGAAAGGGCTACAGGCGGGCATGCTGGTAGCGATGATAGTTGGCACGATCCGCACAGCCACGGAAACGAGCGTAGAACCGATCAACGTCCTAAATGCTATTAATCGTCGTCTCTTTGGTCGAGGAGGCGCCAATGCTACTTGTATCGCACTGTCTATCGAACCTACGGGTGAGGTGACCTTGGTCAACGCGGGGGGAGTGCCACCCTATCTCAACGGCAACGAGCTTCCGCTGGAGGGAGCTTTCCCACTTGGAATGATTGCCGCACCGGAGTTCACGGTGTCTCACATCAAACTCGGACAGGGCGATTCATTGATCCTCATTTCTGATGGGATCACAGAAGCTCGCAACGAAGAAGGTGAACTGTTCGGATTTGGGCGGGTATCGGCGCTCTTACAGAAACGTGTTTCAGCCGCGGTCCTTGCAAGTGAAGCCCAAAGCTTTGGACAAGAAGATGACATAAGTGCTGTAACGATCACATGTGCCTAATGGTTTCCTTACGGATTTAAAGGCGCGTTATGGAAGTACACCTGATTGATGGAACCTACGAGCTCTTCAGGCATTTTTATGCACTTCCATCTGCTAGAGACAGCGAAGATCGCGAAGTAGCCGCCGTGCGCGGCGTCCTTGGTTCACTTTTGGTCATGATGCAGGCCGGTACGACCTACATCGGGGTCGCGACGGACCACGTGATTGAATCTTTCCGGAACCGGATGTGGCCTGGATATAAGACCGGACAGGGTGTGGAACCCGAGCTGCTGACCCAGTTCCCATTGCTGGAAGAGACTCTCCGCGCACTCGGTGTGGTGGTGTGGGCGATGGAAGAGTACGAGGCAGACGACGCGCTGGCCTCGGCAGCTTTCCTCGCACGAGAAGACATTCGAGTTGAGCGTGTTGTCATCAGTACCCCGGACAAAGATCTTGCTCAGTGCGTGCAGGGAACGCGGGTTGTTCAACTTGACCGTCGCAGGCGTCTCGAACGGGATGAAGAGGCAGTCGTACAGAAATTTGGAGTCAGACCAAGCTCCATTCCGGACTACCTTGCCTTGGTTGGCGACGCTGCAGATGGTTATCCGGGACTGCCAGGGTGGGGAGCGAAGTCTGCATCAGCCGTCCTGTCGCGTTTCGGCAGACTGGAAGCCATTCCAGCTAACGCACGGGATTGGCACGTGAACGTGACTAATTCGAAGAGCCTCTCGGAAGTTTTCAACAGTAAGCGCGAGCTGGCTTTTCTCTTCCGAGACCTTGCGACACTTCGGACTGACCTTCCCCTCTTCGCAACCGTTGACGAGCTGCTTTGGAGGGGACCAACGCCAGCCTTTCCTCCCATCGCGGGCCGTCTGGATAAGGCTAAGTTCTCGCTGAAGCATGTTAAACATTCGCGGTGAGACCATAGCCCCCTAAACCCGCTACCTAAGTCATCATTGGACATGCCGCACCGTTGCGGTAGTGGCCGTGACAAGAGACGGACTGCCATCTTCAGGCTTGGCATACTGGTGAAGGAATGGAGCTTGCACGAAAGTTTCTAGAGGCAACCTGCGAATGTGTAACACATTGGGTCACGGCAAGACGAGCACGAGCCGTGCGCTTTTCGTTGTGTAGAACGGTTCAAATATGCGTCTCGCGACCTAAGCTGACATACCGCGGCCAGTATCTGCGACAGTGATGATGAGCCCCGGTCGGTCCGTGTTCCAGTCTCTTCCGATGCGACTACGCAACAGGAGCCCCCTCCCCTCACGGTTGCATGGCATCAATCAGAGTTGCTGACCAGATTACTGATACCTGTCGGATCTCTCCCTCAAAACACCGCACTGCTGGCGCTATACGTTTGCGCTCTTCGACGCGTATGCCATGGTTCACAATGCGGCTCTCTAACATTTAGACGATGCTATCGATCAGCTGATCTACGTAGATCTCCTGCAGAGTTGGGCCAGTTGATCTTGAGGAGCTTAGGCACATCGGTGGAACGATTTGAAGGGACAAAAGATTTATACGAGTTCGTCGATATATGCCTCTACAATTCGTAACTGTGCATGGACATAAAGAATGAGGGATCTGTGAATGGCTGAGAAAACGATAGTGGAAAAGGCTGGCGAGGCCGTTGGCTTCGGAATCGCGATGGCAGAAGATGTGGCTGGGGCTGTAAAAACGGCAGTAGGTGCCGCGGTGACAACGGTTTCAGGGGTTCTCAAGAAGGCACCCGCGAAGAAAGTTGTGGCAAAGAAAGTTGCAAAAAAAGTGCCTGCGAAGAAGGTTGCGGTAAAGAAGGCCGTCAACAAATCGCCTGCCAAGAAGGCCGTAAAAAAGGCTGTGACTCACAAGGCCGCCAAGAAGGCACCAGCGGAAAAAGTGTCTAAGAAACCTGCAGCAAAGAAGGTCAAGACTGGGAAAGCTGCGAAGAAACCCGTAAGGAAGACTGCGAATAAGTCTGGTCGATGACGAAATAGACTGTGAGGAAATATGGCAAATGACAAGGCAAAGAAGAAGGCCGCGAAGAAAGTGGAAAAAGCGGTTAGGAAAGCTGTGAAGAAGGGGGTAACTGAGAACGCCGTTGAGAAGGCCGTCTCACAGGGTATGGAAAAAGTTGTCAGCAAAAAGCCGGTCGGCATAGCTGCCGCGAAAGCAGCGCGTGAAGCCAAGATGGCTTGACCCGAGCTGAAGATCAGCCCAGAGGGAGATGTTGTCCATTCGGCCTATATCGGTTTTGGGGTGTACCGACGGCAGATTGCGTTCGTCCCGTCGGGGTACAGGATGGGGGGCGAGACTGTTACAAAACATTCGAACCGGCCAGATACACGAACTTTCGGTGATTCGTGACGATAAGCCAACTTAGGGGTGCTAACCGGTTCTCGATGAATGACTCGGCGATAGTGCACTCGTTGAAACAATCCGCGCATCGCTCATTGCATTAACACCCCAAGCGAGGCATGTTTCCTGTTGCTTTCAGGGCTCGGAGATGTCCTTTGTTCAGGTTCGCTGGCCTTCTCTCCGTAGCTTCGCATACTCCGCCCTGGCCTGCCTGAGGACGGGGAGGTCTGGGTCGGCAGTTTTCCATAGCGCGAAAAACTTCTCGTACGCATTCCCAGCCTGAGTGCGGTCGCCCGCAAGTACGTACCCGCGCGCCATACCCAGATATGACAGCGCGTAATACTGTCGCCAGTACGGGTGAACCCAAGTGGCTCCCCAACTAGCGCCCTCATGGTCCGCGATTTTCCTGAATTCCGACGCCGCTTCCATCCCCTTCTTCATTTGCAGATAAATCAGCCCTCGCACGTAAATAGCATCGGGATAAGCACGTTCATAAGGCGAGGCAGATGCCAGCAGCTCGATGCCTCTAGTTGGCTTTATCATTGCCTCAATCTCGGGCAACTGCACGGCATTCCAGATTGTTCCATTGGGAAAGAGCTTCGAAGTCGCAGCCGCAACTTCTTCTGCCTTGGCGGTTTCAGCACACATTGTCAGGGCCAGCGCTGAACGCCGGAGCTGAGGCGAACTTCGGCAGTTACCGGCCAACGCATCGGCTCGCGCGTCGGCCTCCTCGAAGTCGTCAGCTACGTATCGAAGTCCGATCCTCCTTGAGGTCTCGGCAGCGCGCCGATATTCTCTACTGGATTCACTGCGTTGCCCGTGCATGTTCAGATAGGCCGCCTGCAAACGAAACTCAAGTATTCTTCGGGCTTGCCCGAAAACCATTGAATCTCTTGGGAAATCGACTGGGGATCCTCGCGGAGATAGGCCAACTCGAGAAAGCGCTGGTGGATTCTCGCGCCGTCGATACCCTGTGCTCGAATCTTCAGGGCCAGCGCTTCAGCTTCAGGCAGCCGACTCAGGCACATCAGGGCATCCAATTGACGGCGCCAGGGCGCTTCTACATCGGGCTCCAGACGAGCCGCCTCCCGGCCTTCCGTCAGCCCCTCTTCAAAATGTCCCATGTCGATTAGCGTCAAGCTTATCTGGTTGTGGGGACCCCAATTTCGGGGATAGTTGCGGGCAGACAATTGCCAGGCGTCGATTTCTTTATCCAGCTCACCCGTGAACCTGTAGTAGTAGGCGGTGATATCGGTCCGCTCGGTGTCGGATACGCGATCGACCAGGCTGAACGCTCGCTTCGCATCTTCAGTACTGCGCTCGACGTCGCCTGCCTGTTCGTAAGCTATGCCTCGAAGATAGTAGGCCATGGCAAAGTTGGGATCGATCGTGATTGCGCGTTCGAATAGCGGAATTGCCGCTCGAAAATGACCCTCGTCCATGATGGAAAGGCCCGCGGTATAGTTCTGGAGGGCGTCCAGGGAAGAAGTGGTGGCCTGTTGCAGCGGAGTATCGTGCTCGCGTATTGTGCTAAGCGATTCGCCGACGCGGGAACGGAAGTTGCTTGCAATCGTAGTTAGAGCCTTCAGCGCGTCTTCCTTTCGGGCCGCCTGCACCTGCTCTTCATCGAGGGTCTCGCCATTGCGGCAGTTGATGGCCTTCAAGCCCAGAACGTATTGAGTTCCGAGGCTCGAGATCGAGCCATCAAGCGCTGCGGCGCTGCCTGTACGTGCGCAGATCTCCCGGGCGATCTCAGGGGTCAGGCGCGTATCGACCGGCTTGTTCATGAGGCGAAGAGTCTGCTGGATCCGTTTGTCGGAGATCAGGCGGAGGAACGGCGACTGTTCCAGCTGCACCGCCAGGCCTTGGCGCAAGGTGCCATCAAAGACTGGATCGCCGGTGGAATTCGTGAAGTCGGCGAGCACGACGGTGTCTTTTTCGGTAAGCGCCGGTGCGTGATGGACGAACAGTTTCCAGGCACCGGCGACCACTACGACGAGAAGAACTGCCGCGACCGCGATCCATCGCCAAGGTATGGTCTCTTCGACCTCCACTTCGACATTGGAATGGCTTGCGGTGACAACGTTGAGTGCGCGGTCTTACACCAATTGAACGTCTTGCGCGAACCGGTAGCCGCGTCCGGGAACGGTGACGATGTATTGGTGATCCTGCGGACTCTCGCCTAGCGCCTTGCGCAGGAGAAAGATATTCCGACTCAGATTGGCTTCCTCGACAAACGTATCGGGCCAGACTGTTTTCAGCAGCTCGTCTTTCGTGACGACCTGCTTGTTGTGGCGGATTAGGAGCAACAGTATCTGAAAAGCTTTGGGGGCGATCGGGATATTTTCACCTTCGCGCAGCAGCAGGTACTTCTCCGCATCGAGGCGGAAAGGGCCAAACTCGTAGAGCTGCCGGGTCTTCGGATCTGCGCTTGCGGCCATGGAAAAGCACCTCGCTCCGGCTCCAGTACCGGAACTCCGGCAAACCAGGCACAACTCGTCTGCGCAGACCTTGGTGAGCCCAATCCTTTCGCGCAGGTCGGCTCAAAACCTTGAGCGCGGGCTGTCGGCAAACAACTCCTGTCTTGCGAGAGTGCCGAATTTTACCATGATTGCGCTATGACTCAGGCGCGCGAGTCGCTCCCGTCCTGCGCCGAAATCACCTCATTTGTGATGCTTAGCCAACTACGGAGAAATCATCAGAAATAATCACGGCTCTCCAAAGGACTTTCCGGCGGCACTTCGACAAGCTGCCTTCATGCCCCACCGGCAAGCGTTCTCGGGACGCGGAACGGCAAGAGCAATGGCAACGCGCACCAGGATCACGATCGAAACCGATTCGCTTCTGGTTCTTCAGGGGCGAAAGTCGCTGCGGGCCTGGTGTCCGCACTGCGGCGTGGAGGCGGAGGTCATCCCGCTGAGTGATCTCGGTCTGGCCTCAGAACTTGTCCAGGCATGGATGGAGTCTCCAGACCTGCACTACACGAAGACAGCTACTGGCGATGCTTTCATTTGCCTGAACCTCGATAGTGTCGGCAGTCCATTTGCCGTTTTGGCGTGAGGCACACTATTGCATTGGCCGTCGGGGAACTCCTCCATAATGCGTCCAATGTTAACTGCCTGTTGTTTGTTCTTACCAGCCGTGTAACTTCGAAGCCGCCTGGTCAGAGGCGGTGGGCGTGTCGCTTAGCTCTCTGATCCCATCAGACCCATTTCCGTGAGAGTAGCCCGACGCTCCATTTGATCTTCTATATTTGGCAATCGAGAACGTAAGAACTTTCTGATTGCTAGTTGGCGCCCGGGCAGAGAATGGATTCCCGCATCGAACGATGCATCTGCAGGTGCTCCAGTAATTCATGGAGCGTAGGGTAAGATCGAAATGCCGCTAATGAGCCATGAATGTTCTCAACCAGGAGAGAGTTTTTGCGTACCATAACCCGAACCGCTCGAAGATGGAAGACCGCCTGCTTGGTCTTTGTCGTATTGTTACCGGCAATCGTAAGCTTCGGAATTATGTACTATCAGTCGCCTTCTGTTCCATATCAGGATGACTACAACGCAATCTTAGCTTTCGCGATCGACTACGGCCATCTACCGGACGCTGAGGCCCGAATCCTAGACATTGCGGCGGCGCAGCATAACGAGTACAAACTCGGTTTTGAGCATGCGATCGTAGCTTCCGAATTAGAGCTTACTCATCATCTAAATTTCAGATTTTTGACTGCGTTGGGCAACTGTTTTCTGTTGGCCATCGGCTATCTGCTATGGCGGATCTATTCAAGCGACGGAGAGCGACTGGACTCCCGGTTGATTGAGTTTTTACCAGTTAGTCTTCTCTTTTTCGCTCTCACGTATTGGGAAAACCTCGATTGGGCGATGACGGGTTTGCAAAACACCCCCGTGATCTTTTTTTGTTTGCTGGCTATTTATCTTTTGATTCCGGCCCATGGATCTCATGCGACCCCAACAAGTATGCTCGCAGCATGTGCAGCTGCGGCTCTGGCAGCATTTACTTCGGCGAATGGTTTCTTGTTGGGCCCAGTTGGTCTTCTTTTTCTATTGCCACGTCGGGAATATGCCAAATCTCTAATGTGGTGTGCGAGCTTTATTCTTCCGCTCGCAGCGTATCTTTATCGATACACTCCGCAAGCCCATGAACTGAGCAGGTTTTTTTATCTGACGAGGCCTCTTTTCTTTTTCGCTTTTTTCGGATCCGCAATTCCATCGAGATGGGCAGCTCTTCTTTTTGGCATGGCGATATTTGCCGTCTGTTCACTCGCGATTCGAACCCGCTTTGACCGGAGCAATCCAGTAGCATCCTATTTTGCTATTTGGATCGTGGGGACGGCGTGTCTTGTTGCGTGGGTGCGCGGTGCGGCAGCCTTTGAGATCGCTTCGCGTTACAGCATGTACTCTGTGCTTTTACTCGTCTTCTGTTATTCCTTTCTCACGCAATATATTCCAAGCCGCTGGCCAGGATTTAGCCGAAGGCGTTTCCTCGTAGCTTCTCTGGTGTGCGCATTTGCTCTTTGGCTGACATCAGATGTCAGGGCTTATAAATTTCTTGGAGCGCGACGAAGAATGATACTGGCCGGTGTCGAATTCTATCGTGCTGCACCAAGCGTGAATTCGCCCATGATCGACCCGAATGTGGAGAAGACGTTCCCGGCAGAGAAGGCGTTTGAGCAGGTCGTTTTAACTAAGGCTCTCCGAGAAGGGATCTACACGTTGCCTTCTGAACAGAAAATTCGCTGATAACATCAAAGATGGAGAGTATGGTGGAAATCGCGAGAAGAAAGATAGTCATCACGGGTGGGGCCGGGCTTGTAGGCCAGAATCTTATTCTCCGGTTGACCGCAAAGGGCTTCGGCAATATCGTCGCAATCGATAAGCATCCGACAAATGTCAAGATCCTGGAAAAGTATCATCCTGGCGTTCGGGTGATTCACTGCGATTTAAGTGAGGACAGTCAAACAGGGGCTTGGGAGTCGGAGCTTGCGGGATGTCAAGCGCTTGTAATTGCACATGCCCAGATTGGTGGTGTGGAACCCAAGGAGTACGTGCGGAATAACGTGGAAGCGACGAAGCGTCTGCTGGAAGCAGCGGTTCGACACAAGGTTCCCTACCTTGTGAACATATCGTCGTCGGTAGTAAAGTCGATGGCGGTCGATGACTATACTGAGACCAAAAAAGCACAGGAAGCGTTAATCGTCGACTGCGGAATCAAGCAGGTCGTCCTTCGTCCAACACTCATGTTCGGTTGGTTTGACAGAAAGCATATTGGCTGGTTGGCACGGTTCATGCAAAGGGTGCCTGTCTTTCCAATTCCCGGCTCCGGCAGGTTTTTGCGCCAGCCTCTCTACGTCGCGGACTTCTGTGAGATCATCATCTCTTCGTTAATGAACGAAAAAACAGGTGTCTACAATATCACCGGTCAGGAACGCGTCGACTACATCGACTTGATTCGGGCCGTAAAAAAGACAACTCGGGCGAAAGTGCATTTGCAGAAAATTCCATACAGCGTCTTCTGGTGCTTACTGAAGATGAACTCCCTCTTCGATAAGAATCCTGCCTTTACAGTGAAGCAATTGAAGGCACTCGTAACTCCTGACGTCTTTGAGATTATCGATTGGCCTGGAATCTTTGGAGTCCAAGCCACGCCCTTACCGCAGTCTCTTGAAGAGACTTTTCAAGATCCGGTGTACTCGCAGATCGCTCTGGATTTTTAGTTTTCTTCTGCTTTGGCGCCAGAGAGGCTCTGAATCTCTTTACAGCGGCAAAGTTTTTGAAAAGGAGGTTTGTTACCTCTGGCGTTGTCGTAATCGGATCTCGGGCAATGGGACTTGCTGCCGCTTTTCATGCCGCAAAAACATTCTTCTATTCGACTCCACACGAGCGACTGTTCCCTCAGTCGCGGGAAAACTGCACGGAGAGCCGCGTTCAGGCGCCCGGGAATGGGCGGCAGCCGATGCAGACTATCCACTTAAAAACCGATCGAGAGTAATCCTCGGCGATCAGAGGCAACTTCTTGTATTCCGACCGACTGTCAGTCAACTGGCCCCGTCCTCCCTCTTCGGTTCAGTCTCTCCAGTCGCTCTCGTGCGTGTAGTCTCTCCCCCAAGTCGGCTGTAACCCGGATGAACCCCTCGAATAAGACCTTGCTGGTCGGCAACTCGCTGCAGCAACTCTGTAAGCGCGTCGCGCTCCTTCAAGGTGAGCGCAGCGAATACCGACTCGTTGTGCTCACGCGAGATCTTTGCGATCTCCGCCAGCATCTCCCGGCCCTTAGTAGTGACACGTAACGAATACGTGCGCCTATCCTCAGCATTACCCTGGCGCACAACGAAACCAAGCGACTCCATCTCATCGAGGATTGCGACGAGACGGCTTGCGTATATCCCCAGCCTGGCGGCTAGATCCCGCTGACTCAACCCCGAGGACCGGTCCAGCATTCGCAGGATGCCTGCGTGTTGAGGTAGCAGTTTGAGAGGCGACAACCGCTCCGCGAACTGCTTTGCCGCATGTGATCCAAGCTGTGCTAACAGAAAGGCGCCAGAAGATTTACCGGAAGATTTAGTCTCCATAGACGAGATTGTTGCATACTTGAATAGTTAATGTTAGTAATGATTACACTATGGACCTGTCCCCACATCCCTCTTCAGCAAATCGTCATGCAGGCCCTTCTCTCATGGCGCTGACGGCTGTTTACGCGGCCTTGACTGTTGCAGCGATCATCGTTGGCGTCTTGCTTGTGCCTCACTCCAGCCTTGCCATGCCGTACGAGCCGCTCGCCAAAGAAGTCGCGTATGTTGCGCGAAGTGGCCGGTCGATTCGCTGGGGGGCTTTTTTCCAATTTGGTGCTGCCATACCTTTGGGAATCTTTGCCGCTGGAACGACAAGCCGCTTGCGCTTTTTGGGGGTGCGCGCAGCGGGGGAGACGATCGCGCTTTGTGGTGGCATTGCTGCAATGCTGATGCTGATGCTGTCAGCTCTGGCAGGCTGGGCACTCTCAACATCTGATATCACCGACACGGCCGGTGCTGTTCGCGCACTTCAACTGTTGGGGTTCGCGGCGGGAGGACCTGGATTTGTGGCACCCCTCGGTCTGTTTGTCGCCGGCGTTTCGGTCACTGCCGGACTGCATCGCTTCATTCCACGTTGGCTGATGTGGCTGGGCATCCTGATTGCGAGTGCGTCCGAACTGTCGACCCTGACACTTCTGACTTGGAATGCGGCGATCTTCCTTCCGATGGGCCGTTTCCTCAGCATCATTTAGATGTTTGGTGTGGCCGCCACCATACCGACCGATGTCGTCGGTACTCGAGGTCCGGCAACTTCGCCGGGGACGGCGGCATAGTCAGTTCGGGGCTCGCTCTCTCGCGCGCCCTATAGGCGTCCTGTGCTTGCGATGCAGGGCCGGAGGTAAACAGCATGTTCGGACAACGAATACTTCGCTCTATCCTCATCGTCGCGACAATTCAACTCGCTGTCAGCAATATTTTCGCATCGCCACAGTACAACACGCTCCTCCGTCTCGTGCCAGCCGGATGTGAAGTCGTGGCAGGAATCGAAGACCCAGGAAATCGAAGCGCACGAGGTAGAATCCTCGTGAATAGCCGCGACAGCTTGTTGGATTTTGCGGATATTGGCACGCTCATAGGCGGCGATGCCATGAGTAGCATCACTGAAGTTGTGCAGGTGGCAACATCTTCCGGTGCCGGACCACTGCGTGAGCATCTGCTACTGGCGTCTGGGCAATTTGACAAGGCCCGCATCATTCAGTCCGCCCTTACATATGGAGCCGCGGGACGCGATTACAAAGGCGTCACAATCCTGATCGTATGGCCATTGCCACGCGAATCCAAACAGATGACGGACGTTAGATGGATGGCGCTGCTCGATGGTACGACGGTGGTCTTCGGGACACCAACTCTTGTCCAGCAGGCGTTGAATCGTTACTCAGCCCATGCTCAAGTCGACGCGAACCTGCTGCGAAGACTGGCGCAATTGAGCCCGAAGGATAACTCCTGGGCAGTGTTAACCATGCCAATCCCAGGACTGACAGCGTATCTGGCTCCACAAGCAGTGAGCGAATCGCTCGCAGGAGTTCTCAATCATTCGAACATGTTGAGCATTGGCGCGCGTTTTGGAAGGCGAGTGAAGATCGACTTCATTCTCAATGCGCTCTCTGTGGAAGATGCACTCGCGGTCCGCAATATCTTAAACACTCCTCAGTTCATTCGCGCAGGAACCCAAGTGTCTTTGCAACCTTATTTGAAAAGGGTTAGGGTCGACGGCAACCAAGTTCATGTCACGGTAGAGGCTTCGAGCCACAACTTTGATGCTTTTTTAGGAGCCCTTGTAAACCGGAGATTGGGCACAGCAACTGTCCAATGACGAACAATCGGTGAGATGACCAAGTGTTCGAAAAAAAGACCTCCGAACTTTGCAAGCTGGTGCCGGTCGCTCCAGGCAGCCTTCTACCTGAGACAAGCAGCGCAGTTTGCGAAAAACTATGCGGTCAACATTTACAAACCTGGTTTCACCGATACGCTCAACCTCTACGATGTCAGTGGTCTTGCCCACTTTGAACTTTACCGAGCTCTGGAGCTTGCTGGTGACTCCAGTGGCCTAGCGATTTCAAAATCCGCTATTCGCAGCCAACTACTCCGCCAGGTGGACGACGCCATCGCTCAGGCCGACTATGATCCGTGGGGCTTTAGCGACCAATGGAGCGCAGGTGACACGACCTCGCATAATGCCGGCCTGTCGGTAATGGCAAGCGAGGCATACCTGCTTACGAGCTCTCCCCGCTACAACTTGTATTCACAGCGTTGGCTGGCCAATATCATGGGCGCTAACTCGTGGGGACCCTCTTTCATTGTCGGTGACGGCAGCACATTCCCGAACTGGATTCAGCACCAGGTTGCCAACCTGGTGGGAGCACTGAATGGGACGTCCGGAGGAACTCCGATTCTGTGGGGAGCGGCAACCGAGGGCCCGGACAGCTCCGCGACCAGCGGCGTCGTGGGAGACATGTTTCTCTGCCCTGCCAACGGAGTCGACACTTCAAGAAATTCAATGGGAATAGTGGGACGTATAACCGATCCCAGCTTGCGGTCTTCCAGGACAATGTGCAGTCTTACAGCACCACGGAGCCGGGCATCGACCTTACCTCCACGTCATTTCTGATGTGGTCATGGAGATTGGCAAAACAGCCTCAATTCTAACGACTCAGCTCTTCATTCGGACCAGCACTCGCTCGAGGCCGCGAACTAATCTCTCATTTTCTGCTTCCGAGCGAATTGCGGTCCGTAGGTGCCCCGGAGCAAGTCCTTCGAAGTTAGCGCAGGAACGAAGCACAATCTGCTCCTCCGCAATCATTTTTTCCCACAGCAGATCCACATCCACGTCTGCGAATCGAAGCAACAAGAAATTTGTGCTCGAAGGGTAGGTATAGATCTTCAAGAGAGCCAGCTCTCGTTCTAGCCAGGATCGTCGCAGATCATTCACTCGAAGGGTTTCCTCAATGTAGGCGCTGTCTTGGAGAGCTGCAGAGGCCGCCGCTGAAGCCAAACTCGAGACCGGCCATGGAGCAAGCCTATTGTTTAGATTCTGAATAGACGAAGCACTACTGACGGCGTAGGCCACACGCAGCCCGGGAATCGCAAAAAATTTCGTTACCGAACGAAATACGACTAGATTTTCTAACTCGATTACGGATCGGGTTAAGGATTGGCTCGGAATATAGTCTATGAAAGCTTCATCGAGCAGCACCTTGATTTTGTGTTTCGCTGCCATTTCTACCAGATCGCGCATACTGCGGGCTTCACAAAGTGCGCCAGAAGGGTTCTGCGGATTCGCGAGCAGAAGCGCGTCGCAATCATGTTGCAACACCGCCCGTAACAAATTGTCGGGTTGGTAGAAAAATCCGTTCTCCTTGTCGAGATGGTGTGGAGCGACCGCGATACCAGTGTTCGTGAGCGTTCGCCTATACTCGCTGAACGATGGCACAGGTAGAAGACAACGCGCAATCTTGAGTGAACGCAGAGCGGCTTCTAATAGCGGTACAAAACCATTAGCGACCGCGATATTTTCGGGCAGGGTTTCCGAGGCCTTTGCCAAAGCTATCTTGAGTTCGGTCAATTCAAGATCAGGATATGTAACTAGAACAGCAGGGTCCGCGAGCGCCTGCTGCAGTGCGATGACTAGCGACGCAGGCGGTCCAGCTGGATTGATGTTGGCACTGAAATCAATGAGCTGCTCTGGCTCGAACCCATACCGCGCAGCGATCTGACGAAGTTGACCGCCATGCGCCGGCAAAAAAATCTGCGTGGGCGTCATTTTCGTCCTCGGTGCAGCAATAACGCAGTAAGCGCCCCGACTACCGAGACAACTGCGACCATTCGAATTGACTGCTTTGCTTTCTGTATCGTTGGTCGCGCAAATTCCTCTCCAATGAGAGGCGAAGCCAAAGGCTCGCCCGCGTATCGGCTCTCCCCGCCCAAACGAACCTGCAGTGCCCCGGCCATGGCGCTCTCGGGCTGTCCGGCATTCGGACTCTTGTGTTTGGCGCCGTCGCGACGCCATGTCTCAAGCGCAGTTGCGGGACTCGCATCTTCTATAAGCGCGGCGGCGGTAATACCCAGGGCCGTCAGTCGAGAGGGAACGAAATTGGCAACGTCATCCAGTCGCGCAGCTATTTTGCCAAAGAAAAAATATCTATCGTCTGCATGTCCAATCATAGAGTCGAGCGTGTTGACCGCCTTGTAGGACAAGGCGAGTGGAACCCCTCCGATCGCCATATAAATGAGAGGCGCGATGACGCCATCCGAGCAACTTTCCGCGACGGTTTCGATCACCGCGCGACTAATCTCCTCCTCGTTCAGCGTTTGAGTATCGCGGCCGACAATTCTTGAGAGACGTTGTCGCGCCAGAACGATCTCGCGTTTTTCGAGAGCTCTTATTACGGCAGAGGCCTCGTCGTGCAGACTGCGCGATGCGAGGCATGTCCATGCCAAAAGAGTCTCTACGACGAACCCCCACCGCCTGTCACGTCCCTTCATCCAGGCAATAGTCTTTGCCGTACTCAAATAAACGACCACAACCATGCCGAAGGTCAGCACCCCACCCGCTGCAAGCTCGGCTATGGGAGTCTGCCCAGGACGTCGTAAAATCCGCTCTCCCTCCTCAATCCCTTTACCGATCGCCCGCACGGGGTGCGGGAGCCATTCAGGATCTCCGGCTATCCAGTCGAACAAATATGCTGCAGCAAGAACACTGCGACTACTCATCCCGCCACACCCGTACTCGGGAGCCGTGCAGACATATCTTCCGAAAGATGCGGATCATAAGCGAGACCAACCCATGCGAAGATGGCCCGCATATCGAGTGCGCTCTCGACCGCGTGAGCGAGTCGATTTAGGGACTCTTCTCGAAGCTGCTTCCATGGATTAACGTCACGAGGTGGCGACAGTCTGTGAAACCCGCGAGCGGCGTCAAGAAACGATTGGCGAAAACTGTCTTCCTCGAAGATTCCATGAAGGTAGGTGCCGAAAATACGCGTGTTGGCGCTTATGCATCCATCTCTGCTTGTGTTCGACGGTTCGTCTCTACTCGCAAGGCGGGAGAAGTGCTTTGCTCCCACTTCATAGTCGGTATGTCCGATATGAATTTCATACCCTGCAAGGCGTGTCTGTGTAATTTGCTGTTCGAATAAAACTTCGGTCGCCATCGCTCCTTGCGCATTCCTAGTTATTTTCTCGGTCTGCATAACGGTGTGAATCGGCAGTAGTCCAAGACCCGCAACCGATCCTTTATGTTCCATTTCGGAGGGATCGCTGATCGTCTTGCCGAGCATCTGCATGCCTCCGCAGATACCTACAAGAAGACCTTTCTGGGCGTACTGCTGTAACGCACTATCCAAACCGGAGTCTTTGATCCAAAGCAGATCATCCACGGTCTGTTTGCTACCTGGCAGGATAACTACATCCGCTTGAGCAAGCCCTTCAGCAGTTCGACAAAACAGCAGAGACACGGACGGTTCCGCACGTAAGGAATCAAAGTCGGTAAAGTTGGAAAAGGACGGCAGCGCAATGACAGCTATTCGTAACACACGGTCAGCCGATCTGTTTGAAATCTCCGCCTCTGTCCAAGTAATCTTCGTTGCATCTGGCAGGCCAAGGCTGTCTTCTTCCTCAAGCATCAACGAAGGTAAGTAAGGGACGACCCCAAAGCACCGCTTATTCACTCGCTCTTCTATCATTCGTATGCCGGGTTCCAGCAAAGTCGCGTCACCGCGGAATTTGTTAATCGCGAATCCGTGAACTCGCTCCCGTTCCTCAGTATCCAACAGTTCGAGGGTGCCAAGCAGCGAGGCGAAGACTCCTCCACGATCGATGTCGCCGACCAGCAGGCAACTGGCATCGGCCATCTCCGCCATTCGCATGTTCGCGATATCATGCTGCTTCAGGTTGATCTCTGCCGGAGAACCGGCACCTTCCAGAATGATGACATCGAACCGGGAGGCGAGAGACTCATAGCTCTCGCGCACGACCGGCAGTAACTCTTCTATGCGTCGTCGATGATAGTCCGCCGCAGTTACTCGACCCCAGATCTTTCCGTGCACAACCACTTGCGAGGATTGATCACCCGACGGCTTGATGAGAATAGGGTTCATATGAACCGATGCCGCAACTCCAGCAGCCTCCGCCTGGAGCGCCTGCGCTCGGCCAATCTCGAGCCCTTCAACCGTGGCCGCTGAGTTCAACGACATGTTCTGCGATTTGAATGGCGCAACGCAATAGCCATGCTGTACGAAGATGCGACATAGAGCCGCGGTCAGCAATGACTTGCCGACATGTGAGCCAGTGCCCAGGACCATGATCGCTCGCGCTCTCGTCAAGCCAGTCCTCCTTCACCCCAGTCGCTGTCGTACTGGTCGAGGGAGCAGACACTCTTCAGCGGCGTTCTTTTTTCCCATCCAGCGCGTTCCAAGTCCGGCTCCGCTGAAAACGCATTCACGTAACCGAGGCACAGATACGCTACCGGTGTAATTTGATCCGGAATCCTCAGAGTGCTGCGCAACAATCCTGGCTCCAGAATGCTTACCCAGCCGACGCCTATTCCCTCAGCTCTTGCGGCGAGCCACAGATTTTGAACCGCGCATACGGCCGAGTAGATCGCAGTCTCAGGCATGGTATGTCGCCCCAATTGATGTCCTTGATTACTATGCGAATCGCAAACAATGCAAAGGTTTTGTGGAGCTTCGAGAATCCCCTCGAGCTTCATGCCGGCGTAATTCTGCTGTTGTTCTCCATCGTAACTTGCCAGAGCTTGCCCGTTTGCTTTGAGAAAAATCTCATGCACTTTCCGTCGCACAGCGAGATCGCGCACGACAATGAATCGCCACGGCTGCATCAGGCCAACGGAAGGCGCGTTGTGAGCGGCCTCCAACAGTCGATGCAATAGCTCGTTTGGAATAGGCTCAGGCAGAAAACCACGGCGAACGTCTCTCCGCTCACGGATAGCTCGATAGACCGCCCTGCGCTCGTTCTCATCGAAGCCCTCTGCTCTGCTCATTTCCATGCCCTTGACCACTTCGGTCCTGCAGTGTCGCCACTGCGCAAGCGAGCATCCACCCCGGCCTTGACCTCAATGAGCCTGCCGAAAAGCCAGATCACGTCGGACAACCGATTGAGGTATGCGAGTATCTCAGGCTTGAGTTCTACTCCGCTGTTTGCAAGCCGCACCGCATTGCGTTCTGCTCTGCGGCAGACAGTACGAGCCATCTCGTACGCAGCCGATTCAGTATGTGCGCCAGGTAATGACCAATCAGCGAGAATGCCCTCGGTTGCTTCGATCTGATGCACCAGCTGCGTCAGTGTTTCAACGTCTTCCGGCAGAACAGACGGCGGGGGTTTCTTACTGTCCGGCGGAGTAGCCAGCGCCGATCCCACGCGAAACAGCGTGCGTTGAATCGTCTCGGTCCAGTTACAGATCTCTTTGTCCGTGCAGATGCTTCGTGCAAAGCCCAGAGTCGAGTTCAACTCATCAACTGTGCCATAAGCCTCCACGCGTAAATCAGCTTTCGAGATGCGAATTCCTCCAGCCAATCCGGTCTGTCCGCCATCTCCACGTTTTGTTGCAATGCTCATAGTCTTTCTCCCTATCCTTCTTTGATTGCGTCGACTGGTTCTAGTGACTCTTCAACGTGAATTCGTATGACTTTACGAAGAGCCGTTCTCTCGTAGCGCAGGATCATATTGTCATCGAGAAAATCCGTCACTTGTGGAGGGCGAGCGGAAAACAACTGCTCTTCATTGAAGAACCACGGGGCAGTAGCTCCCAGTTCCTCTATGGTCCGCGCATAGATCACGACAACAGGTACGCGATACACGCCCGCATTTAGTAGATGGTAGGCGCGATGATAGCCGTCACGCAAAAACCATCGTCCACGAAACTCCGCGACCTCGAAGAAGGGACTGCCGCCATGAAGCGAAAGCGGTAGAAGCTCCCCCACTTTGGTCTTCGGATCAAGCTGTAATCGCAAGTCTGGGTTGCTCGAATGCAGACGAATATCCAAGCGATCTTCTTCGCTTCCGTCATGAATCACGACATGCTCGGTGCTTCGTTGGGAGCCAATCGCTAATGAAATCAATTGCGGCCAATCATGCTGCTCCGGCAAAACCGGCGCTTGCGACACCAAACCGAATACTAGTCGGCGTTGAAAGGCAATCAATCGGCTTATGTCGATGACGGCTAAGGTCCAGTCAAGATTTTCATACTCCGCCTGTAAATCCTCGCGCTGTGCTGCCACTTTGAGCAGCTCCTGGATGTCCTTTGTTTCTTGTTCTAGCAGTGCGGTGGTCGCCGCGTATCGATCTCTTTCGTCAAGTTTGGCACGTGCTAGTTTAGTTCTTTCACTTACATTGACTGAGTCGACACCGGCCGCTGCATCGCGGTAGGGGTAATCATCCAAATCCCATGCGATCAATTCGCGCACATTTACCTTCGAGAGGGTCATGACCGCGCCTCCGCCAACTGGAGTTGAGACGACGTTGCAACGGCATGTCGAACGACGGCGCAATAAGGCTTCGTCAGTCTCCAGGCATCTTCTTCACTGCATTGCTGGAGTGAGCACAGCACAGTGCGAAGTACCCCAGCGTGGGTCACAACTGCGATATCTTGCGCTGCGGCCTTTGCGGATAAGAATGCGACTTCGTCAAGGACGCGCCGTTCAAAATCACGAAACGCCTCACCTTCGGGCGCTGGCAGCAAGGGATGCTCGGCCATCCACCGACTCGCATAGGTTTCGTCGCGCAACTCGATCTCTCTCCAGTTGAGACCCTCCCATTCGCCGAAATTGATCTCGCGCAGATCTCGACGCGCTCTGCATTCGATTCCGAATGCGCCGGCGATCGCTTCTGCTGTCGTTCGCGCCCGCCGCAGATCGCTAGTGTAGACGCTGCCAATGTTTTCCGGGCGAAGTCTATCAATCAACTCTGCTGTCTGTTTATGGCCGCGTGCATTCAAATCGGGATCGGAGTGACCGCAAAACGTTCCGGCCATGTCTGTCTCCGCGTGGCGAATGAAGAGAATGTCGCTCATGCGATCCAGACTCCGCAGAAATAGATCGCGATTTCGGTAAGCTGATTGGTAGCACCGAAACAGTCCCCGGTTACACCGCCGATCTTCCTCTGGTACAACCACCCACTCATTACCGCGATAAATGGAGCAGACAGAAGAGGCGCCACGGCGGATCTCCGCAACGCGAAGGTAACGATCGCGATGCTCACGAGCGAACCGAATAGAAGCGAAGGGAAGGAGATGAGCTTGGCGATGCGAGCGCCCTGCCCCTCCTGTTCACGCGCTGGAGCGAGAAAGTAGCTCAATGGCAACGAACTCCAACGGGACAACACGTGGGCAGAGACGACGTATGCAGCGAAGCGTTCCATCGGCAAAGACGCGAGAAGCAGATACCGTGCCAGCAAAGACAAGACAAGCGCAATCGCGCCGTAGCTTCCAATCCTGCTATCTCTCAGGATGGCCAATATTCGATCCTTCGTCCAGCCGCCGCCAAATCCGTCTGCTGTGTCTGCTAGTCCGTCTTCGTGCAGGCAACCGGTGATTATCACCAGATAGATCAGCACGACGAACGCAGTAAGTGGACGAGCCAGGTGTACGGTCAGAATCCTCTGAAGCAGCGCGGCTCCAGAACCTATGGCTAAACCAACCAACGGAAAAAATTTGACTGATTGAGAGAGCGAGTTCTCTTCGAATGGTATCGAGGGCATGGGGATTCGCGTGAGAAATTGGAAGGCAGCCGCCAACTCCCAGCCAAAGTTGCGAAACTGTCGCGTTGCACTCAATCCTTTGCCTCGCTGACACCGGCCGATTCGAACGTCGCCATCTGGTTGTAGAGGCTCAGCGCAGACTCGAGGATCGGCATTGCCAGGACCGCACCTGTTCCTTCGCCGAGCCGCATATTGAGCGCAAGAATTGGCTTCAATCCAATGTATTCAAGAAGCACTCGGTGACCCGGCTCTTCGGATTGATGCCCTGCAAAGAGATAGCCGCACACTTGTGGCGCAATTGCAAACGCGATTGCTGCGGCTGCAGTCGAGATGAAGCCATCGACTACCACTGCAAGCCGATGTCTTGCCGCGCCTAGTATGAAGCCGGTCATTGCGGCAATCTCCAAACCGCCAACGCAACGCAGTACATCGAGCGGCTCCGAAGGCAAGTTATCAAAATGCTTTGCTAGAACAGCTTCGATGACCAGACACTTATGTGTGAGTGCCTCGGAGTTCAAACCAGTGCCTTTACCAGTGATGCGATTAACCGGTTCACGCGTGAGTGCAGAGGTAATCGCACTGGCCGCGGTAGTATTGCCGATACCCATCTCCCCGACAGCAACCAGGTTGTAGCCTTTTGTCTTTGCATCATCCGCAAGCCTGAGTCCAACGTCGAGTGCTGCGGTTAGCTCGTCCACACTCATCGCCGGTTCCCGCATCATGTTGCGTGTTCCCATACGCACTTTGTGGTGCAGCAGCCCGTCGACGCGACCGAAGTCGGCATCGACACCAACATCTACGACGTTTACCTCAGCTTGATGGAGCTTCGCGAGCACATTGACTGCGGCGCCGTGAGCAAGAAAGTTGAGCACCATTTGCCGGGTCACCTCGCTCGGATAGGCGCTGACTCCTTCTGCCGTAATTCCATGATCAGCAGCGAAGACGTAGACTGCCTTTCGCATCGGATCAGCAAAAGTCTCCTCACGGATTGACACCATCTGGGCCGCGAGATCTTCAAGTCTGCCGAGGCTACCTAGCGGCTTGGTCAACTGATCCAAACGCGCTCGTGCCCTGGCAAGCCACTGCTGACTTGGGGACTCAATGGTCAACGTGACTTTAGAGTCGACGATCTGACTTGATATGATCACGACATCACCGTCTGCAAGATTCGCGCTCGTCGAATTGCGCCTACAAAGTCTTTCGCTATCGTTAGATTCGCTCGCAGATGCAGGTGAACGTAACTGGCCAGAACATTGCCTCGCCGAAATCCCTCAAGCTCTTCTTTGCCCGACATTGAGTACCGCAGGCGATAGCTAGTTGCAATGTCTCCTCGAGAGACAATGGACGAGTAGTGAAAGCTGTGCCCTCGGATAGTTGTACCTTTATGGCCTAGCAGACAGTCTTCGGTAAAATTCACGACGACATATCCGAACTGCACGAGTCTTCCGGTCATCTGTATCGAGAGCGGCAGCACTCCAGCCATCGCGTAGTTCACGCCTTCTGTGGTTCTAAGGCTTTCGGAGAGATAAATCATGCCACCGCACTCCGCATAGATGGGTCGTCCAGAAGCAGCAAAAGCACGAACTTCCTCGATCATCTGACGATTGCTGCTGAGTCGTTCTGCGTGAAGCTCCGGATATCCTCCGCCGAGATAGAGTGCATCTAGCCCCGTTGGAAGAGACCTGTCGCACAGCGGACTGAACCGAACGATCTCGGCACCCTGTTCGCGAAGAAGATCAAGATTGTCCTCATAGTAGAACGAGAAAGCGTGATCAGATGGAACACCGATACGCACGCCTTCGGACCCTCCCGAACTGTCTATTTCGGTAACGCCCCCTTCATCCAGTTCCAACCCACAATGCAGTTCAACCAAACTATCAAGATCGAAATATTTCTCCGCGAGCCGAGCCAGTGTATCGATTGCGGTGTCATCTTCTACCGCAGCTTCAGCCGCTCCTTGCAATCCGAGATGGCGTTCGGGAATCGTAATCGCCGGATCACGTGGCAGCCAGCCCAGAATCCTCGTCTTGCATGAGGTCTTAATCGCCGCGTGCAGCATCTCGTAGTGTCGTTCTGTTGCAACGCGATTCAAGATTACGCCTGCAAGCTGCAGCTCAGGGTCGAACATCTCAAAGCCGAGCACCACCGCCGCGATGCTTCTAGCAGTCTTCGCTGCGTCGACGACGAGCACGACTGGCAGCTTCAGCAGTTTGGCAATCTCTGCCGTGCTTCCAGTCTCAGTGTTTCCGTTTTTTCCGTCGAACAATCCCATCATGCCTTCAGCAACGAGAACATCCGCGCCACGCGCAGCATTTTGCAGAACACATCGGTTTGCCTCGTCGTTCAGCATCCAAGTATCTAGATTTCGAGCCTTTCGCCCACTTATCTTGGTGTGGTGGCCAGTATCCAAAAAGTCAGGTCCACACTTGAAGGGCTGCACCGCCAGGCCGCGTCGCCGCAGCCCAGACATGATCGCAAGCGCGACCGTCGTTTTTCCCACGCCGCTTGCTGCGCCTGACACCAGCAGCGCTCTCACAAGGTCACCTCCAGATGTCCCTTCAAAGCGAGCGGAAGCCCAGCCACCATCAGCACTACATCATCGGCGATCCTCGCAACACTTTGATTGATCTCACCCAGCAGATCGCGGTATCGCCGTCCCAGGGGATACGCCGGCACAACTCCGCTGCCTACCTCATTGGACACCAACACAACGGCGCAACCCGCCGATTGCAACGCGGCACACAAAGCCTCAACACGTCGTTCGATAGCATCCTGGTCGTCGCCTTCGGTCTCTAGAAGATTCGCCGCAAAGACCGTTAGGCAGTCCACAACCATCACCTCGCAGTCACACGCCTTCTGCTCTAGTACCTGAACCAGTTCCAGCGGCTCCTCCACTGTGATCCAATCCGCAGGGCGCTCACTACGATGCCGTTCAATCTTGCGATGCATCTCGTCGTCTGAAGCCTTTGCCGTCGCCACAAAAATTACGCGACTCTCTCGCTCTGCCAGCTGTTGCGCGTAACGGCTCTTGCCGCTGCGAACGCCGCCAAGTACGAGAGTGATGGAACTGTGGCGCATCTCCTGCATCGTTAGCTCCTTGCCCGGCATCTTTCGAAGCAATCGAGCAGAGCGGGAATTTAGTTAGGCAGCGCTCGTGCAGACGTTGATGCAGTCGGCGAGAATGCTCTTCAGCTCTCCCAGCGAAGCTGAATCAGCCTGATCGGTCCTGGCAGGTCTCCTGACTTACGCTTCAGCAAATTTTGACTTACCTTCCCAGGACGCATCCCAGTGGCTTAATACCAATCGTCAAAACTCTCAGCGCTTACAGTTACGGGGTAGCGACGGATTTGCACTGTCTTCCCAACACCAGGTGTAGAAAAAGACTATCCCGCTCACCTCGCCGGGTCAAATCTTTACAACTTAGCGACTCGGCGGAGACTGGCCTGCGCACTCTCGTGCCGCAGTTCGCGCGTCGCGCACCAGATCCGGCACTCCCACACCACGATATCCATTGCCAAGCAGCCATAATCCCTTGAGTGCTCTTACTCGCGAATCGAGTTTCTTCATTCTCTCCAGATGGCCCACTGCATACTGCGGCAGGCTCCGAGGCCATCGTCGCACCACGGTCACTTGCGGCTCGGGCAGAGGCCCCAAAACCCTCGCGAGCTCCATCCGCGCTACTGCAGCTGTTTCGTCGTTGCCACAGCGCATCAACCGTTCGGCAGCTTTGCCTCCGAAGAAGGCTCGCACTAGCCGTCCGCCCTGTGGCACGCGGTCTTCGAACTTCTGATCGACGAAGGTGGCCGCGAGTAGCAGACTATCGGATCCGGGCGGCACCAGAAAACCGAATCCGGTTGGCACCGAAAATTTCGCCGCGTCGGGAAATCCGAATCCGACCACTACCGCAGAGCTGGCATCCATCCGCATCAATGGAGCCATCTCGGGGTCAACCGGCTGCAGAAGAGAACAAGCTGCTTCGGCCGGCGCGGCCATCATCAAAGCATCGAAACGCTCTACACCTCGGGCAGTTCCGACGAGCCATCCTTCTTCGCCACACGAGACGAATCGTACCTCCGCAGCAACTCGCATCCAATCCTCGGGAATCGCTGCGATCATGCGATCCACCAACGTCCCCATGCCGCTCCGCAACGTCGTAAACACCGAATTATTTTTCGCTGCTACAGTCCTCTTCTGGAGCGCGTCGATGAGACTACCGTGTCCTCGCTCCATCGTGACAAACGGAGCCATCACCGCCTGCACGCTCAGCTTCGTCACATCGCCACCAAAGACGCCGCTTAACAGCGGAGCCCCGACCTTTGCCAGCACCTCGTCTCCAAAGTGCCGCCGCACAAAGTCCGCAACACTCTCGTCTTCTTCGGGAGCGGCCACCCGTAGCTCCTGCGCTCTCCGCACCTCTTCGCGATAAGCCCGCTTGGCCTCCGCGCTGAACAGTTCGGACTGATCCAGAGCGTCGAGATTAGCTGGAACCATCATCCGCATGCCATCCGGTATAGCCTGCAGCTTCTTTTCGATCAGCACGTACGTCTTTCGCGTGGCGTCATTGGAAGGCATCACTTCATCAGCCAGCCCAAGCTCTTCTGCGAGCTCGCGCGCCCAGGGCTTTTCCGTCACCCAGGCATCCGGCCCGCATTCGATCACAAACCCACCCTCATGCACCGTCTCGATGATTCCCCCCAACCGCGTCGAGGCTTCGAACAAAACTCCCTGCAGCGGCACACCCCTGCGGGCCAGTTGCGACAGCTCGTACGCTGCCGTCACCCCGGCGACGCCACCGCCTACAATTGCAACGCGTTTCATCGTTTCTCCAAAATATTCGCAAACAAAAGCGGAGGCCAGAGCCTCCGCCTTTAGCCCTCATGACAGCCTATACCTATGCCGGAACCATCACTTCGTCGACGGTTGCTTTATAGCGTCCGGACACAACCTCCGCCAGCGCGTCCACCAACACCATGGAGTCGTTCAGGCTCTCAGCTCGCCACAGCTTGAGACCCAACTCACCTGCAGACTCTCGAAACGCGATGTCAATGTCGTACAAAATCTCAACATGATCGCAGAGGAAACCAACAGGCTGCATCACGACGCCCACGTGTCCTTCCGCTTTGATCGCCTTCAGCGTATCCTCCACAGTCGGTCCAATCCACGGACCGCCGCTCATCCCCTGACTCTGAAACGCGAAATACCAGTCACGGTCACCAAATCCACCAGCGCCCATCCGCTCCGCCACCAGCTGCGCAGTACGCTTAGCCTCTACCGGATAGGGATCCGGCGAATCCTGCACAGGAGTTCCCGGTCGTGCGCCAGCGACGGAAGCTTCGCCTGTCATGATCGTTCGACACGGCACGCTATGAGCGGTGAACAAAACGGGGATACGCTGTCCCGTCTCAGCACAGGCCCGCGCCCATACAGGCCGCAACTTCTCTGCAAACGCTTCCGCCAACAGAGGACTCTCAGCCCAACCCGCAACAAACTCAACTTTCATCCCCGTCGCCGCAGCATGCACGGCCCTGCGATAAAGCCCCACGCTAGTTCGCGAGTTTTGAGGAGCCAGGCACACCGCCTTGATGTGCGTCACACCATCTAACCGCATCTGTGCCACCACATCGGCGATATAAGGATGCCAGTTTCGCATCCCGACATAAACCTTACCTGCGCCCCGGGCCTGCTCTAACATATGCGCCTGCAACATAGTCCACTTCGTCAGCGGCGGCGGCTCTAGCCCAGGCGCCTCCCTCAGGCCGATCTGCGCATACCGATGCTGTAGCTCCTGCACAACCTCGTGCGGCATAGCCCGGCCGCCCGTCACTTTGCTCAGATACTCCGCCATCTCGCCCAGCATGTCGGGAGTCCCATGTGCGAGCAGCAACACGGCGCTCTTACCGTCCGTCGAACTCATCGAGCGCTCAACTCCTTCACCCACTCCACCACGCGAATCACATTCTCAACCGGTGTTCCAGGCACAATCCCGTGGCCGAGATTGAAGATATGTCCGGGCCGTCCCGCAGCTGCATCAAGAATTTCGCGCACCTGTTGCTTCAGCACATCTTCCGGCGCAAACAGGGCAATCGGGTCCAGATTTCCTTGCACCGCGCATCCTGCACCAACCGCCTTCCAACCCACTTCCAACGGTGTCCGCCAGTCAAGCCCGATCACATCCGCACCCGTCTCGCTCATCGCTGGCAGCAGGGAAGCGGTTTCGACCCCGAAGTAGATCACCGGCACACCCAGCGCTTTGATTCGCTGCACCAGTTCCGTCGTCCAGCCAAGACAGTACTGCCGATAGTCGCGAACGCTTAGCTTGCCCACCCAACTGTCGAAGACCTGAATCACATCCGAGCCCGCTTCAACCTGCTGCTGCGCATAAGCAACCAAAACAGTAACAATCTTCTCCATCAACAACGACCACGCAGCTCCATCCGAGTACATCATCTTTTTGGTATGGATATAGTTGCGATCCCCCCCACCCTGCTTCCCACCTTCGATCATGTATCCGGCAAGCGTCCACGGAGCGCCGCAAAATCCGATGATCCCCAGCGTGTCCCCATCGGCACGCGGCGCGGCAAAGTGCGCCGCAACCTTTTCGATCGCGCGAGCAACATATCCCAACTCTTCGACGCGATCCGTTCGCAGCGCCTTCACGTGTTCCAGAGTACGTACTGGCGTGTGCACGACTGGCCCTTCGCCCGCGACAAACTCGAAGTCCACACCCATGGGAGTAAACGGCAACAGCAGATCAGCAAAGATAATCGCAGCGTCGACACCTAGCCGTTCGGCTGCGGTAATGGTCACTTCGGCTGCAATCTCAGGCGTCCGGCAGATCTCCAGCAGGGAATGGTGCTTCCGCACGGCCATATACTCTGGCATATAGCGCCCTGCCTGCCGCAAAAACCACACCGGCGTTTTGTCTACTGGCTGACGCAGGCAGGCCCGCACAAAACGGCTCGCTCCCGTCCCTCCGTCAACATCCTTCACTGCAGCACTTTCCACGATCGCTTCACTCAAAAGGCAAGTCCTCTATGACCTTTTAAGCCTAGCACTCATGCGTTCTTCCGCGAACCGGCCCCAGTCCGGAACTGTTCGCACCACGCGAAAAATTCACGCCAAATTCGCGTCGAGTACCGAACAGTCAACAATTCGCTCAGGCTTCGAGACGAAACGTAAACTCTTCAATGACAGGGTTTGTCAGAACCTCGCGTGCAATCCGCTCCACCTCGGCCTGCGCGGCGTTCTGTTCCAGTCCATCCTCCAGAGTCAGCAGAAAATATTTCCCCTGCCGTACATCTGCAACGCCACGATATTCCATCCGCCGCAATGCATCTGCAACTGTCTGCCCCTGGGCATCCAGCACCGTTCGTTTCAGCGT